>JBCCHQ010000202.1:0-8072 GCA_039028735.1 Planctomycetota bacterium | reverse complement strand
CGCGAACACGCTGACAGCGACAACTGCGGCTCACGTCGCGGGTGTTGTCAACGTAGCAGTGAGCAACGTCAACGGCAGCGACACGCTGGTCGCCGCCTACACTTTCGTTGTTCCGCCAACGATCAGCAGCGTAGCGCCCGCGAACGGATCGCCACTCGGTGGCGACGTCATTACGGTGTCCGGTGCGGGCTTCGACGCAACCACAACGGTTGCGATCGACGGGATCGCCGCTGCGACGACGTTCGTCAATGCGACGACACTCACGGCAACCACACCCGCCCACGCAGCAGGTATCGTGGATGTCTCAGTCAGCAACGCGATCGGCAGCGATACACTGTCGGCTGCGTTCACGTACGACAATCCGCCGACGTTGATTTCGCTGAGCCCGACCAATGGATCCCCGCTGGGTGGTGACACGATCACGTTGACCGGCACGGACTTCACGGCGGACGCTACAGTGTCGATCGACGGCGTCGCCGCCGCGACGACATTCGTCAGCACGACGACCCTGACGGCGGTCACTCCGGTGCACGTTCCCGGCACGGTCGACGTCACTGTCGACAACATCAACGGCACGTCGACGCTCGTCGGTGGCTTCACCTACAACGGCTCACCGATGATCACTGCGGTCACACCGAGCTCCGGCCACCAGGACGGCGGCGATACAGTAACGATCTCTGGCTCGGGCTTCATCGGCTCGGAAGTCGTCACGTTCGACGGCCTCAGTGCGGCCGTCACGTTCGTCGACAGCAACACGCTGACGGCGATCACACCGGCGCACGCGCCAGGAAGCGTCGACGTTGCGGTATCGAACCTCAACGGCAGCGCGACATTGTTCGGTGGCTACACCTACCTCGCCCCCCCGACGATTGCGTCGATTGCTCCGAACAATGGGGCACTCTTTGGCGGCGACACAATCACCGTCACGGGTACGGCACTGACAGCCGACACCGTCGTTTCATTCGACGGGGTCGCGGCAGTCACGACTTTCGTGAGCTCAACAACGGTCACGGCAGTCACGCCGGCGCACGCGCCGGGGACCGTCGACGTGTCGATCGCCAACAGCGTCGGCTCAGATACTCTGGTTGCAGCCTACACCTACAATGACCCGCCACTGATTGGTGCGGTCACGCCGAACACCGGTGACATCGGTGGGGGCGAGACCGTCACGATCTCCGGTACGGGCTTCACCGCGGACGCGATTGTCAGCTTCGACGGCATTGCGGCCGCAACGACGTTCGTGGACTCAATGACGCTGACGGCTATCACTCCCGCCCACGCGGTCGGGCCCGTGCTCGTCACCGTCAGCAGTTCCAACGGCACGGGCGCCTTGGCCGGTGGCTTCACCTACAGCGACGGCTCGCCGACGGTCACGGAGATCGCTCCGACCAGCGGTAGCCCGCTCGGTGGCGCTACGGTCACGGTCACGGGCACGAACTTCACAGCAACCAGCACCGTCTCGTTCGGTGGCACGCCGTCACCGGCCGTGACGTTCATCAGCGCAACGACGCTGGAGGCCGTGACCCCGCCGCACACACCTGGCCTGGTTGCCGTTCAGGTGACAAACAGCTTCGGCACCGGCATCCTACCAGCGGCCTATACCTACGAGATGAGTCCGATGATCTCAGGTATAAGCCCGGTCAATGGTAGCTCTGCTGGCGGCACGACCGTCACGATCATGGGTAGCGGTTTCAACGCTTTCACGGTGGTCCTCTTCGACGCCGCGGCCGCCACGAACGTGACTTTCATCGACGCGAACACGCTGGAGGCAGACACGCCGCCGCATGCACCAGGCGCTGTCGATGTGCTGGTTCAAAACCTCAACGGTAGCGACCTCGCAATCGGCGCGTTCACCTACAACGCCACGCCGTCACTCCTCAGCGTCACGCCGTCGTCCGGAAGTGAGACCGGTGGCGAAACAGTCACGCTGAACGGTACTGGCTTCACCGCTGACGCTGTTGTCAGCTTCGACGGCATCGCGGCCGCGACAACGTTCATTAGCGGGACCACTCTCGAAGCCGTCACTCCGCCGCATGCTGGCGGTCCGGTAGACGTAGAGATCGTGACCGTGAACGGCTCGTCGCTGTTGCCAGGCGCGTACACGTACATTGCAGACCTACAGCTAACTTCGATTACGCCGACCATCGGCCCGATCGCTGGTGGCGCCACGGTGACCCTGACCGGCACCGGCTTCGACGGCACGACGACCGTCACGTTCGACGGTATCGCAGCCACGGGCCTCACAGTGTTCAACGCCACGACGATGTCAGTCCTCACGCCGGCACACGCCGCCGGCACCGTCGACGTCGCGGTCATGAGCGGGCCAGACATCGCGATCTTGAGCGCCGCCTACACGTACGTCGGCGTCCCAACGATCACGTCGGTCACTCCTGCCTTCGGCGACAATGCTGGAGGAACGTTCGTAACGATCGTCGGGACCAATCTTGGATCGCTGGCCGACACAACTGTCTTGTTCGGTGCGAACACGGCATCGGTGATCAACGTACTTGGTGGCGGAACCTCGATCGTCTTGACGACACCGTCAGCGGCGAGCGCGGGCTTCGTCGACGTGTCCGTACTGACCTCTGGCGGCACGGCGGTCGTGACCAACGGCTACGAGTACATTGCTGGATCCTTCATTCGCGGTGATTCGAACCGCGACGGAGTGTTCAACGTCGCCGACGCGATCTTCACGCTGACCTACCTGTTCAACAGCGGCGCAGCGCCGCTCTGTTTGGACGCTGCGGATACGAACGACGATGGACTGATCGATCTGTCCGACGTGATCTATACGATCACCTTCCTGTTCGCAGGCGGTGCAAACCCGGCGGCTCCGTTCCCGCTGCCGGGTCCGGACCCAACCGCGGATGGACTCAACTGCGCGCAGTAGCTTCCATGTACGCCGCCGCCCACTGCAGAGTGGGCGGCGGCGTTTTTTGATGCAGCTGGCTCTGGCACAGCGAAGCTGACCCGTCGCGAGTGCCTGCCGTTGGTGCTCACCGCCTGACGCCCGCCTCCAAGCCACCGCCTGGATCAATGCTGCCGGCGATCGGGTCCGATCCCGGCTCGGCACAAGCCATACTTAGTAGCACAAGCCAACCCTGTTGGCACAAGCCCATGCCCGCACCACACTTGGTAGCGTCCCTCACTTCAGTCCCCCCAAGTGCCGATAGCAGAAATGGTGCCCCTTCTCTGGCGATCGGTTGCTGCAATGATTCGGCGTCTCCCTCTACTGTGCCTGTTCGCGGTCGTAGCCATCGCGGTTTCGGGCTGCCATCTCAGTCGCAACTTCCACGAAGTCGATCCCCAACAGCTCTACCGCTCGGGGCAGCTTACGAGCTCAGAACTAGAAGCCGTCATCGGGGAGCATGGGATCCGTACCGTGATCAACCTGCGAGGCGCGCGCCCCGAAACCGAATGGTATCGCGACGAGATCGCAACCTGCGCCCGGCTCGATGTCGCACACGTCGACCTGCGGATGAGTGCTCAGCGGATCCCCCACCGCGAACACCTCTGCCAGTTGCTCGACGAGTTCGCTCTGGCGGAGCGGCCGATTCTGGTCCATTGCGCGGGTGGCAGTGATCGCACAGGCTTGGCAACGGCGATCTACGCGATCGAGTACATGGGGCACACAAAGTCCGAGGCCCTGCAGCAGCTGTCGCTCGCCTATTTTCACGTCCCCGCCCTCGCCCCCAGCAAACACTACTTCTTGGAGATCTATGAAGGGCAAGAGTGGGCGTACGCTGTGTACGATCCTTGCGCCCAGAACTACGAGTACTACGACGACGTGCGCTACTGCCAAGAGCCCTGAGGGGCCGCGGTCTACGTCCTCATCACAAGTGGGAGTCGATGCCGATGAATCGGTGACGCTTGCCGAACTGCCGCACACTCCAATAGTCGCGAAGCCAGGGCGTCGCACCCTCGGGAATCCGTGGCGTACTATGCTCGTCGCGCGACGACAGCCCGAATCCGCGTCAGCAGCCCAGGGCAACGTGGCCTTTCGAGCAGACCCGTCAACGGCGGGCTGTTATCGAATGCCAGCGCAATGCCAATAACGCAACATAAAGGGCGTAAACCCCTCAAGTAGAGGCAACTACAACGAACAGCCGGGACATTGCGCTCAGCTCGACGCGACCCTACTATTGCACTGGTGTCATAATCGCGGAGGACGCGCATTCGGCGGTGTCCTCCGCCCTGGTGTTGGTCAGGAGGTTCGAAAGTGCAGCGCAGTGCCGCGGTCACCGCCGCCTGGATCGGCTCCGTCGCCCTGCACGTCGCTGCCCTCGCCGCACTGACTCTGTGGGCCGGGTTCGATCCGACGCCGCCCGTCGCGCCCGCTGCCGACGTGGAGTTGCTGGTGCGATATGAACCCGTCCCGCGCCCGCCGCAGATTGCGCCACCGCTGCGAAACGAACCGTCACAGGCCGAACCGTCACAGGCCGAACCTTCACAAGCCCGACCCGCGCCGCACCCGATCGCACTCCCGACAACGGCGACTCCACGACCAGAACTGCACCGCCGCACCGCCCTCACGCGGCCGCTACCGAGCGGCGCGCCGCCCAGACTCGTGACGATACAACCAGTACCCCCGCAACCTTACCTGCGACCGCGCACGCGTACCCTGCAGCGAGCACCTCAGCCACGCGCGCGGGTCGAAATGCCGGCGAAGCAAGAGCCGACTCTCGTCAGCAAACTGCAACCCACGTATCCGCGTGAGTGCCGGCGTCGCGGTCACGAAGGAGTCGTGGAAGTCAGGCTGGCAATCGCCGCGGACGGCACCGTCACGAGCGTCGAGATCATCCGGGCCGCCGCGTGCCGACATATGAACGCCGCGGCGCGGGAGACGGCGCTGCAGCTACGCTATCTGCCGGCCGTGCGCGACGGCGCCGCGGTCGCCGGGACGACGACGCTACGACTCCGCTACGCACTAGACGACTGACGAAACGGTCTCGCCGCTACGTCTCCTGCCGCTACGTCTCCTGCGAGCGTATGTTCGACGCCACGAGCTTGTCCACTTTCGTCGTGTTCCCCTCGCCATCGACTCTGCCGAACTGCAACACGCCGGTCGGGCACGATTGCACGCACGCACTGCAGCGTACGCATTGTGGGTCGGCCATCGGCATGCCCTTGTTCGCGAAGTTCATGACGTCGATTCCTTGGTGGCACACGGAAGTGCAGACGTTGCACGAGATGCACTTCTTCTTGTCGGAGATGATACGAAACCGACTGAAGCGGGCGTAGATGTGCATCAGAGCCGCGAGCGGACACGCAAAGCGGCACCAAACACGACCCGAGTACTTGAAGTAGAAGCCGACTCCCAGGATCCCACCCAACAACACATCGACAGTCCACTTCCAGCTCACCAAGAACGGTGCGCCGCCATCACTGCCGGACTTGCCGCTCAACCAGTAGTCGAAGTTGGCTGCGACCTGCCCGTCCGGGACTGCCCAGCCGTAGATCCGGAGCGCTAGCAGCACGAAGGCCGCGGCCAAGATCACCTGCCCCACCATGTTGAGGCGGTTCCACTTTGGACCATGCGGCATCTTGTGGCGCTGCGCATCGCCCATCGTCTCAGCCAAACCGCCACACGAGCAGATCCACCCGCAGTAGGCGCCCTTGCCGTAGAAGTAGACGAGCGCCGGAATGACCCCGAACGTCTGAATGCAAGACAGAACCAACCAAGCCCACGGGGGCTGTGCCTGAAACACGTTCCAAACCGTCAACGGCCAAGCGAGAATGAAGCCATACGCTTTCCAGTACTCGCGCGGATGTCCCCAACTAGGCGCCGATGCCGCTGCGTCCACTTGCCCTCCATAGAGGGGAAAGAAGCTGTCAGCGAACCACTTCCCGGCCCCGCCGTCCCACCAGCCGTTGTAACCGGCCCACGGAAAAAAGACCTCGGGTAGCAGGAACAGCGGAAACAGCTGCACCAAGAACAGACACGTCGTCTGCAGCGTCACGTACTGCGTGCGCCGGCGCCGGATGCGGATCACACCAAAGACACCGATCAGCAGCGTGTAGCCCAGCGTGTAGTAGAACGACCGCTGTTTCATCGAGGCAGCGACCGTGCCGACGAGAGTTTCTCGGTTATCGACCTGCTCACGCCACCAACTGCCAAGCCCACCGACACTCTGGTCCATGTACTCGGGCCACTGCGGGGGTATCTCGGCGCCTTGCGCGACCTGTTCGGGCGTGCGACCGTCGAGTTTCGTGACTGGGTGATCGCCCTTCCACGCGTAGACGAACGTAATGGCTGCGAGAAACAGCAGGATCCACACCCACTGCATTGGTGACGTCTCGCCAGTGATGCGCACTCCACTGCGCCGGAAGAAGTCCAAAGGCGGCTCGCGACCGATCATCGCAAACACTGCGTCGTTGGGGATCTCGTGCTCACCGCTGTCGTCAGAGTAGACGACGGTCGACTCTTCGACGCGCACGACCTGAGATCCCATCAGTAGATCTACGGATCCGCGCTTGCGGTACTCTTCCATGAACGCACCGCTCGCAACACCGATGCGCTCGGACGTCGGCTCTTCGACACCGACGTCGGCTTCGGGATCGCGCTGCAGCATCTGCAGCTTCTCGACGTTCTCCGGCTTCGGGCGGGAGAACTCTTTCTTGCGATAGGAGAGGCTGACGTGACAGCCACACTGAGCCAGCGCAATCGCAGCCTCCAGCGCGCTGTCGCCGCCACCAACGATCATGACGGGCTTACCGCAAAAGTCCTTCGGATCGTGCAGACGGTTGTAGACCTTCTCGAGCTTCTCGCCGGGGACGCCGAGACGGCGGAAGTTTCCCGAACGACCGATCGCAACGATCACGCGGCGGGCCTGCAGATTCGGTTCGTCGCCAGCTAGCACCACCTCGAAGGTCGCCCCCTTCTTCTGCACCCGCTCGACGCGGGCCGCTTTGGGTTCGATCCCGGCACCGAGACTCTGGTGCCTGAGCTCTTCCAGCAACGGCTCCTTCACTTCGGCTGAGAACTGGAGATCACCGGTGGGCGTCATATCCGTCGGATAGGTGAAGATCGGCTTCCCCTTCGGGAAGTTCACAAGCGTCGAAAACGGCTCGGAGGCTTCGATGACTTCATACGACAGGCCATGCTTGCGGGCCTGCAACGCAGCAGCCATCCCCGAAACGCCAGCGCCAATGATCGCAACGTCGAGCACGTCGTCGTCACCTCCACCGCGCTGAAAGCTCGAGTCACCAGCGATCGTGTCGATCGCGCGGGCACCCGCGTCCGACGCAAACTTCAAGAGTGGCACGCCGGTCAAATCACCGACGATGTAGAGGCCGGCGACATTGGTTGAATAGTCCTCGTTGACCTGCGGCAACTTCTCGACTGTGCCGGCCGGCCAACGGGTGTGGAGCCACTTCATGTATCCCATGGATATTCTCCGTTACTCGTCGAGAGCGACTACGAGGATCGCCTCGATCTGGATAAGCCGCGCGTAGATTCGGTCCAACGCTCGGGCGACACGACCCAACTCCGCCGCAACGTCGCCGCCTGCTTCGACGGCTAGGCGCAACGCCGGCAGCATCCAGGCGGCGTACCCAGAAGTTGGGTCAGAGGCCGCGTACAACGACCGATACCACGGGCGCCCGGGCAACCCTTTTCGGTCGAGCCAGCAGCGCTCGAGCTGCAACAGCTGTACGTTGACTGCGCGTCGCTGTTGGTGGTCGAGAGCTCCTGAAGCCAGCGCCGCTTGTAGACGCTCCTGCATGCGCCGCGATGACAGCTCGAGAAGCAAGAGGCGTTCGTCGACCGCCGCCCGCGCAGCGGTGGGAACGGCCACTCCCTGCGCCGCGCACCGACGATCGATCCCCGCCAAGTGTGAGCGCACATCGACCACATACTGCAGTGGCTCAAACGGCAACAATTCGGCGCAAGAGAGACGTGCTGTCAACACGGTCACGAGCTGCGTCAGCATCATCGCGCTAGAGTAGTCAGCACCGACAACCTTGCGGTACCATGGTTCGATCAAAGGATCCATATCTATCTGATCCGCATTGAACCTAGGTAACAGAGCACTAAGGGATTTGTCCTTCTTTTGGTAGTAGATGGAATCAAT
>JBCCHQ010000201.1:0-8123 GCA_039028735.1 Planctomycetota bacterium | reverse complement strand
TAGGTTTGGCCCAGCCCCACTACGGGGTAGTTTCGGGGAGCGGCGCGTTGTCGTAAGTCCAGGAAGTGTGTCACCCATGTAATGACAATAGGTGTTACCCATGTATTGGGTTGCTCAGGAAGGGAGAACGGGAAGCCAGATCTAGCAGCGAGGGATGTCGAGCGCGCGAGCACTGGCCCTCAAACATCGAAAAGAGGCGACCACGTTGTGAATGCTCACACAGGGACCGAAGTGTTCTTGGCCCGTCGCCTGACGGCATCGGAGCGATGGCTTCGCGGGGGGTAAACCGGATCTAGAGCAAGTAACCGTCCCATCCCATCGCAAAGAGGCGACCACGTTGTGATTGCTCACACATGGACCGCCTCAACGACGACCAATGGACCTAGGCTGGTCCATTGGAAAGACAATGATATCGGGATCAGGGAACGGGCGCGGGAGTTGCGCCGCGAGGCGCAGGTCCCGTGACGGTTCCCCCCGATATCACATCACAGATCGGAGAACTTGTCGCGGATCACGCTCTTGAGGTCTTTGAGTAGTTCCTCGTCTTCGCCGCTGCGGACAGCGATACTGTCTGAGCTTTTGGGCTCGGCACCGATGACTTGTCGATCGCGCGGGGCATTGCCTTCGGCGACGTTCAAGGCGTTGTCGAGGCTCTGCGAGATCTCGGGGTTCTCCAGCGGGATGTTGACACTCTCTGGCGGAGCGCCAACCGCGGCTCCGGGCGGTTGTTCCGGGACCGTCTTCGGAATCTGAATCGTCTGATCTAGATGTGGGGCAGCGGCGGTCGTGGCGGCCGCGGCCGATGCGCTCTTGGCGGTCGCAGCGCTGCGGCGCATGACGCCGCTGGTAGTGCTCATGGACAGGGCTGCCTGCAGCTGCTTCTCGAGGTTCACGGCTCGCTTCTGGGCGCCAGCGCCGCGGACCCACAAGAAGGCCAGCAAGACAATCAGTACGATTGCACTGCCGACGCACGTAACGAAAGAGCGGGCAGCTTCGCCGAACTTACCGTTTGTGATCTCATCCCAGCCACGTCCCCACCAGGAGACGAAGAACTCGCCAGCATTGACGGGGTCGGCTGTCTGCGGGTTCATTGCGATTTCGACTTGTGGCACAGGGGCCTCGTCGATGGCCTTCTGCAGCGCGGCCTCGGCGCTCGCAGCCCGGCTCTCCAGGGCGACCATGTCGCCGCGGAGCTGGGCCAACTCGGCACTCATCGCAGTGATCTGTTCCGCTTGCGCCGCTTCGCGCTCGGTTGTGCTGAGCTTCGCCTGAGCTACGATCGACTCGGCCCCTTTGGCAGCGCGTTCGAGTTGCTTCACTTGCGCTTCGAGAGACTCGGTACGTTGCTCAGCAGCAATGACTTGCCGCTCGAGCTCTTGCCGTTCGCCGTCAGCGGCACGGGTGCGGTTGCGCAAGCGATCTACGGTCTCCTGCTGACTGCGGGCGACCTCCTGCTGTTGGTCCAGCTGCGCTTGCTGCGTCGCAATGACATGATCGCGTTCGGTGGCTGCCTCTTCGAACGTCTCGAGGCGATCACGATAAAGGCGAACGCGCGTCTCCAGATACTCTGCGTCGCCGCGAGCCGTCGTTAGCTCCGCCTGATTGGAGATGTAGTTCTGTTTGAACTGATCTCGCTCGCGGACCGTCGTCTTCAAGCTCCCCCGTAGGAGATCCACTGACTTCCGCAAGTTGGCAATGAGCTGCTCCTCCTCCGATGGCTCGGGGGGGAGAGCTTCCTGCAGGCTGTAGCAACCGGTCAGGAAGGTGAGCAGCAGCAGGGTGGCGAGTCGAAACCGAATTGCTCGCCCATGCACGCTGGACATGACTACTCCTTTTTTACAACGGCGCCGTACGAAGACGGCAGCGTGGGATGTACACATCCAAAGCATACGATGGGACCCCGGCAGTGCGCCAAGAGGCAGCGCCTGCAGTGACAGCGATTGCCGCCCGATAACGTGGCTGTGTTGCAGTGGGGCTGTGCTGGATGAGGGAGCAGCGGTGTGATCTGACCGCTTACCGGCACTTCTGGAAAGTGCCGGAGGTGGGGGGGCTACTGCCGGGTCTTGTTCAGTCGCGCCAAGATGTGTGCCGTGACGTCCGTTTCGGGAGCAGCGAAAAGAACCGACTTCCACGACAGCGACTGCGTGCTGAGGGTGAACTCTCGCTGCAGGATCGTCGTATACCCTTGCTCGATCGCGAAGGCCTGGATCGTCTGGTCGATGTGCGTCAGCAATTGGTCGTGGAAGGCCAGTTTGCGCTCCTGAAACTCTTGAGACGATTCGCGGTTCAGCCTCTTGCGCTTCTGGATCAGGGCTGCCGCACGATCCTCGATTTCGCCGTAGCGAGTCGTGCCTTTCTCGGTCAACTCTAGCTCACCCCGCAGCTGCTTGAGCTCGTTGTCGATCTTGTCGAACTGCTCTTCCATCTTCTTCTTTACGGTAGCCAGCTCCGCCTCGAGCTGATCCTTCTGCGAATAGCCTTCGAAGACTTGGTTCAGGTCAACGATACCGATGCGCTGCTGGGGCGTACCTTGGGCGGCGAGCAACACGGCGGCAAGGATCAGAACTAGCAAGACAATCAGGAGTTGACTGCGCATATTGTGCTCCTACTGAGTTGATTCGCTGTCGTCAAAAACCGTAGCCGATATCGAACAAGAACAAACGCTCTCGGTCTCCATCCTCGCTGGCAACGGCTTCACCCCAAGTGAGAGAGATCGGCACTCGCTGGCCGAGCAGGTCGACGTTGATCAACACCCCTCCGCCGAGGGCGAGTCGATAGCGATCGAGCGCGAACTTGCCACGGTTCGACGACAGGTTGCCGTAGTCGGCGAAGCCGATGCCACGCAGGATCCCGTCGACGATTGGGAACGTGTATTCGAGAGACCCAAAGTGAAGGACCGTTCCGCCGATCGGTTCGCGGCCAAAGTGCGGTCCGACTTCCCGGTAGCGGAAGCCTCGCAGGGATCGTGCGCCACCCAGGAAGTAGCGCTCGAAGATCGGTACGTCGGCAGTGTTGTGGTGGGGCTCGGCCCAACGAAAGGTGTTTCGGAGGACGAGGACGTGGTAGTGCGTCTTGTTCTTGTGTCGCAGCGTCTGATAGTAATCGAACGTCAGCCGCGCCTTGGAGATGTCCACGTCGGCTCCCAAGAAGGCGCCGCCATATTCATACCCAACGCGAGCCAACCAGCCGCCGATGATCAGGCCACGCGGTTGGAACTTGCGACGGTCATAGCTGAGGTCCAGAGCCAACATGGACAGGCGATTGTCGCCTTCGACTGCGAAGACGTCGGGGGGCGCTGCTGCATCGATCTCATCGATATCGATCACTTCGTACCGGTAGCTAATCTCAGCCGAGAGGTCGGGGATCTTCGAGAATCGTTGCCCCAGACCGATCTCAGCCGCTGTGCGTTGCTCCTCGTAGTCGTCACGGTTGAACTGATTACGAAACGCCCGTAGGAACAGCGTCGTGTTGCTGTCGAAAATGTGCGGCTCGCGGAATTCGAAGTGATAGCGGGACTCGTCCGTACCTGGTTCTGCGCGGATGATCAACGTTTGACCACCCCCGGTCCACGCGTTCGGAAAGTCGAGGATTCCTTCGGGAAGATCTCGGTAGTCGAAGTTGCGCTTGCGCAGCGACAAGATGCCGATTGCGCCCTGCCCACTGGTGACGCCGAAACCGAAGTTGATCGAGCCGGTTGGGGCCTCCTCGACATCGACGATGACGTTCATCTGGCTAGGGGTGGTGCCGTCCTCTGGATAGACCCGAACGGGGCCTTTGAAGTACTGCGTCCGGTTCAGACGGCTCTCGGCCCACTCCATCTCGTCGTAGTTGAACTTCTCACCAGGATAGAGGCGGACCTGGCGTCGAATGATCTTGTCGCGGGTGTCTTCGTTGCCGCGTATCTCGACGTTCTCGACATAGATCTGTTCGCCCTCCTCGATGAGGTAGACGATTTCGACGTCGTTCCCGGTCAGGGAATGGATCACGCGTTGCCGTACCTTGCACTTCATGTACGAATGACGCTTATAGAGCCGATCGATTCGACGGAGGTCGTCCTGGACGATGTCGTCGTCGTAGGCAGAACCCACGGTCAGCTCTGTTTCCTGCCGCAGCCGGTCCTCGGTGAAGACTCCTGGTCCGAACACTTCGAAACGCGTCGCCGCCACCTTGTAGCGGGTACCTTCTGCGATGCGGATCCCGAGAAAGAGTTGGCTACGGTCGAGGCTAAAGGAGTAGTCCTCGGCCGCGATCTCTGCGTCGAAGAATCCCTTGGCGATATAGAAGGCCTTGAGGTTGCGAAGGTCCTGTTCGTAACGTTGTCGATCGAACAAGCCGGAGTGTGGAAAACCGAGGAAGGAAGAGCGCGGACGCGTGCGCATGAAGCGCAGAAGATCGCCATCCTCGAACGAGTCGTTGCCGTAGAAGCGAACTACGGACACGTGCACTTTCGGGCCCTCGTTGATGACAAAGGTAATGCGGCCGGCGCGAGGGTCGGACAGGCTCTCGACGGTGGGGGTCGTCGGTGTGGCACCCTCGCCGCGTTCAAACGATGCCGTACGCCAACCTCCCTCGACGTAGTAGGTGCCTGCGGAGGCGCCGGTACGCCAACCAAGATCCACGAAGTGATAGCCGTGTTCCCGGTAGTAGCGGATCAAGAGCCGAGCGTCGCGGTTCAGGTCGCGCCAGTCCAGCAGCCCGCCGACCCGCGTCTGCAATAGCGACTGCAGGGTGCGCAGCGCGAAGGCGTCGTAGCCGACGATTTCGACCTTATCAATGCGAACCTTTTCGGTGACCCGCGCGACGATACGGACGCCGCTGTCGCCAGCCAGTACCCGCGGCTCCTCGATCGCGAGGAACTCGCCCAGTGCCCAGAGGTTCTGATAGAGGAGGTCGAGGCTCTCGGGGCGGAACGTGTCGCCAGGGCGCAGCTTGAGGCGCGAGAGGATCTCCCCTTGCTGCAGTCGATTCAGCCCCTCGATTTCGATCGACTGAATCGCCTGCGGGGCACCGTCTTGGGCTGCTCCGGGGGCGGGCCAGCACCAGATGAAGGCAAGGACTAATGTATATGCGACGCGCTGGAACCGCAGCAACGGCCACCGGGCCGGCTGGGAGGGCGACGGGCTAGGAGTGCGGTTCTTCATGCGGCGGTAGCAGCGGTCCCTTCCCCGGTGAGTTGTGGTGAGTCTCGGCCGAGCTTTCCTGACCCATCCGGGCTAGCCGTCCACGCCGAATCGAGTCCTCGTCGGCGTGCGGGGCCGTTATGCGGGGCTCCCGGTGCGAAGTCAACACTCGTTCTGGCGGAGGGAAGGGGCGCGTGTCGCGTTCCTGGACAGGGCGTTCGTCTTCGGTCGGGGTCGGGGCGGTCGACGCTGCTGTAGCGGGGCGATCCGCACCGGCCTCAGCGCCGCTTCTGCCGCCCGAGAAGGTATTCGCGGCCTCGAGCGGAGCCTGTCGCGGCGTCGTATCTCGCGCCAATGCAATGGTTGGGTTCCCGTTGACCGGTGCGTTGGCCAGGTCGCGCCGGAAGCGGGCACGCGCGTTGCCTCTTGTTGCCTGTACCGAGCGCAATCGAGCGCTGAACGAAGGACGGACTGGGAGGAACGAAATGGGCGCAGCGAAGACGCAACAAGGAGTCGAAATGAAATCGCGGATTCTATCGTTGGACGAGTCGAACCGGATGATCCCACTGCTGGACAAGATCGTCCGGGACCTCATGTCCACCTGGGATTCGATCATTCAGAAGCGGACCGAGCTCGAGATGCTCGAGAAGGGCCCCGAGACGCGAGACAGCAACCGGCAAGAGCAGGTGCAGGAGCTCAAAGGGGATCTCAACCGGCTGATCGATCGTATCAACGGCTATATCCGCGAAGTCGAAGAACTCGGCTGTTTCGTCGAGGAGTTCAAGCGCGGGATCGTCAACTTCCCGTCGCTGTACGTCGGTCGCAAGGTCTTCCTCTGCTGGAAGCCCGGTGACGAGCAGATCAAGTACTGGCACGAGCTCGACGAGTCGTACAACGAGCGCTCCACGATCCGCAACCCGAAGGACTTCCTGGCCGCCCGCCCGAACGTCCACTAGGCCCACGAGAAACAACAGGTACTCCCATCCATCCTTCCCTGTCGGGGGGCGGTATCCCCTGCCGCCCCCCATTTTTTTTCCCAGGGAACGGGAGCACTGACGACCTCCCGCCAGCAACGCCACCCGGGTGCGCTACCCGAGTCGGGTCTCCAAAAGCCAACTTATCGGAAGTTGCGAACGGCTCAGTTGTGCCGCGACGCGAGATTCTCTACTGATTTGCTAAGGCGCCGCGCACGCATCTTTGAGCGATGAGTGGTCTGCGGAAGGGGACCGTGTTCTTAGAGGTCCAGCCCCTCGAGGATCTCGTCGGGAATGTCGAAGTTCGCGGAGACGCGTTGTACGTCGTCGTGATCGTCGAGCTCAGAGATGAAGGTCATCACCTTCTCTGCGTCCTTTGCATTCTCCACGCGCACGGTGTTGGTGGGGAGACGCATGATCTCGGCAACGGCGAACTCGAGGTTCGCGCCCCGCAGTGCGGTTTGCACTTCGGTGAAGTCGTCCGGTTGCGTCAGGACTGTGAAGACGGAACCTTCTGGCTTCACGTCTTCGGCGCCAGCTTCGAGGGCCAGCTCCATCAAATCATCCTCACCGATCGCGTCCTGCGAGATCTCGAGTACGCCCTTGGTCTCGAACATCCAGGTGACACTCCCGGGGTTGCCTAGAGTTCCACCCTTTTTCTCAAACAGCTTGCGGAGCTCCGAGGCGGTCCGATTGCGGTTGTCGGTCAGGATATCGGCGACTAGCGCGACCTTGGCTGGTGCGAAGCCTTCGTAGACGAGTTCGACGAAGTTGATCCCTTCGATCTCGCCGGTGCCGCGCTTGATGGCGCGTTCAATGTTGTCCTTGGGCATGTTGTCGGCCTTGGCACGCTCGATGGCGTACTTGAGACCGAGATTGCCATCGGGATCGCCACCACCATCGCGCGCGGCGATGATGATGAATTTGGCGTGCTTCGAGAAGATCTTACCGCGCTTGGCGTCAGCAGCGGCCTTCTTGTGTTTGATTCCTGCCCAGTGTGAATGGCCAGCCAATCGTCGTCTCTCTTCCAGTCTGTTTGTTGCGCCAGCAGTCTGGCGCGGTGAGTCCGTCTGTTTGTTGCGTCCGACAGCTGCCCTTGCTGGCGCGGCGGCTCAGCGCCTCGCAGAGCCCTGCGTCCAAGGCTGTGGTTGTACCACTGTGCCGCGGCTCCGTGGAGGGGAATGCGCTACTTGGAGGCCTTCTTGGTAGCCTTCTTCGTGGCCTTCGCTGGCTTCTTGGCGGCAGCCTTCTTCAGTGCTGGAGAGCCGTTGCGGGCGTGTTCGCCAAGGTACAGCACCAGCGAGAGGATCTTGTCCGCTGGGATCTGACTCGACAGCGACTTCATCTCCTGCAGCGTCGGGCTCTCTGATTTGACGCCGCCCAGCTTCTTGAGACAGGCGTGTGTCGACGCCTGCAGCGGCACGACTGCGTACTCTTTCAGGTCGATCAGCACGAGGTTGACGCCAACATCGGGGAAGCGTCCGGCCTTGCGAAAGAAGGTTCGGATCTCGGAGATCGTACGGTCACGCAGAAAGTCGAGCCCCACGTGATGGTTGTCGATGAACACTCGCTGCAGGAAGTCCTTGATGAACAACGCGTGCTCGAGGGGCTCGTCGCCAGCACGTAACACGTCTTGCACTTCACGCGCCGACGAAATACGCACTTCGTTCCAATCGACGAAGTTCGCCTTGAAGGCCTGGAAGGCACGGAACGCTTCTTCGAGGGGGAGGTTCAACGAGATGTAGGCAAAGATCGCGAGATCGAGCGGGTTCTTGACGTCGCTCATGTCGCAGGGGCCGTACTTCTCCTCCAGCTTCTCGTGGATCGTTTCCAGCTTCGTCGGCTTCTTGGCCGTAGAGCCATCGGCTCGTGAGATCATTATGGACTCCCTTTGGTCGCCCCGACCCCTAGCGAGGGTTGGGCGGCTTGTTTGCGGCGCTTGGTTCTTCTTCGATGCGCTCTGCTCGTAGTGCGCCTGCTCTGTGCGCTCCGTTGGTTGGCTTGCTGCTTCGCAGTGCCTATTGGGCTG
>JBCCHQ010000200.1:0-8250 GCA_039028735.1 Planctomycetota bacterium | reverse complement strand
CAGCCGGTGCTGGGCCAGCTGAGAACAGGTACGTCAACAAGAAGATCGCATCCGCGATGTTGAGGCTGCCGGAATCATCGAAGTCTGCGGCATCTTCGCAATCTGCTGAGGCACCTCCTGCAAACAGGTGGTTCAACAGCTGAATCGCGTCCGGGAGTGCGACGCTGCCGCTGTTGTCGTAGTCGCCGCGCCGAAAGTCGTTGCTGCCCGCTAGCGCCGCACCTGGCAGCGCGCTCACAAGCAACATCAATATGACTAGGGAGATAGAACCAGTTCGCCGATCCATAGCGCCTCTCTTCCTCGTGTTGTCCGACCCACCTGAACGCAGCAACTCGGCGGCCAATCGCGGCCCAGTCGACAAAGACGTCTCCGGCGACGTGAGGGAGCGGCAGAGGCAACAGATAGTGCAATCTCGGCGTCGGCACCCGACCTCGATGCCTGAAAACCCAACACTTTCCAGAGTGCCTCCGGTGCGACGCGGCGCCGCTGGCGACGGACACTACTTGGCGGTACTTTTGCAGGGCACTGAGGTGCGAGGACCTTCCCGCACGGCGCTCCGATACGAGGACCCCAGTATGATCGCAACTGACTCCCGACTGAGACTACTGTTGTTGGCCTGCTTACTCTGTCCGGCAGCCAGCTTGCGGGCCGCCGACGTCACGATTGAGATGTTTCAATCCGCCTTTCTGCCGCAGTTCGTTTCGGTGGAGCTAGGTGACACTGTGACGTGGCAACGAGTGGCCGGGACCCACAACCTCAAGAGTGGCACGCCCAACGGTGCGGCCGGGACCGCCGACGAGCCGGGTGCAGTGTTTGACGTTGTCTTGGACGCGACCAACCCGACCTTCTCGTTCTCGTTTGCGACCTATCAAGCGGGTGGTTTGAGCTTCTTCGATGCGACCAACCCGATACAGATCGGCTTCGTGCAGCTGGTCGCCGATGAAGACGAGTTTCTCGTCACGGTCGTCGACAATGCTTTCCTGCCGTCACGGATCGAGATCTTCGAGGGAGATTCGGTACGCTGGGAACATGAAGTAGGGGAGATGCCGCACACGGTCACCAGCGGTTTGACGTCTGACCCAGCGGATGACCCGGGCCTGTTGTTCGACGAACTGTCGACGGACGGTCTGCCGATCTTCGTGCACCCGTTTGCGACGCCTGGTAGGTATCCGTACTTCTGTCGCCCACATGAGGTGCTGGGCATGAATGGCACCGTGGTCGTGCAGGCGCGCTTCATTCGTGGCGACGCATCTCGCGACGGGATTGTCGATACTGCTGACGCAGTCGTTGCGCTGGGCCACATCTTCAACGCGCAACCGGCACCCTGTGTCGATGCGCTGGATGTCGACGACGACGGCAACGTCAACGTCACGGATGTCGTGCTACTCGTGCAGCATCTCTTTGTGACGGGGCTGCCCCCGGCGGCGCCGTTCCCGCTGGAGGGCGCGGATCGCACAGCCGACGGCAACTTGTGCGAAGGTTAGTCGCGAGAAGCAGCGTCGGCGGGTGGAGTCTCCGCAGGCCGACCTCGATCGTCGACAGCTACAACCGGCCGCGTCCACAAGAACCACAGCAATCCAACTGCGATCACTGCCAGTGCTATCCGTAGCCACACCGCTGACGCGAGCCAAATCGAAGCTGCGAACACTAGTGGTGTGACAACCGTTGCGTAGCGACGTGCGCGCCGCGGCACACCGCGGTGGAAGCGCCAGGCGCGGATCGTCGACCCAAACCAACGGTTGTTGAGGAGGCTGTTGTAGAAGCGTGTGCTCGCTCGCGAATAGCACGCTGCCGACAACACGAGGAACGGAACTGTCGGAAGGATCGGCAGTAGCGCGCCCAGGACGGCGAGCACGACGGCGAGTGAGCCGATCACCCACAGCACGATGCGGACCGGCAGCGAGCGCGCGAGTCTCGTTTCGCCGCTGAAGTCCGTGTCGCTGTGCACAGCTCCACGGGCGTCGTGCTCTAGGTCATCGTGGTTTGGCTCAGTGTGTGTCAAAGTTGGCGACCGCCTCTGCCTTCTCCCGGACAAGAAGACGCGTAGCGTAGTCGGCTTCCCATTGCGTGGGAATAGCGCGGTGGGCTTTCTGACTGCAGCGGTCTATTGGTCCGTTCGCGTCGAAGCATTCAGATGGGGCATGCTGAGGCCTTGGGGTGTTCTGTCGACAAAGTTGGCGAGATCCAGCATCGCGCTGTCGTTGGCGAGATTCAACACCAGCAAGTCCTGTGGGCGCTCACGGAAATAGTGTCGGACGCCGCGATTGTAGTTTTCGTAGTGGGTGCAGTAGAGATCTCGGTCGTACAGCGTCGCCTCGGTTGCGCCGTAGATCAGCTGGTGCGTGCGCCAAAGCCAGCCTTGGTATCGATACTCACACGCCTGCAGGTCGGCGGCAGTAGGAAGCCGCCCCTTGCCGATCATCTGTGATTGGAAGCGCGTAAGTGAGTCGAACCAGTCGTCAGCGCTGTCGCGCACCGACAACACGAAGCGCGATCCCGGATAGGCGTGGTCCAAGACCTGGTACGTGTAGTCAAGGGAGAAGGGCGTGTCTTGGAACGCATCGGCCGTGCGACAGTAGCGGATGACCTCGCGGAAGTCGCGGCGCCCCCAATCTTCGAGCAGCCCCTCGGCGACAGACTGCTTGCCCAGCCGAAAGCCCAACTCTTGCAGGGCGCGCCCCAGTGACGTAGTGCCGGTCTTGTTGCGACCGATCACGAATACCTTGGAGCGCTTGCGGCGAAAGAACATTCCGTTGCCTCAGGAACTGCCGGCGATGCACCGCTCCAACAACTCGGCGAGTCGCGGCGCGTGGGGATCTTTCAGCAGATCGTAGTGATCGCCTTCGATGAAGTGCTGCTCGACGAGTCCCGGCAGTAGCGGGCCCCAGCCGCGCAGCGGGTCGGCGATGTCAGCGGTGTAGAGCATCGTCGTTGGGCCAGTGTAGATGGGCGCGTCGTAGCGACCGACAAGGCGCCAGAACAAGCCCTCGTAGTGCTCCTTGCGCAGAAACAGCGGTACGCGCATGCCGAAATTCAAAGCGCTTGCGGCCAGTGCGCGCGCCAGTCGAGGACGTGCGCGAATCGCTCGGCGTACAGAGTCGAAGCGCCCGCGGCGACGCCATGGTCGTACCGGTGCGGGTGGGTAGGCGCGCTGCAGGCTCGCGTGGATCGGATCGACGAGCATCAGTAGCGGCACGTCGCGACCGCGATTTCGCAGGACACGCGCCATCTCGATCGCAAACAGTGCGCCACCGGAGTAGCCCGCCAGGTAAACGGGACCGTCGGGGTGGAGTTCGACCAGCTTGTCGGCGTAGCGCGCAGCGACTTGCTCGATCGTCCGCGGCGCGCGTTCCCCGGCGAGGCCGGGCGCCTCGTACAGGTACATCGGGCGCTCTGGGTCCACATGGGGGGCAACATCTCCCCAGGAACCATAGACGCAAAACAGTGGTGGTAGCTCGCCGGTGGGCTGGATCGCCCACAACGGGCAGTCCGGTAGCCGGAACGGGAGTTCTCGAGTTGTTGTGGAGATCAGAGCGCGGAGCCTTCTCGACAAGTTCGTATGCACAGTAACGTGGTGTTTCGTTCGGGCTCTATTGTATCAAGAATCCCGTCGTCGCTGCACGCTGCTTTTTGCAGGTCCGCTCTTGACTGGACTTACGTCGTAACTGGCGGGTTGCGTTCGGCATCTTCTATGGGCAAGCTGCCGCCATGGCAAAGCTGATCGAACTCAAGTGTAGAAACTGCGGGGGGCAGCTCCGTCGGGAAGACACCTCCGTCAAGCTCGAGTTCGTGCGCTGTGCCCATTGCGAAGCGCTCTTTGCCATCGACCCGGAGCCAGAACCAGGGAAGAAGGGCAAGAAGGGAGCCCGGCGCGACCGGTCCTTCAAGACCAAGCCCGTGGTTCCGATGCCGCGCGGCTTCATGGTGCATCGAGGCCAAGATCGCTTGAAGATCACGCGTCGTTGGTTTGGTCCGAGGGTGATCTTCCTCGTCGCTGTTACTGTGCTGTGGACCGGGTTCGGGTTGGTCTGGAACGGCGGTGCGTTGGCCCGAGGCGAGTGGGTTTTCTCGCTGGCCGGTGCTGCCTATGTCGCCGTGGGTCTTGGCCTCGCCTACTTCAGTCTTGCGGGTATCTTCAACACGACGGAGATTGTCGTTGCCAATGGACGCATCGGCGTACGGCATGGACCGATCCCTTGGCTCGGCAACATCTCGTTGCGCGCTGCCAAGCCCAAGCAACTCTATGCGAAGCGAAAGCTGCGTCGCCATCAGCATGGCGCCGACGAATCGTTCGAAATCTACGTGATCACGACCAGCGGTCGCCACACACGTATTCTCCGTGGGCTGCCCACGATCAAGCAGGCAGTCTTCATCGAGCAACAGATCGAGGGATTCCTCGACATCGAAGATCGACCGGTGCGCGGCGAGGCCTAGCAGGCCTCAGTCGGAGATTCGCACGCCCCAGAAGACGCTGTCTGAAAGCAAGTCTTCATCGCCGAAGAGTGCGACCCGTGACATAACAGACCTTCCGTTAGGGTAGAAAAGATCAAGCCCTGCGCAGTCATGAAACTGGTCGAAGCACAGGACCCTGTCAACCCTAACAAAGTCGATGTCACGTGTTGCTAGAGTAGCCCCAGTGCGTAGAAGATCGGAGGGAGTGCACTCGTCAGGCCAAGGAAAGCAGCTTGCAGCAGGAAGCGTCGCGCCACAGGCCGTCCCGCTCGGGTGAGAAACGCGCAGATGGCGAGCACGCCGAGCAGAGTGACGTAGACTGCAACCGATCCATGATGCTGGAGCAAGTTGTGACCGCAGCCAACCGCCCCCTGCAGCAGCATTCCGGAGAACGCAAGGTAGATCGCCGGTCCATACGCGGCAAAGCTCACGATTCTCCAGAACAGGGCAAACGTGGCCCGCGCCTCCACCCAGAAGTGAGCGCGCCGCCGCAGTCGTCGTTGGCTTCCGTTCATCGTTGGCATAGGCAGTTTAGACTCGCGAGTTCCCGTCGCGTTGCACTGCGCCGCAGCGGTCGCCTATTCGCTGCGCTCAGTTGACTCAGGCCGCAGCACCAGCCACGAACCCGGGACTTCAATCCTATCGTTCTCCGGCACGTCGCGCAGCTGGACATAGTAGCTGGGTGGAGAGAATGCGAAGTCGCAGGCAAACACGCGTCCGGTCTTGCCGCGATGTTCACCGCGGATCACGTCCACAATGTCGCCATCGACCAGAGGAACGAGCTGACTTCGATGGCGGTTGGCGAACTGAGCCTCCGGGAATTCATCGACAACCCACTGCGCAGGCAGCGTGACCGGCAACAGAGCCGTGTCGGCGACCATTGAAAGCGGCAGGTCAAAGTAGAGCGGCCCAAACATGTTGTCCTTCAGCTGCCAGTAAAGTCGTGTCCCTCCATAAACCGGCAGCCGGTGGTCGAACCTGCCTGGCTCGTCAAAGCTAACGGCAGTCATGCAGCCACACAGCGTAGGGACGACCGCAAGCACCAACAGCAAACAGCAGCAACGCAGGTACGACATGAGGAATCTCCTTCACTGGGCCTACTCAGGCAGCCCGCCGGGGGGAGGACCCCGACGCGCTCTCCTTAGCAGCCAGCGTGCCAAGTCGTCAACAGGCTGCCACAGGCGACTGAGGGCGCCAACATCGACAGCTGGACGCCAAATGCGCGCCTGTCTGTACATTCTATGTTGTCTCTTAGGGACCTGTTGTGTCCTTCTGCAGCTAGGCAGTGGGGTGGAACACAACTCCCTCGAGCGTTGGATCGCCGTAGGCGTCCGCGTTCGTGAAGTGACCGTCGTACGGACCCACTTTGCAGACCGTGCTCCCGCCTTTGAACACCACCTGTAACCCGTGCTCTGTCTCCCAGTCGCAGCCACCCGACACAGAAACGTACACAGATCGATCAGGCTCGTTGCGTCGCGCTACGACTACCTCCGTGTCACCGAAGTAGATGTGTTCTAGGACACGATCAGGAGAGGAGACAACTACGTCGAGCGGCTCGTCGGCTTGTTCGCAGAGTTTCTTGTGGTCCAAGTAGTATGCGAACAGTGCGGGGATCGCATCCTGCAGCAGGGCCGGTGGTGCCGCGAGAAACGCCGCGATTGCCTCGTCGTATTCCGAACTGAATCCCTCGTCGTAGCCGTCGATGATGAAGGTGACGTGTTGCGCGTTGAGGAGAGGGACGGGCACTCCCTCACTGATCCAAGGATCTGTGGGGTCGTCGCGATCGACCGGGCCGATTCCAGGAATGTCCATTGCTACTCGATCTTCGCTCCACGCTTAATGTCGTGTTCCCTGAAACAGTCCGGCAGTTCGGCAGGAATAGGTGGACGATTCTCTCCTCGCAACGCCGCGGGCACAAGCCCGCGCGGAAAGAGCCGACATGAAGTGAGTGGGGGGGGCGACGTTGGGGGACGCTGCGTCTTCGCGAGAGCTGAGGTCTCTTGACGGTGCTATTTCTGCCGTCCCCATGGGCCGGCGATTCGAGGGTGGCGAGAAACTCTGAAACTTGCTTGTGTTGCCTTCCTTCACGGAGCGCAAAGGAGTCCCTGGACCCGCACACCAGCATCCCACTACTCTGAAATGAAGAACGTGCTGATTTCCAGCGATCGCTCTCTGCTGCTCGGCAGCTCGCGCCCAACAAAGAGAGTTGAACCGTGGTGCAGGAGCTTGGGTTCCCACTCGCCTGGTAGGGTCCACTGGAGATCCAAGCCGAGGTCGCTCACGCGTTCCGGCAGACGCTGATGTTTGGCGTGGTAGAGTAGGGCGGCTACGCCCACAAGGATAATTCTATGGGCTATGACATGCGCTCGGTAGCGAGCCAACGTGTCCTCCCAAGCCTTGTCGCCCAGTGCGGCGGCAGCAGCGACCACCTCGCCCATCGCCTGTAGCTGCTCTTCGATCTTGCTGGTCGCGAGCGCAGCGAGAATCGAGTCTTCGAGTCTGTCATTGCCGCCACCGTCACTTCGTAGCCTTATTCGTTCGAGTTCGACTTGTAGTGACTGATTCAAAGACAGTGGGCCCCTTTGCTGAAGTTGAAGCTGCAATTTCCAAAGATCGTTGGGCTCCAAGGCTGCAGCGAACACAGGCAGCTCAGCCATGAAGAACTCGTCAAACCGCTTTTGCACGCCAAAAACAAGATCGCTGCGGATCATTGTTGGACGAAAGGATGGGCGAACGCTGAAGTCCCGTAGCCGCATCCACTGCAAGAGGCGGTCTAGGAGTGTCTCCGAGCTGCCATGCCAGAGGGCTGCGACAGCTCTGGCGCGACAAGCAATCCAAAGGTCTTCTAGGGCGCTCATTGGGTCGATATCGTCCGGGCCATCCAGGGCCATGAACTCAAGGCTATTGCACCTCAGCAATGTCGCTATCTGAGGCTGGAACTCTGGCTCCGTATCCCAAACCAGCCGTGCCAGCTGCGTAGCGCTGGCTGGCGGATCGAGTAGCTCTGCGGGGCCAACCGCCGCTGATAGCTCGACAAAAACTGGAGTCTTGTCGACTTCCTGACCGGCCAGGGAGAGGTGTGCGGTTTGCTGAAGTGGGTCGCATCTGTGGCCAACGCACCCGAGGCTAGTAAGGAGCAATGCCGCGCATGTGCCAGAGATCAAGAGACTCATCTGTCCGGAGCTAATGATCAGACCTCATTCTCATCCCTTGTCCGCGACTCTCGGAGGGCCTTAGGTGGGCTCGGAACACGGAACGCCACTCATACCGTGAGTTGGCACGATCCATCGCGGGGTTGTGCCGATGTCGGTTTCTGCACGCTTGAACAACGTGTACTGTGTAAGTGCGGCAAGATTGTTCCAGGTGTATTGCACCAGGGCAACCACGACTGGCACTCGCCGGCAGCCCAGGCATCGAAGTCACGTGGAAGAGAGTCTGATCTTGAGTGTGTCGTTTGCGAGAGTCGTATGCTGCCTATTCTTGACGGTGGCTTTCATCCTGCCGGAGTCCGTTCATGGTAGGCCGAAGTTCCCTCGGCAAGAAGAACAGCGTGTCGAGGAACTGACGACGCTCTTGGCAAGTAAGGACCCTGAAGAGCACAAGAGAGCTGCGACTGCGTTAGTTCGACTTGGTGAACCTGGGTACCCGGCGCTTGCTGCCGCTCTGAATACCTATGATCGGCAACAGCAGAGCCGCACGATTCAGGTTCTCGTCGAATTGGGAGAGGAGAGTGTCCCGGCACTGCTGGCAGCGATTCGCCTCCAAGAGTCAGGCGACCTTCGAAACAACGGCGGGGTT
>JBCCHQ010000199.1:0-8419 GCA_039028735.1 Planctomycetota bacterium | reverse complement strand
GCGCGATTGCCATTCGCGCCAACGACGGTCTCCGGATCGCTTCGACCGCATTGCTCAGCGCGCGTGGCCAACTGGGAACGCAGCACAACAACAACAGTTCGACCTGGCTCAGTGGTGACAGCAGCGACGGACGCATTCACCTCGAGAGCAACGGTCCGTTCAACTTTGCTGGCTTCAACTCGTTGGCCGGACTCGAGCCGACGATCAGCGATCCAGCCGTCGATACCGGGATCAACGTACTCCCGATCGAAGTCGGTACCGGCGCTGATGGCGCGTTGAACCTGGGCAGCGAGTTGCCCGGAACGACGTGGGTCATCGATACCGGTGCGACGCCGACCGACATGGTTCGTGTCTTCGACGCAACCGGCACTTTGGCGATCATGGGGAGCCTGCCAGGCGGGATCCTCGAGCTGACGTCGCTGACGTTGCCGGCTGACGTGACCCTTCGCGCCTTCGGTGGCAACCCGCTGCTGATTCGCGTCTCGGGTAGCGCGTTGGTCGAAGGGATCATTGACGCTTCGGGGAGCCCGGGAGGGCTCGTCGACACGTCGGGTACTGATCCGCTCCCCGGTCTGGGTGGCCTCGGTGGCCCGGGCGGTGGCCGCGGCGGTGACGGTGGTGTCGTTGACGGCGTCAACAACATGCCAGGTGCCGACGGTGGTCTGCCGGGCGACTTGCCCGCCGATCTCGTAGCTGGCACTCCGTACTCGTCCGGTGGCGGCACTGGCTTGCCGAGTTCGAACCCCGATGCTCTGCCTGCCACGGGTGGACAGAACGTCGTCGGTGGTTCGTTCAGCGAACCGCCCACCGGTGGTGGTGGCGGTGGCTACTCCGACGCCGGCGGCGACGGTGGCTTCAGCAACTCAGGAATCTCTCCGGTCGCCGTGGGCGCCGGTGGGTCGACCTATCTCAACAACGACTTCGTGCACCCGGTGACGTTTGCTCCGCTGATGATCGGTGGGGGTGGCGGTGCCGGTGGTGGTGCCGCGGACTTCCCGGATCCGCCGCTGACGCACGCCCCCGGAACCGGTGGTGGTGGTGGCGGTGGCTTCCTGCAGATCGCCGTCGGTGGCTTCTTCAACCTGACCTCGACCGCACAGCTGCTGGCTCGGGGTGGGGATGCGTTCCGTGGTCCGCAGTTCGGTGCCAATGGTGGTTCGGGTGCAGGGGGCGCAATCCGCTTGCAGGGCCTCGGCGTCTTGCGCGTCGACGGTGCCGTGATCAGCGTTGCCGGTGGAATGCCGGACCGCGCGGTTGCCGATCACCCCGACGCGACGCAGGTCATGAACGCCATGTATGTCGAGAACGCCGGTAACATCGGTGGTCAGGGTGGTGCCGGTCGGATTCAGATCGAGTCGCCCCTTGGTTTCAACGCCGAGCCGCCGACCACCTGTGGTGCTGGGATCACGATGGGCATCTGCCCGCCCGCGAGTGTCGGTGCCTTCGTGCGCGCTGGTGCTGGTGTCAGCGAAGCCACAACGACGAGCTACCAGGTTGTCGTCGATTCGGGAAGCTACCCGGGTCAGGCCGAGTTCTCGGCCATCTTGCAGACTCCTGGCTTCTCTCCGGAAGCGGCACCCACAGTGCTCAGTTTCGTGCGCGGTGCGTCGGAGAGCGCTAGCCAGCCTGGTGTCTTCGATCAGTTCACCCCTTGGACGGACGACCCGTCGACGCTCCGTAACCCGCAGACCGTGCAGATGAAGCACATTCTGATTGGGCTACCCACACAAGGTGGAGGCGTCACGCAGCCAACTCTCGAAGAAGTGGAAGCTTCCTTCCGCTTCGAGTAGGCACGACGAGACGATTCGTCCGACAGAAACGCCGCGGTCCTGCAACGGGCCGCGGCGTTTTTTATTGCAGAGTGACCGATGAGCTGTCGTGGAGGCTACGAGGGCTTCCGGCAGACGATGATGTCTTGCCCCTGGTTCGGGCCCGTGCATTGTTGCTCGATCGTGAAGTGCTGTGACCAAACGCGATCGATGTACGCTCTGGAGTGACGTGCGGACTGGTAGAACTCTGGGAGCCCCAACACGCGGCGCTCTGTTGTTCGCGTTGCGAAGTAGACGAAGCCGTGGTCGTCGAGTACCTGTTTCTGCTGAGGATTCAACGCACCCAGGCGCTGGCACTGGACCGTCAGCAGCAGGATCGCGCCTGGCTTCGTGACCCGCGCAAGCTCCGCCAGCCAAGCATTCTGATACTCTTCATCGAGGTGCGTGAAGATCGAGATCGAGATGACGAGATCGAACGTGCCATCATCGAACGGGAGCGGTGGCATCGGCTGTGTGTGCACCGCATCTACGTAGGGGAGGTTCTGCTGACACCAGCGCACGGCGACGCCATCGATGTCGCAGCCGGTGATCTTGGCCTGTTGCGCTTCTTCTTGGAGATGGCGAAGCAACCGACCCGAACCGCAGCCGAAGTCGAGGATGTGTTCGAAGGACGAGAGCGTGCGTCCGGTAGGTTCGAGCGCTTCGCAAAGGCGCCCCTTCATGCGCGCACCTACAGTCACGAAGCTGTCGGCCTCGACACTGCCGTGGACTCTGTGCCGTAGGCGCGGCGACGGCAGCGGTAGGCTGTCCGCGGTTCCTCCTCCCAGCTTCTCTTTCAACCCCATCACGGCGAACCTGCACTGCAGGCGCAGATAGCGAGCGAGAGGGCCGAAGCGAGCTGGGATCAACTTCACGGGGTCTCCTGAGTTGGTTGTTGCTGAGCCGAGGCGAGCCGGAATGGTATCGGACGGCCGCCGATTGACAAGGGCCGTGCCGCGGAGGCCCGGTCGGAGCAAGCCTGACACAGTGGCTCAGCGCAAACTCGTGCGGTTTCTCCTGGCCGGGCTGCCTCCTGGGCCAGCTGCCCCAATCGGCTCGGCTGCCACGCGGCCCACTCGAAGCCGCGGGTCTGTTAGGCTCTCCTTGACGACTCCGCTGTAAGCCCTGACAATTGCGAAGTCACCAGATCCACCTGAGGGAGGCCGCTCGATGAAGACATTGCAGAGATGGTGCCGGCGCACCGCTTGGTCGCTTCCTTGCTTGCTGCTCGTTGTCCTACCGCAGCTGGCGATGCCACAGCTAGCCGGGGCCCAAACCTCGTCGCCGATTGCAACTTGCGGCGTCCTGATCAGCGTTGGAGCCGACTTTGTTCTGCAGACCGACGGCGGTGACGTTTACGTGATGAACTCGACCGGGCTGTTTGCTGCCGGCGATCGCGTCTTCGTCGAGGGGCTCTTGGATGTCGGATGTGGAACGACGCTCGGAGGCTGCGTGTCGCCGACCAACATCACGTTATGTGGTCAGGAGCTGTTCACTCGCGGGGACTGCAACCGCGACGGTAGCCGCAATGTCGGGGACGCCGTCACGGTGTTGACCGCCCTTTTCGTTTCGTTTGGTGTCGTGATCGACGTGGGTTGCCTCGACGCTTGTGACGGCAATGACGACGGCGGGGTCGATGTCTCCGATGCTGTCACGCTGCTTCACGGCCTCTTCTTCAATCAACAGCTGCCCATGCCGTTTCCTGGCTGCGGCATCGATCCGACGGACCAAGACTCCTTGACCTGCAACGAGCCTTCTCCCTGCCCCTAGCGGGGGAGGGAAGCGGCGAAAGATCCAACTTGTCAGCCCAAAACAGCGCGTCGGCCGAGGCCACCACGCAACTACCCAAGCCGGCCGCGGATCTCTATCCGTTCGATCGCCACTACCTCCAGCTGGGGGCGCACCGCTACCACTACGTCGATGAAGGACGTGGGGATCCGGTTGTCATGGTACATGGCAACCCGACCTGGTCGTTCTACTACCGGCGCCTGATCAGCGCGCTACGATCGGACTATCGCACGATTGCGCCCGATCACATCGGCTGCGGGCTGTCCGACAAGCCGACTGATTCGAGCTACAACTACACGCTGAAGCAGCGCGTGGACGATCTCGAAGCGTTGCTGGATCACCTCGGTATCGACAAGAAGATCACGCTCGTTCTGCACGACTGGGGTGGGATGATCGGCATGGCCTATGCCGCGCGCCAGCCGGAGAGGATCGCCCGTTTGGTGATTCTGAACACAGCCGCGTTCTTGCTGCCGCAAACGAAACGCTTCCCGCTGGCGCTGACGCTGTGTCGGGGACCCGTAGGCGCATTCCTCGTGCGTGGCTTGAACCTGTTTTGTCGCGGTGCAGCGAGCGTCGGCACCAAGCGCAGTCCGCTGACCCAGGGGGCGCGGCAAGGCTACTTGAGTCCCTACGACAGTTGGCGGCACCGAATCGCCGTTCATCGTTTCGTACAGGACATCCCGCTGCGTGAGGGCGATCGCGCCTACGCGGAGGTCATGGCTGTGGAACGGAGTCTCGATCGCTTCGCAGATGTGCCGATGCAGCTGTTCTGGGGTGAGAAAGACTTCGTCTTCGACCGCCATTTCCTGGCTGAGTGGCAGCGCCGATTTCCTGCCGCAGAAGTGCATTCGTTCGCGGACGCTGGGCATTACGTTCTCGAGGACGCGTTCGACGAGATCTTGCCGCGGGTCCAAGACTTCCTGCGCAGGCACCCGATCCGGTGATCCGAGGGACCACGCCGCTGGAGATCGGCAACATCGCCGACCACCTGACGCTACAGGCACAAGAGCGGCCCTACTCGCTGGCGATCGCGGCGCCTGCCGGCCGCGATTCGAGTGGCCGCACTCGACACGTCCACTACACGTATCGCCAGCTCGAAGACGACAGCAATCGAATTGCCGCGGGACTGTTGCAGCTGGGCATCGGTCCCGGGGTCCGCACGGCGTTGATGGTCACTCCCGGGTTGGATCTCTTTGCTGTTGTTTTTGCGCTGTTGAAGTCCGGTGCGATACCTGTGTTGGTAGATCCAGGTTTGGGGCGCAAGGGGATCGGGTCGTGCCTTGCTGACGCGGCGCCGGAGGCCTTCATCGGGATCCCGAAAGCGCATCTGGCACGCCGACTCTTTGGTTGGGGGCGGCAGACTGTCCGTACCGCAATCACCGTTGGCGGCAAGGGCTGGGGTGCAACCACGCTGCAGGAAGTACGGCGCCGTGGGTCGCAAGCAGCGCGTCCAGGGACCTCGACTCGTCCCGAAGATGTTGCTGCGATCTTGTTCACGAGCGGTAGCACGGGGGCGCCCAAGGGGGTTGTCTACACCCACCAGACTTTTCTCGGTCAGGTAGAGCGCATTCGCACGACCTACGACATTCGTCCCGGGGAGATCGATCTGCCAACGTTCCCGTTGTTTGCGCTGTTCGATCCAGCACTCGGGATGGCTGCGGTGATTCCGGAGATGAACCCGACTCGGCCCGCCGACGTCGATCCCCGACGGATCATCCAAGCGATCGAGGACTTTGGCGTGACGAACATGTTCGGTTCCCCGGCGCTGATCAACGCCGTTGGACGATATGGGGAGAAGCACGGCACGAAGCTGCCCACGTTGCGTCGTGTGTTGTCGGCGGGTGCGCCGGTGCCGGCAGCGGTGCTCGAACGATTCGCTGGCATGCTCAACGAAGACACGCAGGTGTTTACGCCGTACGGCGCGACCGAGGCGCTTCCCGTGGCGTCGATCGGGAGCGACGAAGTCCTCACGGAGACGCGGCAACAGACCGAGTCGGGGAACGGAGTTTGCGTCGGACTTCCCGTCGCGGGGGTCGACGTCGACGTGATTCCGATTCACGATCGGGCGATCGATCGGTGGGACGACGCGGGCACATTGCCGCGCGGTGAGATCGGCGAGATTGTCGTGCGCGGCGACCACGTGACGCGGGAGTACTTTCGACGACCCGCCGAGACTGCTCTGGCCAAGATCGTCGACCCGTCAGCGCCGGTGCGTCACCGGATGGGCGATGTCGGGTATCTCGACGACCGAGGGCGTCTCTGGTTCTGTGGTCGCAAGAGCCACCGGGTCCTACTCGATGACGGTACGACGTTGCACACGATCCCTTGTGAGGGTGTCTTCAACGTGCACCCGGCAGTGTACCGTACGGCGCTCGTAGGGGTTACTGAGGCTGGGCGCACACTTCCGGTCCTTTGTGTGGAACTCGAAGCGGGCGCGGCCATTGATCCCGCGACGCTGCGCCGCGAATTGGCGGCGCTCGGCAAGGCCCACGACCACACGCGCATCATCGAGCGCTTCCTGATCCACCCCGCCTTCCCCGTGGACATCCGCCACAACGCGAAGATCTTCCGCGAGAAGCTCGCGGTTTGGGCAGCTGCACAGACCGCTCCGGCGGCGTCCTGATCCCGTCGACGAAACGCGCTTCTTCCCTGCTTGTTGAACAAACCGTGCACGCCGCGCTCCGAATCGGAACGGCCCCGCGCTTCCCCAGTGCCAGTGGTCCTCCGATCGTTGAATCGTAGGTGCTTTCCACTTCGCTGCTTACGCACCGGGTCGCGGGAGCCCTGATCACGCCACGGGGCCGGTCCCGAAGTTGCCTCTTCATCTCGAGCCACGCGAACCGAAGCAAGAGTGAGGAAGGAACCCATGAAGGGACTGCTGGATGTGCAGGGGGTCGAGCTCATCGGACCGCTCCTCCCTGGATACGACGAGATTCTGACGCCCGAGGCGCTGCACTTCGTCGCGTCGCTGGAACGTCGCTTTCGAGGGCGCCGTCGTGAGCTGCTGGCCTTGCGCCACGAGCGCCAATTGCGCGTTGATTCTGGCGCGCTCCCAGACTTCCTGCCGGGAAGTGCTGACATCCGACAGTCTGACTGGAAGGTTGCACCGGTCCCTGCGGACTTGCGCGACCGCCGCGTCGAGATCACTGGGCCAGTCGAGCGAAAGATGATCATCAACGCGCTGAACTCTGGAGCACGCGTGTTCATGGCGGACTTCGAAGACTCGAGCTCGCCGACCTGGGCCAACATGTTGGATGGTCAGGTCAATCTTCGCGACGCAGCCCATCGGACGATCCACTTCACCAACGAGGCGGGCAAGGAGTACGCGCTGAAAGCGGACATCGCCACGCTGATGGTGCGGCCCCGAGGTTGGCATCTTGAAGAAAAACACATGCTCGTCGATGGCGAGGTTGTTTCTGGCAGCCTGTTCGACTTCGCACTGTTCTTCTTTCACAACGCACAATGCTTGCTCGATCAAGGGACCGGACCGTACTTTTACCTGCCGAAGCTAGAGAGTCACCTCGAAGCGCGCCTGTGGAACGACGTGTTCTGTCTCGCCCAAGACACGCTTGGAATCGATCGAGGCACGATCAAGGCAACGGTCTTGATCGAGACGATTGGTGCGGCGTTCGAGATGGACGAGATCCTGTTCGAGCTGCGCGACCACTCAGCCGGTTTGAACTGTGGACGCTGGGATTACATCTTCAGCGTGATCAAGAAATTCAAGGAACACCCCGGTTTCGTCCTGCCTGACCGTGGTGACGTCACGATGACGACACACTTCCTGCGCAGCTACTCGCGCCTCTTAGTGCGAACTTGTCACCGTCGTGGCGCGCATGCCATGGGTGGTATGGCAGCGCAGATTCCGATCAAGGACGACCCGGAAGCCAATCGCAACGCGATCGACAAGGTCGTCGCGGATAAGAAGCGCGAAGTGCTCGACGGTCACGACGGCACCTGGGTCGCCCACCCGGGTCTGGTTGCAGTCGCCATGCAGATCTTCGACGAGCACATGCCTGAGGCCAATCAGATCGATGCACCGCTGTCGGATGACGCCATCGAGGCGCGCGACCTGCTCGCCGTTCCGACCGGAGACATCACCGCCGAAGGACTGCGTCAGAACCTTGCCGTGGGACTGCACTACGTGGCGGCCTGGTTGCGGGGTCAAGGTTGCGTACCGCTGAACCACCTGATGGAGGACGCGGCAACCGCAGAAATCAGCCGTGCCCAAGTCTGGCAGTGGATCCGTCACAGCGCGGAGACCACCGATGGCGACGTCGTTACTGCGGAAATGGCGTTAGAGATTCTCGCTGCAGAGGTCGGGAGACTGCACGCAGCACTGACGACTGAAGAATTCGAAGAGGGCCTGTTCGAACTTGCGGCGAACCTGCTCGAAAAACTGATCACCGCAAGCGAGTTCGAAACGTTCCTGACACTTCCAGGCTACGAGCACCTTTAGACGAGGAGAGACGCACGCAATGGTGGACTACAACAAGATCAAAGAAATAGGAAACAGCTGGCTCGACCCTCGCTGGGACGGCATCGAGCGGCCGTACACTCCGGAAGAAGTATTGAAGCTGCGCGGGTCACTGCTCGTCGAGCATACGCTCGCGCGGGTTGGCGCCGAGAAACTGTGGGACTCGCTGCACGAAGAGCCGTTCGTGCGTGCGCTGGGTGCACTCACCGGCAACCAAGCCATGCAACAACCAAAGTCGGTGATTTTCTACGCTGAAATACTTTCTCCGTGATACTCCACGAAAATAACAGTTGGCCTGTAAGCTTGGTGAGTCTGCATTTCGTTCCTGTTGGCTGCAAAATATTGG
>JBCCHQ010000198.1:0-8538 GCA_039028735.1 Planctomycetota bacterium | reverse complement strand
ATCGACGGTGCAGACTTCGACGCCGTCAATCCAGACGCGCAGCGAACCCCCTCCGGCCGTTTGCAACAGCCCTTCGAAGGGTGCGTCCAACGTGAAAACAGAGCGCAGATAGTAGGCGCCGCCACGCCGGCGCCATTCATCCAGAGGGCTTATGGTTGTACTCCCGGCGGCAACATGGACAGGCCGCCAAGCGACGTCGATGCCGTCGACGTCGTACCGGGCGCCGGGATCGAACGCGGCCTCTGGCGGATAGGAACGATGCAACGCCGTGGCGCCGGTGCGTCCGAACGGACCGATGCCGAGCCACGTGCGCGGGCTGCCTACGGTGAGCGGGAGGGCTGTAGCTTCTTCGATTTGTCCTTCGCGGAGCAGCTGCCCACGCAGGCGCCACAGCACCGCGCGTTGGCTCCAACCGTTCTTTGTCGTCGCCAAGAGCTCACGCCACGCTGCAGATCCGCGCGCGGGTTGCGGCAAGGCTGCCAGCGTTTGGCCCCATAACAACAGCGCGGCCTGTGAGTCGAGTGAATGGGGGTTGGCATTGACCTCACTCCACCAACGCGCCTCGAGCTGCCGCGCATCGCCGCGTAGCTCTTCGGCGGAGCCGACCAAGCCGCCGGCACGAACAGTGCTCGGGCTGAGTGCTACTGCCAACAACGCCAGAGAGAGAAGGAACATCGAGCGAGTCATTACTGAGCTCCTTCGGTCTTACGCAGGGTGATTTGCTCGGTTCGCCAAGCTTCGATGTCGTTTACGAACTGACGAAACGCGGGGTAGTCGGCCGGTGCGAGACGCGGCGCAGAGAACTCCAACGTACGTTCGAGGTGGAGGCTTTGCCCATCGCTGCGCTGCCGGAACTCGAACTTCGTGTGTGGAGTCTCCATCGTTCGCGCGCGAGGAAGGTGGTCGACGACATGCCCCGGCGGCAACTCGATCTCGATCTCGAGATGACTTGCCCGGGGGTTGCTCAAGTTGAGATCCAGTTGCCGTTGGGGGCGTGACGCAAAACGCGTCAGGCCGCCGGTCGACTGGAAGAAGTCGATGATCGGCGGCAGCGTGATCGACTCCCCAGCGCTCTGCAGGAACTGTGGCACCGTCAACTCGAAGCGGACCGCTGTCGGTTCGTCGAGGTTGCGCAAGTCCGAGAACTCGGCCCGCGTAACCCGGGCGCCCGGGAAGCGACGGCCGTAGTGTTGCTCGAGTCGTTCCTTGTGCTGTCCGACGACTTCGTACGCGCTGCGAATGGAAGTAGAAAAGTCACCTCGTGGCTGGAGCTCGACCTTGATCGTCGCGTTGCCACTACCGTCGACCTTGATCCATTGGCGTTCTGTGATCGAGAAGTCCTTTGGTGCGTTCCACGGAATCGTCGTGACGTCGCCGCCGCTCTCCTTGACGACCAAAACGCGGGCACCGTAGTCCATCAGCGGCAGCTGCTCGAAGGAGTGGTGCTCAGCGGTGCCGTCCACGAAGTGGCCGCCCTTACCGAGACTGGGGATGTAGGCGATACAATGATTGAAGTGACTGACGAGCGGCAGCTTCAAGTCTTCCAAGGGGCGGTTGCGCGTACCCTTGATCAAGACGGGGTGCGCCGCAATGTCGACCTCGGCGAGCATCGTGCACAGTAGGGTCGCCTTGTCCTTACAGTCCCCGAAACGGCGCGTGAAGATCGTCGAAGCCTTGTACGGCTTGAAGCCATGGACGCCGAACTCCCAAGCGATGTAGCGAATCTCTTGAACAACGAAGTTGTAGAGTGCGCGCGCCTTGTCGGCATCCGTCTTGAAATCCACAGTCAGCTCCGCGACTTTTGCTTTGATGGCGGCCGATGACTCGAACTGTTTCCGAATCAGATGGTAGTACCAGTCTGTGAAGGCATCCCAGTCCGGAATGCTAGATACTTCGAGGAGCGGGACTGCATCGGTGAGCGGGGGCATACCGGGTTCGGGGTCGATGCGCGGTTGATTCCTCATCTCCCACCGAGAGATGCGCTCGTCGTTGCGAGTCTCCTCGACTGGCGAGACGTTCATCCGCTGCGGATAGAAGTGCAGAGATTTGTCGGCGGGGCAAATGACGGTGTAGCGAACGTGATCCCAGGGCTCCAACCCTGCAAAGTGCACGGAATCGCCGAAGTAATCGCCGAAGAACGACTGCCGTAGGTCTTCCTTGCGATATTCGATCTCGACGACGTCACCGGGCTGCAGCGGCGGCAAATCGACCCAGGCTTGGCTCCAGATCGGGTACTCGCCCTCGCGGACGTACGGGTCGCGGTTGCGAATCTGTGCTTCTTCGACGTCGCCATCTTTGTGATGGACCTGCGCTTTCAGCACCTTCACCCACTGTTCGCCGTAGGCGTAGGGGATGTTGTAGTAGTCGAGAGTGCGCACACCTTGGTCGTTGACGACCTTGGCCAGGTATTGCACGTAGCGCGCCGTGGTCCCGTCTTGTGCGATGCGAACTGTCGTGTTTTGCAGGAGTACGCGTAGCGGCACGTCCTCGTCGTCGGCTGTCAGTGCCGCAGCGACAATGTCTGACGTGGGGATGCGGTACTGCTCTTCGAGGTCGTCTGAATCGCCGGTTGCCAACTCGACGTATTCGCGCAAGCGAGGCTGGTTCGGCTCGAGCTCCAATGACTTTGCATACTCGAGCAACGCTCCCTTGTTCTGACCGAGAATGCGGAGCACGTCACCGCGTCGCTTGCGATAGTCCTCGTCATCGGGAGCAATGACGATGGCTTCATCGATTGCGGTCAGTGCGCTCTGCCAGTTCTCGGCGGCACTTTCGAGATCGTAGAGGGCGACGTAGCTAGCACCATCGCTGGAGCGGGCAGCGATGCGTTGCTGGACACTCTCGCGGGCCGCGTCGAGCTGGCCACTTTGCAGCAAGCGTCTAGAGAGCTCGCGCTGCAGCTGCCCGTGCGTGGTATCGAACGCGAGCCCGGCTTGCAGCAGCGCTATGGCTGCCGGCGTGCGCCCCTCCGTCGCGAGGCGACGTGCGGTGGCGACGCGGAGCCCTTGCAGTGGCTGTGTCTGCAAGAGCTGTTCACGCATCGTGCGATGCTTGACCGAAGCGGCGAGTCCATAGCGCCCCCGGAGTAGCCTTTGCTGAAGCTTCCAGGCCGGCTCGGCAGCTGTGGGGCGGACGCCGTCGGCAGAGACTCGGCGTAGCGCCGGGGCCAACAGCTGTTTCGCGCGCACGAAGTTGCCAAACCGCTGCAGGTAGTAGCCGCACAGTTCGTAGCGCGCACGGTCGAACGTCGGGTCGAGCTCGAGGACGCGCTCCAGTTCAACACGCCAGCGGTTCTCTTCCCTCTCGGCCGAGTGTGTGATGCGGGTGCGATAGGTCTTCGCGACGAGGTAGTGACCGATCGCGTTGTTGGGATCGTCGCGCAGTGCGGCTTCGTACAGTTCTCGTTCGGGTCGCTCGCTACGGTCGTGAGCGTGGATCTGTGAAGTTAGCCATCCGCTGAGAATCAGCGTTGTTGGGGTTGCGTCTTTGGCGAGGACTGTGCGAGCGCCAAGATCCAGGCTCTTGTCCACCGGCGCCACGAAGTCGTTGGCCCGGGCGTCGCTTGGCAAGACCGCCTGTTGTGCGAGGGGCACCTTCGGTACCGCGGTGTCTACAACGGGAGTCGCCAGTAGCGCGCGGCCAGCACGGTCGGTCAGGCGCACGCGGACGGCCCAAGTGCCTTTGGTGTGACCGCTCTTCACGAGTAGAGAGTTCCAGCCGGCGCCGAGATGAACAACGACTGCATCCTGGTCGAACGCGTGCGGACGGTCGACGTCGCGCCGCAGTACTTCCTGGCCGTTCCACCACAACGCCACCGCGCCGGAGCTACCCGTGCGAATCACGATGTCGCGTTCCTTCTGGGCGTAGATGTGAGTCTGCAGGTAGGCCAGCGCCTCGTCATTCGGGCGGAGCAGGTGGTCGAGTCGGAGACTGCCGGCAATCCCGACTTCCTCCCACTGTCGCCAAGAGATGTAGTCGCGCTTGCCGAGGTAGCGCTCGTTCGGATCGTAGGGGTCTTCTTCCGGTTCGTAGGGTTCCTCAAAGCCGCTGCCGCGATCGTTGTCGTAGGGACCGATCAACGACCAAGCAGAGAGCACACCAAGCTGCTGCGCGGTAGCGCGCGATTCGGCATGCGACCCGCAGTGCCAAAGGTAGAGGGCACGCAAGTAGTGGGCGAAGGCTTCGACGTTCGGAGTGCGTGGGCTCTCGAGGAAGCGGTCGACGATTCTCAGAGCGCGACGGTAGTCGCCATGCGCGGCAACGCGAAGGTGCAGTGCCCGGAGCTCGAGCTCCTCACACGTCGGTTGCCGTTGCTCGGGGGTGCCGGGGAGGTGCGGATAGGCCTGGTAGTCGTCAGTGGCGAGTCGTTGCTCGTGGACGGCGACCGCGCCATCCAGATCGGCAGCGCGAAACGCGCCATCCCAGAGCTGCGCCGCGCACGGTGTCGTGACCGCAGTGACGGTGCACAGCGCCCAGGCAAGGAAACCGCTTCGACCGAGTCGCATCGAAGACCCCTCTTCGTTGTTCTGTTCTTTGTAGTAAGGACTGCGTCGTTGCAGCGAGTCGCAATGGCTTCGATGGCGTGGTGGGGGCTAGTCGCGCAGGATGCGCGCGTCGCCCCAGTCTGCACGATCGAGGATGTAGAGCCCTTCACCCATCTCGACGACGAGTTCGAGCTCTTTGCCTCCCTGCAAGTCGACCTCGACGCGGCGTGGGAGGGCCTGCCAGTTGAGGTTACCCGAGTTGTGACGCTCCTGGCCATCGACGAGGATCCGAAACACCGCGGACCCGAACTTGGGGTTGCCGTTGGCGGGATGTCCGGTGGCGTCGATGCCGATCCATGTCTGAAAGGTCTTGTCTCCATCTTCGATGGCGAACGTCAGGTGACTCTCTGAATGAACGCCGAGGCCGCGTCGGTACGTCTGGGTGCCGATTCGGAGCGGGCCTTTGTCGAAGACGTTCGCGTCTCGCTGCCAGGGCCAATGAAACCCGAGGTCGTGGCAGCCGCGCTCGACGACGCGAATTGGATCGCGATCGGACAGGTAGGCGACGCGCCCGAGGTGAAACTCGACCGCATGGATTCGCGCTGTCTCCACGTCTACTTTACCGATGAGTGGCGACTCCAATGCTGCACGAGTCGTGTCCAGCGCCGTGATCCCGCCGTACAACAGGCTCCCGTCGACCCCTTCGATCAGTCCAGGTACCTTGGGGGCCAGCTTCGGTGGTGCGTCGAGAGCAGCGATACGAACGCTGCGCACTTGCTTCCACGGCAGCGTCAACCGCCCGAGCTTGCGTTCTTCGAAGATGACCTGACGGCCGTCGACACTGTCGAGAACGCCGCGCAAGACGGCACCCTCTGCCGTGAGGATCGCATCCTCGTCATTGATTGCCGCGAACGATGGCGGTGTTGGTTTCGGGGGATTGGCGCTATCGCCGCGGTAATCGAGCTGGCGCACCCACTCCAACGGGATACGAATGCCGTCGGGAAACAGGCGGCCGTTGAACGACAGGCTGACGTCATCGGAATCGGTGCCGAGCCCGCCGTAGAGAACGCTCCGATCCATCAAATGGACGACGAGCTCGCGGCGGTACGAGACCGCGTGGTTGAGCTCGACGCGGAGCACCTCTCGCAGCGGCAACTGTCGCCCCTCCAGGCGCAGTGCGGGCACGGCGAGATCCAATCCGACCAGCTTGCCACTATCAGCGCCGCGGACGGTCTCGATGATCGTCTTGGCCGGCCCATCCTTGCTCTCTCCATGCGCGGCGCGCCCTGCGTATCCGGAGCCAACGGTGAGCAGAGCGGCTGCCGCAAGAATCAGGATTGGCTTGGCGTTGGATCTCGGGTGCGGATGCGGTCGACGACTTTGGCACGGGCCTCGGCGACGCGCGCCCTCGCGACTTGCTTGCATGCAGGCTTCTTTCCTCGAACGGCGGATCGGTACTCTATTCTAGTCCTTCGGCGCAGCGGTTCCAACGCCTCAAAGGCGCTGAAATCGGGTGCCTGCCGGTCTTCATACGCAGCTCGCGAGCCATTGGTTTGCAGCGGTTCGGCGAGTAGGGTGCTCGATCAACGTCACGGGGGCCCACCGGGTTTGGCGCAATGCTCGATGGGCGGCGTGGCCCCTTCCTGATATCGGCGCGATTTGGCTGCCCAAGCAGCTTTGAGCGTCCTGGATCGACCGCAAGCGATGCGCACGGCCGCGCGGGGTCGAGCAGCACTGAGCAGCACCGATCAGTCGCCGAGCCGTGCCGAGCGTTGCCAGGAGCCGGCGGCTCCGGAGCGGTCGCCGCGCGAGTGCAGGATGCACCTGGCGCGTTCCTTGCATCGCGCGTGCGGGTACCTTAGACTCCCAAGCTGTTCGTCGCGTAGGGGCGCCGAAGGCGCGGGGAGGAGCAACGGCTACTGCCGTGTGAAGTTGCGGGTTTTGGGTCATCCCGGGAAAGTTCCGGAAATACAGGTCCTGAAAGTCGACCTTCGCAGAAGGTGCAGCTGCTTGCTCCGGGGAGTTGAGAGTCATGATCCGTCGACATCGAGAAGCGAATCTCTTCGAGATTCTGAGTAGCTCCCGCCAGAAGGACGAGGACCGCAGCGGCGATACGCCCTGGTATCGTCGGAGCCAGGAGACCCCAGCTGCGACAAACCTTCGCGTCGAGACCGGCGGGCGGGTCGCAGGCGACGATGCCGCGGCTGATCGGGCCACGACTCTCGATCCCCAGCCAGCCGCACGCATCGAGCAGGCTGAGCTGCCGGTGCGCGACTCGCGTAGTGCGGGCAGCGACGCCCAGTCGGTTCAGGCACGTCGTGGCAAAGGGGCCAAAGGCCGCTCTGCCGCCGGTGGTCGCACCACGAAGGGAGCGACGACGGCGGCAACGACGACACGAGTGGACGCGCCCCGGCCGCAGCTGCGTCCGTATGCTGCCCCCGAGACCCCGTTGCCGGCCACCGAGGAAGGTGCTGCCGCCTGGTTGAATCAGACTCTTCAGCTGCGACGCGCCGTCGCGATCGTTGCCGGGGTCGGGATTCTCCTGGCTCTAACTGGGGCCTATCTAGCGGGTCGTAACAGTGTACCGCCGACCAGCGGTCTCGTGCGCCCGTCGGAGGAGATGACGCCCGCTTCGATCCTGCAGGAGGACGCTCCGCCGAAAGAGCCGATGCGCTACATCAAGCGCACGGGAGCTCCGGTCCCGGGGACAAAGCCACCAGCGAAGCAGCCGCAGCCGGTCGCCGTTCCGGAGCAGCAGTGGCGAGTCGATGTCTCGGTCTCCCCGAGCCTCGACGGAGTCGAGAAGCTGCTTCTGACACTGCGTACTTTTGAAACGACGTTGCAGCGTGAAGCCAGCGTCGCGACGATTCGTGGAGCCAAGGGAGATCGCTACCGGGTCTTTTTCGGACCGTTCTCGGCCAAGGAAGATGCAGAAAAGTTCCTGGGACGGGCGCGGCAGGTTTGTGGGCGCGATGTACCTCACTTCGTGGACGCCTACGTGATTCTGGACACTTCTTCCAAGAGACCCTAGTGACGCGTCGTCGGTGCGACTCCGGCAGCGTCGTCCCGACGGACGGTAGTGCTCGATGAAAATCGATCCCGAGTGCATTCCGTGTTCGCTGCGCCGCATCTTGGCGACGGCGTCGCGAATCTCCGACGATCCGTGGGTGCACCACAAGCTGCTCGGTAACGCGATGCAGGAGCTTGCTGACGTCGATCGCGAGTGCACTCCTGCCGAGCTGATGACGCAACTCACCGGGATCGTCACGAAGTCCCTGGGAGCGAGCGATCCCTATCAACAAGAGCGCAAAGAATGGTGGGATGAGCTCGAGAGTTGTCGCGACAAAGTCGTCGCCAACGTGCAGAGTTCGAAGGATCCGTTGCGGCAGGCCGTGCTGCTAGCGACTGGTGCGAACGTGTTCGACGACGAGTGTCTGCGCGGCCGATCGATCCGCGATAGCCTCCGCAGCTTCGGCATCTGGGGTGAGATCGAAGGGGAGCAGCCCGACCTCGATGTCGACGATGTCGATCTGCTGCGAAGCGAACTCGCGACCGCGAAGACCCTGCTGTTCGTCCACGACTCTGGCCCCGAACTGCTGTTCGATCGCATCCTGGTCGAGCAGATTCTGGCCGTTGCGCCGAACGTGGAGGTCACATCCGTCGTGCGGAGCCAGCCGTTCATGCTGGATGCAACACACGAGGACCTCGAACGCTCGGAGCTACTCGACGTTGCGGGGGTTGTGGGGGCGCTGGACCCGGGGATTCCGACCCTTGGCATTCCGCTCGACGAATGCTCGCGTGAGTTCCGCGAGCGCTTCGAGAGTGCCGACCTGATCATCGGCAAAGGGCAGGCTTCCTATGAAACGATGAGCGACAACAGTGTCACTCGCTACTTCTCGTTTCGGGTGAAGTGCGCGGTGATGGCCAAGGTTCAGGGCCTCAAAGTTGGCGGCTTGGTCTTCTCCAAGGCGTAGCGAGCGGCAGCCCTGTAGGTAGCCCGGTCTGCGGCCTCGATGCATCCTTGGCTTCCCGAGATGTTGACTCTCAAACGGTT
>JBCCHQ010000197.1:0-8665 GCA_039028735.1 Planctomycetota bacterium | reverse complement strand
TCTCGCGCTCGGTGGGAGACAACCTCGATCTGGACCGCGGACTGACGCCGGAACGGTTGCGGGCCGCCGCGCGGGAAGTACAGGCCGATGAGGTGCTCGACCGCCTCGAGGGCGGTCTCGACGAGATCATGAAGGAGCGCGGCCGCAACCGTTCCGGCGTCAGTCCGCGGTCCAGATCGAGGTTGTCTCCCACCGAGCGCGAGAAGACGCTGACATCCTGTAACACCAAGCCGATGCGCGCACGGTGTTCTGGCGTCGACAACTCACGGATGTCGCGGCCATCGATCGTGATCCGTCCCTCGGTCGGGTCGTAGAAGCGCATCAGCAGGTTCACGATCGTGCTCTTACCAGCCCCCGTAGCCCCGACCAGCGCCACGGTTTCGCCGCGCTTCACGTCGAACGAAACATCCTGCAGCACGGACTTCTCGGGGTCGTAGGCAAACCCGACGTGTTCAAAGCGAATTGCATCGACGACGGGTCGCGCGCTTTGTGGCTCTGAGTGTTCCGGCAGCCTCGTATCGACGTCGAGGACTCCGAAGATGCGTTCGGCCGAGGCCATCGCTGCCTGCAGTACGTTGTACTTCTCGGCCAGGTCTCGAATCGGCATGAAAAACTTCGTCAGGCAGTTCCAGAACAGAAAGAACTCACCCAGCGTAGCGGCACCAATCGTGATCTGTTCCCCGCTGTAGGTGACGACCAAAGCCATCGAGATCGCCGACAGAATCTCCACCGCTGGAAAGAAGATCGAGAACCAGAAGATCGATCCGAGCCACGAGTGCAGGTAGCCTTCGTTGATCTCCTCGTAGCGCCGCGCCTGCGCCTCCTCACGACAAGAGATCTGGACGATGTCGATCCCGCTGATCGACTCTTGGGTGAAAGCGTTCAGATGCGCGATGCGACGCCGGTTCTCACGGTAGTGGCGTCGCGCCATCGTGCGAAACAGGATCGTAATCGCCAACAGGAACGGCACCACCGACAGCGCTACCAGTGCTAGCTGAGTATTGAAGTAGAACAGCAGCAGCACGATCCCGAATAGCGAGATCAAGTCACCGAAGAACGTGACCACTCCCGACGACAGCAACTCGTTCAGCGCTTCCACGTCGGACGTGACGCGAGTGACCAAGCGCCCGATCGGTTGTTTCTGGAAGAAGTGCAGAGATTGCTTTTGCAGATGTCCAAACACCTGCATCCGGAGGTCACGCATGATGCGCTGACCGGTTTCATTCATGATGATCCACTGCTGAAAGCGGGTGATGAACTGCACGATCAGCAGCAACGCGTAGCAGCAACAGATCACCGCCAGCAGCGCACGACGCTTGCCGGTGTCGTCTAGCCCAAAGCCGTCGACCCAGCTCACGATGGGCGCCAGCAAGTTGCTGCCGGTCGTAACGGTGCCAGCAAGCGGACCGTCGATCGCCTCTTTCATCATTACTGGGCCCAGCAATGCGAGCGCACTCGACGACGCAATCAGAAACAGCGCAACGAACAGTCGCTTCTTGTACGGCAACACATAGCGCAGTAGCCGCATCGCCAGCGCGCGATCGAATGGCTTGTCCAGTACATCTTCGGCGTGGAAATCACTCTTCGCGCTACTGGCTCCGGACCTTGCTGCCATTACAGATCCTCCAGTTCCGCTTCGAGGGTCTGCTTCTGGTACAGGTCGGCGTAGAAGCCTTCTTGCTGCAGCAGCTGTTCGTGCGTACCGCGCTGTGTGATGCGTCCTTCGTCAAGGACGATGATCTGCTGAGCATGGCGCACCGACGACAATCGGTGGCTGACGATCACGGTGCTGAGACCCTTCGTCCAGCGTTTGAGCCCAGCGAGGATCGCCGTCTCGGTGCTCGCGTCGACGGCCGACAGTACGTCATCGAGAAGCAGCAGACGCGGTTCCTTCAACAACGCCCGCGCCAACGCGATGCGCTGCTTCTGACCGCCCGAGAGTGTGATCCCCCGCTCGCCGACTCGTTGTTGGTAGCCGTGAGGGAAGCCCATGATCTCATCGTGAATCGCGACGAGGCGGGCCACTTCCTCGACGCGTTCATCGCTGACGTCGTCGACGCCAAAGGCGATGTTCTCGCGAATTGTGGCCGAGAACAAGAACGGCTCCTGCGGCACGTAGCCAATCGCGTCGCGCAGCTCGACCAGCGAATACTCGTGGATCGGTCGCCCGTCAACGAGCAGCTCGCCGGCCGTGACCGGCTGGAGGCGGGCGATCAAGTGCAGCAACGTGGTCTTGCCGCAACCGGTCGGACCGACAACGCCAAGTGTCTCGCCGGCGCGCAACTCGACGCGTATGTCATCGAGGACCCGCTTGTCGTCTTTGTCGAAAGAAAAACTCATCCGATCGAAGCGGAGGCCACCGTTGGCGACTTTCGCGTCGGCCATGGCCCGCGTATCGTCGATCTCTGGTCGGGCATCGAGCAGCTCTCGCAGACGCTTGGCGCTGGCCGCGCCGCGCTGAAAGAGCATCATCACCCAACCCAGAGCAATCATCGGCCAGATCAGAATCAGCTGACACCCCTTGAACGCTGCGAAGTCACCCAATGCGATCTCGCCGCGAATGATCTCCATCCCGCCCAGGGAGAGCAGAGACAGCACGACCAGATCACCGAACAGAAACAGCAGCGCGTTTGTCCACGCTCGCAGCCGGATCATGCGCATGTTCTGTTCGAAGTAGGCATCGGAGTGCAGCTGCATCCGTTTGATCTCAGCGCTCTCGCGGACGTACGCCTTCAACACCTTGATGTGCGAGAAGTTCTCGAGTGCCTGCGTACTGACTTCAGACAGCCGCTGCTGCGCCGCCATCGATTCGCGGTGCACTTTCGGACCGAGCGTACGGATCACGAACGTCAGCAGTATCAGCGGGATCATCGAATAGATCGTCAACGAGATGCTGACCATCCCCATCCAGATCAATGCGAACGTCAGAGTGAAGAACGTGTTGATGCTGTACATGACGCCGGGCCCGATAGCTGCACGGACAGCATCGACGTCACTCGTGAAGCGGCTGATCAGATCACCGGTGTGAATGCTCGAGAAGAAGCGCGCGTCTTGCGCTTCGATGTGACGAAAGAGGCGGTTGCGGAAGCGGTACTCGATGCGTCGCGACGCGCCGATCGTGATTCGGCGCATGTAGAACGCAGTGAGGCCGCGCAGCAAGACGGCACCAACCATCGCCATCGCAAGCGCCGGGACGCGCGACGGCCGCGACCCTTCGTCGAGGATATGGATGGCCTCCCCGATCAGGCGCGGATTGACGACCAAGAAGAACGTCGATACCAGCGTTAGCGTCGCGCCGATGAGATAGGCCCGCTTCTCCTGCCACAGATAGGGGTACAGGAATCGGAATTGAGCGAACTGAAACATCGGGTGGGTCGGTCTCCTGTCCTCGACGCAAGCGTCCTCCGAGGACACGGGCACCGACCCGGGAGAATAGCACTCCAGCAGCCACCCACAAGGCTGCGGCTAGGGACACCCATTGCACCGGCCTGCGTCCGGATCTACCCTGCGCTCTCAGCGGCGTCCTACGAGCGTGTCGCGACACACTGCGAAGCTCGAGGCGAAACTGGCGGCGCAACCACAACCCAGGCAGCAGCGGAGGCCAAGTCAATGGCACCCAAGAACCTACAGAAGGCAGGCGCCGACGTGGCACCCGCGCCAACGGAAACCATGCGCAAGGACAAGGTCCTCTGGCTGTCGATCGTTGGCTATCTCGCCCTGATCGGTGGACTGTGGGGGCTCTATCGTTGGGGCTCCCTAGAAAACCAGCAGCAGGTCGCGGTGGCAGCGGAGAAACTGAAAGTCACGGTCTACGACGCCATCACGACGCCGGGCACCGCGACAACTTTGGCAGCCAAGTATGAAAAGGACCTCCCAGGGCCAGCCAACCCCGACAAGAAGGGGCTTGCGGTGGTGATCGGTCTCAGCACAACCCCAGTCGTCACGAACGAAGCAACGACGAACAAGGACGGGATCGCAACGGTCGCCGTGACGCCGCCGAAAGAGCCGGGGAGCTACCTGCTGTTCTCCCACGCCAAAGCAGGGAGTAACGCCTACACCGACCGTGGCGGCACGGCGCCGGCACTCCTGTTCGTGATCCCCGCCGACCGCGAGATTCTGATCTGCGACATCGATGGGACGATTACAGACGGCGAGGCCGCGCTGAAGGGCGTCAATCTCGATCCCCAGCCGGGAGCCGCCACTGCGATGCGCAAGCTGGCCGAGAAGTACGCCGTGATCTACTTGACTGCGCGCGACGATATGCTTCTGAACAAGAGTCGCGATTGGCTGGACCAGCACAGCTTCCCGCGAGCGCCGGTCATCTGTCGCGATTGGACCCTGAGCTCGTTGCCCGCGACGGGTGCGTTCAAGAAGCGCGCGATCGCGCAGCTCAAGAACAAGTTCTCGCAGATCAAGTGGGCCATCGGCAACTCTGGCGGTGACAAGGAAGCCTACGCCGAACACAAACTGCCGCATATCATTATCGATGGTGAAGACACCGAAGTCGTCAACGGAGTGCAGCGCTACGGGGTCACCGACTGGAGGAAGGTCGCAAAGATCATCTTGGGCGAGTAGCGGCGGCTACTTCAGCAGCGGGTTCCAAATCTTCGTCGAGACCTCGGTCCCCGAAACGGTCTGCAGACGCAACAGCAGCTCTTCGTCCGTCGCGTCGTCATCGCGCACTATGTTCTCCAAAGGTACGACCGCGATCTTCCAGGCCTCCCCCTCGCGATTGAAGCGCCATTGGATCGACAGCTCCTGTGCGCCCGAGACGACCCCGCCAATCGCTTCGCTGCCGGAGATCTGCACGTCCCCGAGCTCGAGGCTGGCAACATGCTCGGCCCGGATCCACCCGTGGTCGACAAAGTGCGCAAACACCTGATAGCCCGTCAGCTTCGTGACTTCCTCGGCACCGGGGAACGAGTGGCGAATGGCCAAGATGTGGAAGCGGTCGAGCTCCGACATCTCCTGCAGCTCCGCGCGGGTCGCCATCAAAGCTTGAAAGCGCATGTCCTGGTAATGTTCGGCCGTCGATCGATCGATCAGACGAGCCGCTGCTTGCCCATTCTTGTTGGTCAGCGCATCGCGGTACTCGCCAAAGCACTCGCGCACGGGGCCTTCGGTGTAGAGCGGTCGCGGCCGCTGCACCCACCAGATCACGCCGCCCGCGGCACCTCCGACGAACAGCAGCACGACGATCAGCGCGATCGGAATCCGGCGCCCCGTCGTGAAGCGAGCGTTGCGTGGCACTTGGCGATCGGAAACGAACTCGCGCGAAGGGAAGCCGTCGTCGGGAGGCGGTACGGCCGGCAGGCGTTGCTCGTTGCTACCCCGGGCTCGGGTCCTTCCCACTGAGTCACTCCCGGCGAAGTCGCGATCGCCGTTCGCATCATAGTTGTCCGCTTCACTGGCGGCAGGTCGGCGGTCGCGTGGATAGCCGTCGGCCTGTTGATAGTCGCCGGGACCCTCGTCGTATCCGGCAGCACCAAGATCACGATCTGGCGCAGCGTTGGGATCGTGATCGCGCTGGGTTTCGCCGCGTCGCGACGCTGGATCGTCGTCCCCTCGCATGGCCGCATCGACAGAGACACTACCGGGGAAGTCTGAATAGCGGGGTGGTTCGTTCCATCGTTCCGACGGCACTTCTTCCGTCGCTTGCGCCGCAGCGGGTGCTTCTGAAGGTGCTGGTAGGTCCGTAGCTGCTTCCGTCGACGAAGCGTACGCAGCCTCTTGAGCAGCAGTGTCCATGACTGCGTTCTCGCCGGGACTGCTGTCTTCGCCTTGCGATTCACTGGGCGCGGCGGCGGCCGCGGCAGTGTTCACCGCTGCATCAGCCGCAGCATCGCCAGGATCACTGGCATGGGCCCCCTCGCGAACGCTGACCGAGTCTGGTTTCGTCGTAGCGGATGGTACACCGGCGGCTGCGTATTCGATCAGCTGCTCGAGCGTCACGACGTTCGCCTCGAGGAGCGTGTCCGTCAGGCTTGCGACTTCCCCCTTCTTCCGCCGGTAGGCGACGTCGACGAGGAGATCTTGCGCACGCGCCTTGTCGACAAGGCCATCGGCGATCATGCGCTTGAGCAAGTTGACTTCAGATACGCGAACCCCAGACATACTGCGGCTTCTCCCACCCCGCTCGTGTGCTTTTGCTTCGCTTCCAGACCACGCCTACCATAACGAACGGCCCCCAAGGGGCAACGCGTTCTCCCTAGTCGTCCGGTTGAGGCGGCGTCGATTCCGCGCCCTTCGGGCGTTCTGCGGACGTACCCTGCGCGGCGAACCAACTGGCGAACTCGGTCGTCGCTCGCAACCCCCGCAAGTCGCCGTCGGCCTGGATCATTTCCAGCGTGATCGATTCGTGTTGGAGCGCGACCACGAGAGATTCGAACGCCTCATCGAAACGCGATCCCAGCGACAGCGAGCACGCCAAGTTGTAGTCGAGCAGGGCAACTTCTTCATCGATACCCGGGCGCAGCTCAACAGCCACGCGCTCGCGCAGGTCCAGCAGCACCACGCGCTTCTGCCGGTAGTGCTTGACCGCATTGCCGTAGTCCGCAATTCGATAGTGGACTTCTGCCAACTCGGTTTGGGCACCGACGATCTCCGGGACGGTAGCAAGCGTTGGGGTTTGGGCTGCGATCTTTGCGTACGTCGCTATGCGTTCGTCGACAAAGGATCGATCGCCGAGCCGCGCCAGCAGATACCCCGCTTCCAGCGCACACCACTCCTCGGTCAGAAAGTCATCGATCAAAGTCTGCAGCTGCTTTCGCAGCTGACCACGGGTGTCGTCCGTCAATGCCGTTGTGATGTCACCGACGGCCATCGCGGCGCGCACGCGCAGTGCGCGCTGCGCATCTTCGTCGCGCAAGATCGCCAAGAGCGCAAAGCCGCCCTCATCGCCAAGCGGCTCGAGGTGTGAAAACTGTCCATAGTAGATTAGCGTCCCGGCGTCGGCAATCGCGGCCGCGATCGCTTCGCGCGCAATCGCTTCAGCTAGCTCGACGAGCAGCGGCGAACGCTCCGCAGCGCGAAACTGCTGCCGCAACTCCCCCACCACTTCTGCACCACGTGCAGTCAGCGCTCGCTTGGCAGCGGCATCTCCGGCGAGGTATCGATCCGCAAGCTCCGCGGTGGATCGAGCGTCACCATCGACTGCAACTGAAACCATCCCGCCGACGTTGCGTGGACCACCGAAGGCCGTCAGGCCACTGCAGCTCAGCAGCATGATAGCGATCGCCAGTCGGCGGACAGCGAGAAGGGTCGTGGGCGTCATCGGTTACGGTTCTCCTTACCTTCATCCATCGGCTGCGGAGGCGCTGAATACAAGGGAATTCCGCGGTCGCAAGGGGCTCGTTTCCGGGCGTGCACCGTGGGTGGTCCGCGGCTACCATGAGCCCCACCGAACAGGAGGATCGACGTGTCGACTCATCAACAGTCTTCGTCAACCACCGGCGTCGCGCAGCGTTCCATCGTCGTCTGCGGGCTAGGACCGATCGGCGTCAGGGTTGCGCAGCTCGCCGTCGACAGACCGGGTGTCGTGGCCGTTGTCGATGTCGACCCCGCCGCCGCGCGGTCACGCCTCGCCGCACTTCCCGAAGCCGTTTTCTGGGAACGTGTTCCGCTGTTCGATAGCCTCGAAGCGGCGTTGGTCGCCCATCCAGGATCCCCGGTCGTGTTGAGCACTTGCAGCGACTTCCCGCGGCTGACGCCGGACCTGGCGACCGCCGCCCGGCACGGCAGTCACGTCGTGACAACGTGCGAGGAAGCCCTTTGGCCTTTCGTCCGTCACCCCGGCGATTCGCAGCAGGTGCAGGAGCTCCTCGCCGCCGCCGGCACGTCGGCGCTGGCAGTCGGCATCAACCCAGGCTTCCTGATGGATTTGCTGCCGGTCGTGTTGGCCACTGCTTATCCGGAACCTGACAGTATTGTGATCGAGCGCAAGGTCGATATCCGGCGCCGGCGCGGGCCACTGCAAGAAAAGGTCGGACTGGGCCTATCAGCACAGGAGTTTGCAGAACGCAAGCAGCGCAGCGGGATCGGGCATCGTGGCCTCGACGAATCGATGCACTTCATTGCTGCCGCGCTCGGCGTGCGGTGGGACGCGATCGAGAGTGACACCGTCGCCGTCATCAATGACGCCGCGCAGACTGTCGACGGGACGCACTACCCCGAGGGAGCCGTGGCTGGGATGCACAACTTCGGCACGGCGACTCTAGCCGGGAAGGTCCGACTGCGCATGGATCTCGAGATGTCGCTGCGCATCGACGACCCAATCGATCGTGTGACGTTCGAGGGCTCCCCTCCCCTGCCGGCAACTTGGACTGCGCCCGGCGGTGTCCCTGGCGACGATGGGACAGCCCACGTCGTGCTTGCGGCGCTCACGCGGTTGGAAGAACTACCCCCTGGCCTGTGCACGCTACTCGACATACCAGGTGGGCTCCGCAGCAGCTGGGCAAGAGACGAGACGACCGCCTGAGTTTCGACAGCCGTGAGTTTTCCCGCAGTGAGCTCGACCGCTCAGGGTCGCTTGCGCAGCAAAGCGGCGTAGCCACCATCGCCTTGCTCGGCGCCAGGAAGGACCTCGAACTCCTCGACGAGCTGCAGGTCCATGGAGCCCTGGAGAGCAGCCTGCACCACCCCCCCATTCTCTGCGGGCTCGATCGAG
>JBCCHQ010000196.1:0-8816 GCA_039028735.1 Planctomycetota bacterium | reverse complement strand
TGAGCTTCATCAGCGTGCCGCTGGGATCGATGGCTTGTTCGCCGCTGCACCGTGGGCAGCGCAGCTTGCTGCGACGCTGTACCGGCGGGATCGCAAGGCGGCCGCTGCAGTGCACGCACTCCAGCTTCCACTTCCCTTCCGGCGTCAGCGTTGGCGCCGGAGCAGCGTTCTGCATCCCAAGCGTCGGCGCGGCAACGGTGCTGGTAAGCGTAGATGCGGAAGCTGCCATCGTCTGGTCGGCATGGGCGTTCGGTTGCGGCTTCGCGACGCTACCAGGCTCCGCGAAGCGCAGGCGGCTGCCGGTCTCTTCGGCCTTCTTACGCACGGCAACGGTGTCGGGCGAGTAAAGGTCGAGTCCTTCGTTCTCAACGATCTCGTTGAGGTTCATGTTGCCGCCCGGCTCTTCCAGCGAGCGCTCGAGCGTCGCGGTCATCGAGCCACCGATCTCTTCGGTGGGCATCGACGGCATCGAGGGGGGCATCGCCATCGACGAAGTCGGCGCGGGCCCACCACCTTGGCAGTGCAAGCACAGCGTTTGCGAGGCCGCGTCAAAGTTGCCCTGCATGATGTCGCCGCATTTGTCGCAGTAGTGAATCTCTTTGGACATGTGGATCTCCGCCTAACCTTGCAGCGAGCTACCGACGAGCAGCAGGACTGCCACCGACAGTAGGCCTCCGTTGAGGCCGATCGGAACGACGCAGTGTCGTCGCGACTCTCGGCGCATCAGCAGCAGGAACCCGGCCGCCATACCGACCAACCCTTGGGCCACCGCGATCAATGTGATGATCCCGAAGAGCTCCGATACGGTGGGGCCTCCGTACAATAAGAAATCCGCCATCAGGCAGCCGGTCATCACGATCGCCGATGCCAAGGCCACACCCCTGAGCAGGGTGGTACGGTCCAACGTGGTCCCGGCGGGGCCCAGCCAGAACGCCCAGACCAGCATGATGACAACCATCATCATCAGGCCGATATCGAACGTGGATCCACGCTCGAGGGGGCGGAGCAGGATCTCCGTCAGGCTGGCGCTCTCCGTGAGCATAGGCAGCACGCCACCCCCGCCGACGAGATATGCGGCGAAGACGGCGAGGAGCACGAGAATTACTTTTCGCTTTTCCATCGAGGGACCTGTCCCTATACCGAGTTGTCCATTGGGGTGTGCGTGGGTGGAAGGTCACTAGAAGTATAGGCCGCTCGTGAACGGATCGTCAAATCAGCGAGCTTCTCGGAGCGGTCTGCCGCTCGCGTGGCTGCTTGCGATCTATCTCCTGCTGCTGGCGATAGTTCTCGTCGGAGGGACGGCCCTCGGGGCACCGGCAACGGGTGCTGAGCTGACCGTGTCTTCGGTGTGGGCATCGTTTTGGGAGGCCGATGACGACGGCTGGGCCTTCTGGAAGTGGTACCACCTGCGCTTTCGACCGCTGCTCTTTGCCGGCCTTGCGGGCGCCGTGTTGGCACTCGCCGGCACGATCTTTCAGGCGGCGCTGCGCAACCCATTGGCCGAACCCTACATTCTCGGAGTTTCGGGGGGTGCGTCGGTCGGCGTCTTCGCGATGCTGACCCTGCAAGGGTGGTTTGGCTTTTCACTGGGCACCGAGATCTTTGGCGGCTACTGGGAGTTCGGGAACGGCCTCGGGGCGTTCGCCGGCGCGCTCGGCGCGATCTTGCTGCTGCTGACGCTAGCTCGTTGGGCCAGGTTGTTCGACCCGGCGAGTTTGATCCTTTGCGGCGCGATCTTGAATGCGATCTTCGGCGCGCTGATCTTGCTGTTCTACAGCCTCGCCGAGCAGCACTCCGTGAAGTCGAGTCTGTTGTGGTTGATGGGCAACACCGGTGTCGAAGTGACGCTGGGCCAACCGGCGATTCGCATGTGCGCGATCGCATTGTTGGTGGGTGGTACGGGCTTCTTTCTCGTATCGCGTTGGTTCGACGTCCTGTCGCTGGGTGAGGACGAGGCAGCGGACCTGGGGATCGACCCGCGCCGGCTGCGCATCGTCAGTCTGATCGCTGCGTCGCTTTTGACCGGTGCCGTTGTTGCCGTCGCCGGCCCGATCGGCTTCATAGGCTTGGTCGTGCCGCACACGTTGCGCCACATACACGGGGCATCGCACCGGCGGCTGATCCCCCTGTCCATGGTCGGGGGAGCGATCTTCTTGATGCTCGCAGACCTGTTGGCACGCAACGCGCTCCGTCCAGCCTTGATCCCTGTCGGTGCGATCACAGCGTTGATCGGCGGGCCGTTCTTTCTATCGTTGTTAGTGCTGCAGCGCCGCCGCGGGGGTACCGATGGCTGAGCCCCGGCAAGAACCACTCCCACGCCCGTCACTGCTGGATGCGCAGTCGCTCACGGTGGTTCGTGATGGACGCGACGTCGTCGGCGGCATCGACATGAGCGTTGCTGCCGGTGAGTGCGTCGGCGTGATCGGCCCGAACGGCAGCGGCAAGACGTCGCTACTAGCAGCGCTACGCGGTTTGCTGTTGCACCGAGGCACATTGCAGCTCCAGGGCGTGCCGTTGTCTTCGTACAGGCGGCGCGATGTTGCGCGCCTTGTGGCCGTCGTGCCGCAGCGCCTCGAGTTTGCGTTCCCGTACACTGTCGAGGAGATGGTGTTACTGGGGCGTACGCCGTTTCGGCGGCCGTGGGAAGGTTTCCACGGCGACGACCGCGCGGCTGTGCAAAGAGTGCTCGAGCGCTTGCAGCTAGCAGCGCTTGCCGGCGAGCGCGTCGACCGCTTGAGTGGCGGCGAACGGCGCAAGGTCTTCTTGGCGCGCGCGCTCGTACAAGAGACGCCACTGGTGTTCCTCGATGAACCCCTTGCCGGTCTCGATCCTGCTGCCAAGAGTGATCTCCTGCACTGGATCCAGGAGCTGCGTGGAGATGGACGCGGCGTCATCGCCGTGCTGCACGAGGTCCACGTCGCCGCGCAGCTGTGTGATCGCGTGATCGGCCTAGGCGATGGCCGGCAGCAGTGGGGCGGGAGCCCCGCGGATGTGCTGCAGCCCGAGCGTCTGGAAGCACTCTTCGGTGTGGCTTGGAACGAGTATCGCGACACGGATGGCCGCAGCGTCTTGCTGCCGCAACGAGGTCGAGAAGGAGACCGCTAGCATGGCGAAGACGATTGCTTTGATCGCGGCGGTGGGTTTGATCGCATTGATGGTCTGGTGGAGCGGCCCGTCGGCGCCGCAGCGTCCCGCACGCCAAGGAGTTCCGCAACGGGTTGTGTCGTTGGCTCCCAGTTTGACCGAGATCGTCATCGCGGTCGGGGGTGGCCAGCGCTTGGTCGGGTCCACGTCGTTTTGCCAAGGCGTTGCTGACGACCTCCCGCGAGTGGGTGGTCTGAAGATCGATGTCGAACAGGTGCTCGCGCTGGAGCCGGATCTCGTGTTGGCGATCGCGACCGCGACGCAGGAACCCAGTCTCCAGGCGCTGCGGACCGCGGGAGTTGCTGTCGAAGTGCAATCTGCGGAGACGATCACCGACGTCAGGGACTGTGTGTTACGAGTTGGCGAACTGTTGGATGCGAGTGCCAAGGCGCAAGAGATCGCGAGTACTTTCGAGGCGCTGCTTGCGGCCCCGGACGCGGCTGAGGATGCCCCGCGGGTGTTGTTCGTCGTCGACCGCGAACCGCTGTATGTCGCCGGACAGGGTTCGTTCGTGACGGCCATGTTGCACGCCGCCGGGGCGCGCAACGTGTTTGCGGATCGCACAGAATCGTACTTGGCCGTGACGATCGAGGACGTGTTCGCGCGCGACCCCGACTTGGTCATTGATGCGAGCTTTCCGAATCCCGACGTGTCGTGGGAGGCTTGTCAGCAGTATTGGAAACGCTGGCACAAACTGCCGGCGATCGCCGACGAACGCCTGCATCTGTTCCCACAGGTGACGCCGGGTTTGCAGGTGACGGAGTGGGCGCGCCGGCTGCAGCAGATCGTGGCTTCCACCGGCGTCGCCTCTCCCAGCGTCGACTCTCCTCCGGGTGGCTAAGCAACGCCCACCGGCGCTGACAACGTAAATCGTTCCCACCGTGTCGATTAACTGAGCGCTGACCGGGACCCTTCCTGCCGCAACCCGCTTTTCCGTGCTAAACTAGAGTAGCGGCCAGGTTTCTGTTGGTCGCGCGATCCGCGGGGGAGCAGGGAAGTGGAGCCGATGACGATGCCCAACTGGGCCTCACTCGATGCCGAACAACAGCGCCAGCTGCAGCTGCGCAAGTTGCGACAGTTCTTGTCGCAGCAGATCGTTCCGTACCATCCATTCTATCGCGACATGTTTGCGCGCGAGAACATCGACGTTGCGTCGATCCAAAGCCTCGCGGACATGAAGTGCATCCCGTTCTCGAGTAAGGGTGATGTGGCTCCGACTGCCGAGGATCCCGATCGCCCGCGCCAGTTCATCTTGCAGCCGACGCCCGAGCTGTTGAAAGAGAACTTGCCGGTGGGTCGAAAGCTCCGCCTGCTGTGGAAGAAGCTCACGCAAGGTGTCGACGCCGTGCGATCCGAGATCGGGCTGGAGTATCGACCCGTCCAGGCGTTTTTCACGACAGGGCGCACTGCTTTGCCGACGTCGTTTCTGATGAGTAACTACGACCTGGGCATTCTCGATGAAGTCGGACGGCGGATCGGTCAGGTGGTGCAGGTGGATCCTGCAGTAGACCGCGTCGTATCCCTGTTCCCGTACGCGCCGCACCTTGCGTTCTGGCAGGTGCAATCGGTGGGCACGGCAACTGGCACCTTCACGCTGCAAACCGGTGGCGGCAAGGTCATGGGTACTGAAGGGATCTTGCGCGCAATCGGCAAGATGCGTCCATCGGTGTTGTGCGGTATCCCAGGCTACGTCTATCACACGCTGCGCCAGGCAGTCGAGGAGGGGGTCGACCTCTCTTCGGTACGCACAGTGTTTCTGGGTGGCGATCGGATCGCGGAAGGTTTCCGCAACAAGCTCATCGAAGTCCTCGAGCGCGGCGGTGCCCGTGCCCCAATCGTACTGAGTGTCTTCGGCTTCACCGAATCACGCCGCTGTTGGGCTGAGTGCCCCGGGGGCGAGGAAACTGGACTACACACGTATCCCGATCTCGACTTGTTCGAAGTCATCGATCCTGACAGCGGCGAGATCCTTCCCGACGGGGAGACGGGCGAGTTGGTCTACACGCCGCTCGACGGACGCGGCACGATCGTGCTGCGCTACCGTACCGGGGACATCGCAAACGGTGGTATCACCCGTGTGCCGTGCCCAGCCTGCGGTCGCTCCGTGCCGCGGTTGTCGTCGAACCTGAGTCGATCGTCGAACATGACCGACTTCAACCTGACGAAGGTCAAAGGCACCCTCGTCAACCTGAACGCGATTGCCGACATCTTGAACAGTCACGCCGTTGTGGACGAATGGCAGCTCGTGATCGCGAAGAAGAATGACGACCCGTTCGATGTCGATGAACTGCGTCTCGTACTCGCGCTCGTCCCCGGTAAGGACGGCGAGCCGGCGCGCGCGATCGAAGATGTCGAGAACAAGCTGTTGAAGGGTGTCGAGCTGCGTCCGTCTGCGACCGAGATCTTGCCGCGCGAAGAGATCCTCGAACGCATCGGCATGGAGACGCGCCTCAAAGAGAATCGGATCGTCGACCTGCGCGAGCAGAGTTCGGCGCCATCGGCTGCCGCGGCTGGATCCACAGCCGCTGGGGAAGGATAGTATGGGTTTCCTCGGCAAATCGAAGGTCGTGCTGGCGCTCGGTGGTGGGGGCTCGCGAGGGCTGGCTCACCTCGGTGTTTTGCAAGCACTCGAGGAAGCAGACATCTCGATCGACGGCATCGTCGGCACGTCCGTGGGTTCGATTGTCGGCGCGGCCTATGCAAGCCATCCCAACGCCAAGGAATTGACCGAGAGTTCGCTCGCCTATGTGCGTAGTCCGGACTTCATGAAGGATCAGTTCCGGCGTCTGATGTTTGGCGCCAACGATGTCGACCAGAACTTCCTGCAGACGGTTTTCAAGAACATCAAACGCAGCCTCACGTTCAGCAGCTTGATTCGCAAGCAGGCGATCTTCGAAGGGGATCGACTGCGTGGCGTCGTCGAGGATCTCGTTCCTGATCGGAAGTTCGAAGATCTGGAGATTCCGTTTGCGGTCCCAGCGATCGACTTGCGGCCGCCGATGGAAGTGCTGCTGACGACTGGATCGCTGCGCGATGCGGTGACCGCATCGTGTTCGCTTCCCGGCTTCTTTCCGCCGGTCGAACTCGACGGCATGCTGCTGGCTGACGTCGGGGTCATCGGTTGTGTCCCCGTGCACGCGGCGCGCCAGATGGTGTCTGGGGCGATGGTGATCGCGGTCGATATCTCGTCGGAGCTCGATGAGATCGAAGAGATCGGCAAGGGGTGGGAGAGCATCATGCGGGTCGAGTCGATCGCATCGAAGAAGCTCAGCGAACTGGAACTCTCCGCCGCCGACGTCGTCTTGCGCCCTGATTGCGGTCACAAGTACTGGTCCGACTTCAGCGGCCTCGATGCGATGGTTGAGTCCGGGCGGCGTGCAGCACTCGACCGGATCGAAGAGATCCGTTCCAAGTCGACCCCACGCTGGCTGCCGTTTCGTAAGTAGCCGGCGTCTGCTCGCCGCGCCAGCCACAACACCTCCGAAGCGCTGTTTCCGCGCCGGACGATCCGCTACGATCCCCGCATGGTAAGCCCAGCATTCATTGCTTTCGAAGGGGTCGACGGCTCCGGGAAGAGCACCCAGATCGAGCTGCTCCGGCAACGACTTCGCAACGACGGTTGCGAACCGCTGGTCGTGCGTGAGCCTGGCGGTACGGCGTTGGGCGAAGAGGTGCGAAACATCCTGCTCCATCGCGAAGAGATCGCGCTGCACGTCGATACCGAAGCGCTGCTGTTCTTGGCCAGCCGTGTGCAGCTGTTCGAGGAGAAGATCCGCCCGACCCTCGCTGCCGATGAGTGGGTGATCTCCGACCGCTTCTACCTGTCGACGCTCGTCTACCAAGGATGGGCGGCCGGGCGCGACGTCGACGCTCTGCGCCGTTTGATCTCAGTCGTGCTGGGCGAGCGACGGCCGCGATTGTTCGTCGTCATCGATACGCCTTGGGAGATCTGCCAACAACGCGTCGGGGATTCCCCCGATCGCTTCGAGGGGCGACAGGGCTTTCTCGAAAAGGTGGCCGATGGCTTTCGCAGTTGCGCGGCGCTCGATGGCGATACCGTGATCCACATCGATGGCGAAGGCAGTGCAGACGACGTGGCGGTACGCGTTTGGGAGGGGGTGTGCAGTGCTTTGTCCTGATGTCGTCGGGCACGAGCCCGCGCGCCACTTCTTCTTGAGAGCGATCGCAGCGCAGCGGCTGTCGCACGCGTATCTGCTGGTTGGTCCGACGGGGATCGGGAAGCGCCGCTTTGCCGATCAATTGACCGAAGCCCTTCTGTGTCGACATGGCCCCAGTGAGTCGTGCGGCGCCTGCGCTTCGTGCTTGCAGCTGGCCTCCGGCAACCATCCGTCGTTGACGTTGATCGCCCCCGAGCCGGGGAAAGGGATCGATATCGACACGATTCGTAGCGTTATCGATACGCTGTCGCTGCGCTCGCGCGAGGGCCGAGTGGTGTTGATCGACGATGCGGATCGGATGAATGTGGCCGCCGCGAACGCCGTTTTGAAAGTGCTCGAAGAGCCGCCCCCCGGAATCGTGTTTCTACTGATCACGGGGCGTGGTGCGCACTTGCTGCCGACGATTCATTCGCGCTGTCAGCGGGTCCCGTTTCGGCCGTTGTCAGAAGATGAGTTCGCAACCGCGCTGACGCAGCTCGGCGCCGCGAGCGACGTGTTCCCAGACTTGCACAGCGCCGCCGGTGGCTCTCCCGGCAATGCGCTGCGATTGATCGAGGGGATCGAGGAGTGCGGCGGTGATGAGCGCTTTCGGGCACTGCTCTCTGGCGCCGGCGCTGAGCGCGCGGAAACGCTCGTCGACTACTTGCAAACGCGCGGTTCTGAAACCAAGCGCGATCGGGTTCGACGCTTGTTGGATCTCGTGATGGAGGGGGTTTGGGCGCAACGTCCGGCAGATCCCGTTGCGCGAGAACAAGCAGCCGAGCGTTCTCTGAGATTCTCGGAACTGCTTCGCGACCTCGATGCGAACCACAATGCGGAGCTGGTCCTCGAAGCCGCTGCACGCCTGCTGCGTCCGTCGTAACTCCTTTCTGGACATTCCTTTACCTCTCCTTGTCGTGAGCGCCCTTCAGCCCCCGCAGCCCCTGGCCGATATAGATAAGTCGAGTCGCTGTTGGGCCTTCTGCGGGCCGAGTCAGCGAATTGGTATTGCCGGTAAAGGGCAAATCTCTACGATGCGCGGTTCGTACCCGTCCAACTCGGACGCCGGTTCTGCCGCGTACCGGTCTCAGAGGGATTGGACGGAGACGGAGGGAGACGATGGAAGGCGGTTCGCTGCAAGAACGGCTGAGCCAGGTCGTGCACAAGGATCCTCGCTTTCAGCCCGAGGCGTATCAGTTCGTTTTCGAAGCACTCGACTACACCGTGCGGCTTCTTTACGGTGAAGACGATGGGCCCCAGACAGAAGCGGTCCCAACCCCAGGCGCGCAGCCCAGTCAGCACGTGACGGGGCAGGACCTGCTCGAGGGGATCCGGGACTACGCGTTGGATGCGTTCGGCTGTCTCGCAGCCGCCGTGTTCGAATCGTGGGGCGTCAAGCGTGGCGAGGACTTCGGGGAAATGGTGTTCAACTTGGTTGAGCACGGTTTGATGGGGAAACAAGAGACCGACTCGAAAGACGACTTCTCCGGGGGCTTCGATGGACGTCCCTTCGAT
>JBCCHQ010000195.1:0-8983 GCA_039028735.1 Planctomycetota bacterium | reverse complement strand
TTCTCGACACCCGTAGAATCTCCGAAGGACGCTTTCATCTGCGACCGGATCCGGTCGTCAATCAGATGATCAAGTTCGCACTCGCTCTTGCCGCCAGCCGGCACGAAATCCAGCTCTATGCGTTCTGCGCTTTGTCTAATCATCTGCACAACGCATTCTTCGACCCGAAAGCTCGTCACCCACTGTTTCGCAGCGAGTTCCACGCCGCCGTTACAAGATCGGTCAACGCACACCGTGGTATGTCCGGCGCGAAGTGGACTCCCAACGATCGATGTCCAGTGATCCTCTGGGACGTCGAGGCGCTTCTCGACGAAATCGCCTATACCATCGCCAACCCTGCCCTGCACGGGCTCGTTGAAGCGCCCGAGCAGTGGCCTGGTGTCGTCTCAACCATCGAGCAGCTCGCTGGGCCACCGCAGCTGATCGAACGCCCCACCAACTTCTACGATCCCAGGGGGAATACACCAAAAGGCGTAGAGTGGCGCTTCGTGAAACCACCTGTGCTCGCCGATTGGACAGACGAAGAGTATCGACTCGAGATCGCAAGGCGTGTCGACGCAAAGTGCCAGGAGGCGCGCGCTGATCGCATACGGCGCAACAAAACGGTGGTTGGACGGATCGCGGTGCTGGCAGCGTCTCCAAGCGATGCCCCCAAGTCCACGCTTCCCACCGGCACCCTGAGCCCCCGCGTTGCGTGCAAGTCAGTGAATCTGCGGATCGCCTTCTTGCTGTGGCTCAAGTGGTTTCGGATAGAGCATCGCGAGGCGCGGATCGCCTTCGAGCGGGGCGAGTACGAAGTCGAGTTCCCCTTCGCCACCTACTGGCACGCGCTCCGTTACGGCGTCAACTGCTCTACCGCAGGACCGCCTGTAGCTGCCTAGAAAGACTGCCTCAGGGCAGGAACACGACCATTGGCAAACGCGTCTCACCCCGCGAACGGGGAGGGTACGTTTCGCGCGACAACACACCGTCCCGAAACGGACGGCGACGGAAGTTTCGCCCGAGAACGGACCGGAGAATCTCGGCTGAAACGACCAAGGAGCCATAGGTAGCGAAGAGTCCAACTACGATTCACGCACCAGAGCCACAAGCGCGGGCGGCGCCCCATCCGAGACCCAGGGGTGGGTTGGGGGTTAGTTTCTTAGGTAGAGGAGGGCGGCTTGGATTACGTCGGCTAGTTTGCCTTCGGCTGGGACGTCTTCCTGGAGCTGCTCGAGGGTGGTGATGGCTTGGGGGCCGCGTTGCCACGCGAGGGCTTGGACGACTTCGCGGAGGCGGTTCTCGGGCACTTCGGCAACGAGCTCCACGAGCGCGGCGTGGGCTTCGGGGGTGCGGATCTGCGCGAGGGCGCGAAAGGCGTCGTTGCGGCTCTTCGTCGGATTATCCCGCACGTGTGCCGTCATCCAATCGACGTAGCCGTTGAGCAGCGCCCGGTCGTTCCCGCGGTAGAAGCCCAACAGCATCGGGCCCATCTCGTCGAGCATCTCACGCTCCATGTCCTCCAGCGGGTCCGGCAGCTCACCCTCCAAGTTGTGCGCGTACAGCATGAAGCGCAGGACTTCCTCGCTGTTGTCGGAGAAGCGGGCAAGGAAGCGGCCGAGAAAGAGCTCCTCATTTCGCCACAGCATGTTGATCGCCGCCCCGAACTCTCGCTTTCGTTCTTCGAGCAACCCAAAGAGCGCGATCATCTTGTCATACCCGGGCTGGCCGAGTTGCAGCAGCGCAGCCCCCAGCTCCCACAGTCCTTCGAGATCCGATCGCCCAATGAACTCGTCGAAAAGCGCGTCGGCCTCGTCCGGAGTCGTCAACTGCACGCGGCGCCCAATCGCGGTCGTGCTAGTCTTCCCCTTCGAACGTCGCTTCGTCTTGCTCTTCTCAGACCCTCTCATGGCCTCCCGGAGCTGCCGCCGTAGCTCGTTCTCCCGCCCAGCCGCACTCTTTAGATCGGCACGCAGCTGCGCGAGCTCATCGGCCGTATCCGTCTCTGGCTCCTCGAAGTCGGTGATTGCGGTCACGTCCTGAGGCGTCTCGCCGCCGCGCGTCACAAAACCGAGCACCGCACCGAGTGCAAAGACGACTACGAAGCCAATGGCGAGTTGCAAGCTGGTTTTCATCGGTCCGCTCTTTCTGTCGGTCTCAAAGCCCCGTCGGCCTCCACTGTACTCGCAGAGTCGCCTATCGCGCCACCAGCGTTGCCGTGAGATCTACTCGTTTTCCGTCCCTCTGCACAACCAACGTCACCGTGTCTCCGGGGCCGTGCTTCTTGAGCACATCGCTCAATGCGCGAAGGTTCGCGAGCGGCGCGCCGTCGATCTCCAGCAAACGGTCGCCGGGCAACATGCCAGCCTTGGCCGCTGGCCCTCCCGGCGTCACGTCGTCGACGAGTACACCGGGCCCTTGATCGGCAAACGATGGCACCGTGCCGAGACTCACGCGTCGTCCAGTCGCCGGGGCGCCGGCGTCGCCACTGCCACCTGCCGCCCCCTGCTTACCAGCCAACTTCGACGTCAGCGGCTTCTCCCGACCACTCAGATACACCATCGTTTCCCGCACGAACGTCGCCGCGTCGATCAGACTCTTCACCTCAATGCCGCCGACGTCATCGCTGGGGCGATGGTAGTCCGCATGCGTACCGCTGAAGAGTTGAATCGCCGGAACCCCCGCCTCGTGGAAGCTATTCTGGTCGCTACCGCCCACGTCGGCCATCACGGTGTTGGCCTCCACCGACGTCGTGAAACCGACGCCACGCACAATGTGCACCCACTCCGTAGCCGTGCCGCCGCCGAACACCGTGAACTTGCGTCCTTCACGGCGTCCGACACTATCGAGGTTGACCATCGCCCGGCATTCCTGAATCGGCCATTGCGACATCGAACGCACGTAGTGCCGTGATCCCCGCAAGCCCCACTCTTCGCCGGAGAATGCAACGAACACAATCGTTCGCTCCGGCTTCAGTTGTAGCGCCAGCAACCGCGCCACCTCGAGCATCGCCGCGACCCCAGACGCGTTGTCGTCGGCGCCGTTGTGAACCTGCCCTGCAAATCCCTCCCGCACGTCCGGCCACCCCTTGCCGAGATGGTCGTAGTGGGCACCCAACACAACCGACTGCTTCTTCCAAGCGTCCTTCTTGCCGCGCAGCACGGCAACGACATTGCGCAGCTTCACAGGCTTGCCGTCCGGCCCTCCCGGCTCGTTCCAACTCTGAAAGAAAGTCCCGTCGTCACCGCCTGGCTCCAAACCAAGCTCCTTGAAGCGAGCAGCAATGTAGTCGCCGCTACGCTCGAGCCCCGCACTACCGGCACCCCGCCCTTCTTGTTCATCGGCAGCGAGAAACCGCACGTGCGAAAGCAGCTTGTCGCCGTCGAACACCGACCCAGGCTTTGCGAGCGGCTCTCGCGGTGGCGGCGTCACAGAGACACTCAGGCTTGCCCCGCCCCGCAGGTCTTGCACCATCGGCGAATCAGCCACCGCCCACTGCCCTTTGACGACATTGGTCGGCTCCGTACCCGAGAACGCCAGATACGAATACTTCCCGTAGTGCGGCAGTTTGCGAGCCAGCCCGGCAATCGCTTCTTCGACGCTGCCACCGATCCAACCAATCGACAAGCTGGGGTTTGCCGGATTGCGCAGCACATACATGAACGAATGCCCCTCGAGCGGCACGAACTGCTGCGGAAACATCGCGCCGCGCGCCGAGAAGCTGGCGCCAACGTTGGGCAAGTTCTCGTGAAAATGCGTAGCCCAGCGGTTCGCGCTGCCCAGCAGCCACAGCGCCCGGTTGCCCGGGATGAACTTCAAGCTCTCGTCGGTGGTGATGTGAACGTCGACGCTATCGTGATCCCACGCATCCGCGAGCGCCCGCCACGAGTCGGCCGCAAACCCGGGGTTCGAGAAAGGCAACACGATCGCAATCTTGCTCGCACCAAAAACCTGCCCCGCCGTCGGCGGCGTCTCTTCCACGTGCAGCTTGCGGAACACATCGAACATCGGGTCGACATGCACATGCACCGGCGTGTCGGCAACCTCGAAGCGATACTCTTGCTCCGAGTCCGACAGTGGCAGCGTCAGCTGTAGCTTCTCCTCCAAACTTTCGAAAGTAATCTGCACCGGAACCTGCAGGTCGTAGAGTTCCCCAGCCTGCACCTGCGCCAGTCGTAGCGTCACATGGTACCCCGCTTGCGGCGTGCCGCTGGCCGAGAACGAATCGAGGACTAGCTCCGGCGCGCCCTTGCGCTCGACCCACTGCTCGAAGAAGCCTCGCAAGTCTTGCAGCGCTACGTCGGAAAACACGCGCTCGACATCAGCGAACGAGGCGCGCTTGAAACGATACTGGCGGTAGAACGACTGCAGCGCCTTGCGGAAGTCTTCGTCACCGAGACGGCGACGGAGCATGTGGAACAACATCATCGACTTGCCGTAGCCCACTGCCTCTGTTGCCGACGAGTGGCGCTCACGGAAATCGCTCAGCTTGATTTCGGTCCCGAGACGCACGTAGTCACGGTACTTCGCCAAGGTGTTACGACGGTACTCGTGCCCTTTGCCCTGCCCTTCTTTCAGCAGATGGTCCGCCAGGTACGCAGTCAGCCCCTCGCACCAGTTGCCCTTGTCGTAGTCGACGAAGACCGAGTTGCCCCACCAGTTGTGCAAAATCTCATGCGGATAGGACGAGTGCAGGATGAACGGCAGTCGAATCACGGCCGACCCGAGTAGCGTAAACGATGGCATCCCATAGCCCGTCTCCCAGAAGTTCTCGACCAACGCGAACTTCTTGTACGGGTAGGGTCCCAGCAACTGGCGGTACATCTCGAGGTACTGGGCCGTCGCCTCGAGGTATTGGTTCGCGAGATTCGGCTCGCGCTGGCGCAAGAACGCATACGCGGTAACGTTGCTCGTCGGGCGCGAATACTCGTGGAGCGCGCCGCCGACCAGGTAGATGCCGTCCATCGGGTGCGGGCAGTCCCAGTGTCGTACCTGCTTCGGGTCCACTCCCTCGAGTCCCCCGTGCTCGACCCCGTCACGCACCCCCTGTGAAATCACACTCCACGCCGGCGGCGCCGCGACCCGCATGTCGAAGGTCACCAGAGCGTCCCAGAACTTCGGATACCACCAAGACCCCGCGGACAGGAACACGCCGTCCGGCGCGATGATCCCAGGCGTCCGCGAGAAGCTGCGGCCATACTCCTCAGATTCCGCGACCAAAGCGTGGTGTAGCGCGCCTGCGTACGAGATCTCGAACTGCAGCGGCCCCTTCTTCGGCACAGCGATGCGGTAGTACTGCACCTTCACGCCGTGCACCTCTTGGGGCTCCCCCTCGGCTTTACAGGCGTTCACGGATCCCGTCTGCGCGATCTTCAACCCCGCGTGCAGCCCGAAGCGCACCGACTCTTTCCCTTGTAACTCGCTCTCTGATAAGGTAATACGATCGATCACCCGGATCTCGTGCCGCTCCGGCGCGAGCCAGACCTGCAGCGAATGGGCGACGGCCCCAGAGACCTTTGCAGAGGCCGTCTTCGGTGTATCCTGACCGGGTGCGACAGCAGTGCAGAAACAGGCTGCCAGGAACGCGATCCAGGCTGGTCCTGCCTTCAAAGTACGTTTCATGAGGGTTGCTCTTTCGTTGGGCGCTGCGTGCTGCCGCCAGGTGGTTTCGCTCTCAGCGCCGGGTCGCCGTTGAGAAGCGCACAGATTATGAGACCCGGTACTGTCGTGGTACCGCTTTTTCCCTAGGATAATGACTCCAAATGCGGCCCGCCGCGTGGTCACGGCCCTCGTGTTCTGCGGCTCGCATAGACTACGGCCCTGGCCATAGCCAGCCGTTCTGATGACACCCCGGATCAGGAGGACCGACCTCGATGTCCGAATCGCGCGACATGCTATTCCTCAAGATCGCGATCAAGAACAAGATGCTGACCCCGGAGCAGGCTGAGGATGTCCTCGCTGCGGTCGAGAAGCGCGCCGAGCTGGGCGTCCAGAAGTCCGTCGCGGAGATGGCGGTCGAGAAGGACATCCTGACCCAAGAACAATCGACGCAGCTCCTGACAGCACTCCGCTCCAGCCTCCCCCCCGAGCAGATCGCCGGCTTCGAGATCCTCGACAAGATCGGTACTGGCGCGGTTGGCACCGTCTACAAAGCGCGCCAGGTCAGCCTCGACAAAGTCGTCGCGCTGAAAGTGCTGCACCAATCGCTCAGCAATCACCCACGCTTCGTCGCGCAGTTCATTCGCGAAGCCAAGACCGTCGGTCGCTTGAACCACCCCCACATCGTGCACGCCATCGATGCCGGTGAGGAGGAAGGCTACAACTACTTCGCGATGGAGTACGTCGACGGCGAAACGCTGAAGGACCGCATTGTCGCCACCGGCAAGCTGACGGCATCGCAAGTCGTCGACCTCGCCCGGTCCGTAGGCCAAGCTCTGACCGCAGCGCACCAGCAAGATCTACTGCACCGCGATCTTAAGCCCGACAACATCCTGTTGGGCGCGGACGGACAAATGAAGGTCGGTGACTTCGGCCTCGCAATGCCACTCAACGACGCCAAGATTCTCGCCGCCGAGCACAAGCGAGTCGGCACGCCATACTACATTTCACCAGAGCAGGCCGAGGGTAAAGGGATCGACGCCCGCAGCGACCTCTACTCGCTGGGCGCAACGCTGTACCACGCAAGCACCGGAAAACCGCCGTTCACGGGTAACTCGGTCAAAGAGATCCTGAAGAAGCACATTCACCAGGACGCCGTCGGACCCTGCGAGGCCGGCGCAGATATCGCCGCCGATCTCGAAGCTGTGATCGTGAAACTGTTGGCGAAAGACCCCGCCAAACGCTACCAGAGCGCCAAAGAGTTCCTGGCAGCGCTGAGCCAGCTGGGTGCGGCAACACCGAAGCGACAGCAACGTAGCGGTGCGCCTCGTTCGCGTGCCCCAAAAACTGCCGCGCGCAAAGGAGGCGCCGCCCCTGCACGACGCAGTCCTGCACCGCGTCGCCCACAACACGCAGAACCTGCTGACTCTTACGACGAGCCGAGGCAAGCCGCCGCTCGCCCTCGCGGCAAGATGGGCATCGTCACGCAAGCCTGTGGTGGTATCGGCGTCGTGATCTCGCTGATCTTCGTCATCATGGCCCTCAGCAAGAAGCAGCCGACGACGGTCGCCTTGCAGTCGAACGAAGAAGAGTACACCGAACTCGCGACCGAGAAGGACGACGAGATCATCAAGCAGCGCCGGGGCGCCTGGCGTCACACGATGGACGAGCAAGAAAAGAACGTCATCAGGCAGCTGAAGCGACAGATCGCGACCCAACCCAACACGAAGGAACTGATCCGCGGTCTTCGCAAGTTGCTGAAGGAGAACGCCCACACGGAGGCGGCAGCGCAAGTCGTCGCAAAGCTCGACGAGATCGATTCGACGGCAAAGCAACAAGGTATGTCGGCCATCGACGAGTTCTTCGTCCGCGCCGAAGAACAGCGCTCCCGCGGCCGCCTGTGGGCCGCGTATGTCATCGTCGACGATATCAAACCGGCACTGCAGACCTCGCAAGAGATCAAGGATCGCATCGATGACTTCCTGAGCGAAGTCGACGACGAGATCGATCGCCGCTGGGACGCCGACACCAAGTTGCTGATGAAGCACCGCAAGAACAAGGACTACGCCAAAGCTCTGGAGGTCATCGAAGAGGCCATGAAGTATGCCCACCCGGACGCCATGAAGGAACTCGTCGCGTTTCAGGCAGAGGTGAAGCAACAGCAGAGCGCGTTCACCGACAAAGAACGCCAGAAGCTCGCCAAGGATGAAGAGAAGCGCTACGTCACCCTGGTCGAGGGATACAAGACCTGTGCCAACGGTCGTGACTTCAAGAACTGCATCTCACAGGCTGTCGGCACGTTGGGAGACGTCGCCACCGACAGCGTCATCGCGATGGTGCAGACCGACATCGAGGCCTTCGAAATGATGAACAACTTCATCAAGGATGGACTCAACGGTCTCATTGAGGAGAGCGCACGCAAGGACGTGCAGCTCAAGATGAAGGACAAGCGCAAGGTCAAAGGTCGCGTGAAGCGAATCGACGGCGAACGCCTCTGGGTCGAAGTGTCACAAGGGGGCGGTAAGGCCGAGATTCCTATTCAGATCCCTGATATCACCGACGAGACGATCTTCGAAGCCGTTCTCGAGAAGCGCGGCGAAGGCGACCCTGGCTACATCATTCCGCTCGGCGTGCTGTACCTCTATCGCGGCAATTATCCGGTGGCCAAGCAGCACTTCGACGTGGCCGTCGCTGGAGGTTTCAGCCCCGACACTTGGCTCGACAAGCTGACCTGGATGAAAGAGAACATCGACGCGTAGCCTAGCGGCCGGTGCGCAAGACGCAGCCTACTTTGCGTCGTTGCGCCGCCGCCAGAGGTCGGTGAAGTCTGCATACGCTGCCGGAGTATCTACGTCTTGCCGCAACAGCTCGTTGCTGCGTTCCACGTATTGGATGCGCACGTCAGCTTGGTGCAAGTAGTCGCGTAGGGTCGCGGTTGCCGGTAACGCGAGGACTCCCTTGCACCCCTGCTGCGACAGCCAGACAGGATGGGCTCGGCGCCGACCAACCGACGTGATCACTGCGTGTGCGTTGCTACGATCCTCATTAGCTGTCTTAATGAGCGCAGCGATATCCGCTGCCGTCACGGCTGGAATGTCGACCGGGTGCACAATCGCACTTTCCCCAACGCTGTGCGCCAGACCACAGCGGAGACTGGAGATCGGGCCACCCTCGGGAGCCGGGTTCGTAACGATTCGAATCGGAGTTGTAGACGTGGCCTCTTCAGCAGCGAGAAACTCACGCAAGCGCGCTTCGTGGCGACCGCCAACGACCACCGTCACGCGTAACACCCCCCCCTCGATCATGGCCGCGACGACCCGCTGCAAGAACGAACGCCCCCCCAGGTCCAACAGTGCCTTCGGCGCGCCCATGCGCGTCGACTCACCTGCGCTCAAGATGATGCCGG
>JBCCHQ010000194.1:0-9523 GCA_039028735.1 Planctomycetota bacterium | reverse complement strand
CCTAAAAACATCGAATGTGGCGTCGGCGCAGCATTCTCAATGGTGTTGTGGAGAGTCCCCGGGGCCGCGAGCCTAATCCGGAACGCGCGCCGTCGCCACCACGCGAGAGAGTCGGCGCTTCTTGTACTCCTTTGCCTATCGAGACCGAGTCGTGCACGTCGATGATCGGAGGCAATGGACCTAGGCTGGTCCTATTGCCTAAAAACATCGAATGTGGCGTCGGCGCAGCATTCTCAATGGTGTTGTGGAGAGTCCCCGGGGCCGCGAGCCTAATCCGGAACGCGCGCCGTCGCCACATTCGTCGTATCGTGCCAAGCACCGTCGCGGTAGGCGACCATGACGAAGTGGAGGGCGTTGGCCTGAGAGTGACCTTGGAGGTTTACGCTCAGGTTGATCGGGCCACCGGTGTAGCCAGCGGGGAACATGCCGAAGATCAGGTTGCCGGTCGACTGGACGGGCAACGGCAGGTTCAGACCCCACTGTGGGAAGTAGCTGGGCGATTGCGTCGCGGCGACGAGGACGACAAAGACTGTGTCCCCGGGTTCACCTTCGACCGTGACGTGGGCCGTGGCGTACTGCAGTTGTGGCTGCTGGATGATCGCGGCGTCAATGACTGCGTTTTGAACGCTGACGTCGAAACTGGTGACCGCGACAATGTTGTAGCTGTTGTCGTAGAGCAGGACGTCGAGAGTCGACGTTCCGTTTGGTAGCAGTGTCGAGTCGAGCGGGAAGTCCGTGGTGCCGAAGTTGACCGGACCGAACCACAGTTGCTCGAGGCCGAACAGCACGCGCACCTGCTGGCCGTTGAAGTGCGTTTGTACTATGGGGATGTTTGCGGTGCGTTTGATGTGCTCGCCATCGGTCGGGTGATCGACATAGAGCACGTTGATCGGCAGCGGGTGGTTCGGTACCGCGGCATCACCGGGGACCGGGATGGACGCGGTGCTGACCGCGACCAACAAGACCAGCAGTAGTAGTCGAAGCGTGCTCAATCGACTCTCCGCAAACCAAAGACAGACAAACGCAACAGCATTGACTCATGCAATGCACAAACGGCGCGAGGTGCATACGTGGACCCCGGACCTGGATCTGATTATAGGGTAGGCAGATAGCGCTGCAACTCGCGGAAGTCCGGATTCACTCGATTTGACTTTTGTCAATTTTGCGTTGTTTTAACGCTGGATCCCGAACTTCTTCATCAGGCGATGAAACGACTCTCGGGTGATCCCCGACTCCCGGGCGGCCCGAGAAACGACCCCGTCGCAGCGCGCCAACAGCGTCGAGAGGTACTCCCGCTGGAACTCCTCCTTCGCTTCTCGCAGCGGCATTTGCTGCCAGCTGGCGTTGTCGGGGGCCGTGACGATGGTCTCGACCGGCTGGTCGAAGACCAGTTCGTTCGGCTGCATCACAGGGCCGGCGGACAGGATCGCTGCTTTCTCGACCACATTACGTAACTCCCGCACGTTTCCGGGGTAAGCGTACGATGAGAGGAGTCGGAGGCAGCCCTCGCTGAAGTTTCGCTCGCCCAGTTCCTCACTGGCGACGACTTGCTCGAGGAAGTGGCGGGCGAGCAGCAGGATGTCCTTACCGCGGTCGCGCAGCGGCGGCAGCTCCACTTTCAGCACATTCAGCCGGTAGTAGAGGTCCTCTCGGAACTTCTTCTGCTGCACCAGCTGCAGCAGCGGTCGGTTCGCGGCCGACAGGATCCGCACGTTGGCGGTCCGAAACTCCTTGCTGCCGACGGGTCGATAGACCCCTTCCTGCAGGAAACGCAGCAGCTTCTTTTGCACATCGAGGCTCAGCTCGTGGACTTCGTCCAGAAACAGAGTGCCACCTTCTGCGATCGCGATCAGCCCGTCGCGGTCTTGGTCGGCACCCGTGAACGCACCGCGCGCGTGCCCGAACAGTTCGCTCTCGAACAAAGACTCGGCGACGGCGCCGCAGTTTTCGGTGACGAAGCTCTCCTTGCGGCGTCGGCTGTTGTAGTGGATCGCGTTGGCAACGAGTTCCTTACCGGTGCCACTCTCACCCTCGATCAGGACCGGGAGTTCCGTTTGAGAGACCCGGTCGAGCACGCGATAGAGGGCCTGCATCTGCGGCGACTCGCCAATGATATTGTGAAAGCGAAACCTGTCTTCGAGTTGCCCCTGCTTCAGCTGGATCTCGCGTTCGGCCGCTTCGAGCGCGCGGCTCTGTTCTTCGACCCGCAGTTCGAGGCGCCGGTTCAGCTCCTCGACCCGCCGCTGCGACTCTTCTAGTTCCAGGCGGCGGCGCTCACTTTGTTCGTGCAGGCGTGCGTTGACGAGGGCCACAGCGCACTGACTCGAGAAGGCTTCGACCAGCGGGTACTGCTGTGGCTCGAGGATCTGCTTGCGGAACCGGTTCTCGAGGTAGATCACACCCAAACGCTCGCCACGCCAGATCAACGGGAAGCACGCAATGGCCTGCAGACGAAGGTCGTGTACCGAGTGCGCCTCACGCAGGCGGCTATCCTTTTGTGCATCGTTTGTGACAAACAGCGTACCTGTGACCGCCACCTCCCGCGCGATCGAATGCGAGTACTTGAACTCTGGCCGCTCGATTTCTTCGCGATCAATGTTGCGTGCCGCTTCGATCGTCGGCTGGTCGCCATCGAACAAAATCAGGAAGCCGCGTTCGGCCACGAACAGATTGACCACCTCGTCCATGATGCGATTGAGCAGTGTGTTCAAGTCGCGTTCGGAACTCAGCAGCACCGAGATCTTCTGCAGCCGCAGCAAGTCACCGTCGCTGGGGCCGCTGTCGGTTCGTTGGGGTTGGTGGGTGGTCGCTGTTGGCGCTGTCGGTTCGACGACGGGGGGTGCGTCAGCTGATGGCAGCAGCGGTTCGGCTTCTCGAGAAGCATCGCTTTCGCTCAGTAAGTCGGCGCGGGCTTGCACTGCTAGGTACGCTTCTTGGAACTGCGTCGGCAGCTCATCATGAATCGTCTGCACGATGTCGATTGCTTGCCGGATCAACTGCTCGGCATCTTCGGGGCGATCCTCCCGCCGCGCGACGTGCGCCAGCTGATACTGCAGTCGCCACGTCTCCTCGGGCAGATTCAAGTTGCGAGCCTCTGCTAGCCCTCGTTCAAGCAGCTTGCGGGCGACGCCGAGGTCAGCGTTCTCACCGGACGACGCGATCGTGCCGCGAAGGCGGTAGTAGGTGGGGGACTGTGCCTGCAAGCCGACTTCTTCGATGTAGCTATACGCTTCGGCCAGACGTGCGAGCCCCTGCTCGGGGTCGCCGAGTTCCATCGCGACCCGGGTTCGTCCCAGCAAGACGTGCGTGAGGTCGCGGCGACTGCCTTGGTTGCGAAACAGCTGCTCGGCTCGGGTCAGCATCTCTTCCGCCCCGGAGAGATCGCCCAGATCGAGAAGCAGGTTGCCGAGCGCGCGCAGGCTGACAGCGATGTAGTAGTCGACGTTGTGTTCCTTGGCGATTGCGAGCGAGCGGTCAATGTAGTCGCGGGCCTCGTCGTAGTGGCCTAGCCGTCGAAACACTTCGCCGAGGAACGCCAACAGCGTCTGGCGCCCGAACCGGTCTCCGAGAGCTTCAAAGTTCGATAGGCTTTGTCGCAAGCACCTAAAAGCCGGGAAGTAGCGCGCTCGGATCAGATGCAACTCACCCAACAGCACCAGCGAGTAGGCCAGGTCGAGTTTGTCGCCGAGTTCACGGCGGATCTCGAGAGACTTCTCGGCGTAGTCGGCAGCCCGGTCGAGCTCTCCTTGGTCCTTGTAGATGCTTGCAATGCGATAGTACGAGAAGGCGACTCCGGAGGCGTTGCCAACGGTCTTTCGCATCTCGAGTCCCTGGAATGCGTACTTCAGCGCCAAGCCGTAGTCACCGCGGCTGAGCATCGTGTCGGACAGGTTGTTGAGGGCAGCCGCTTGCGAGTTCGTGAGACCCAGCGTCTCGAAGATCTCCGCTGCTTTTCGAAAGCAGGCTTCGCCTTCGTCGGTGCGGTTCATGATCTTGTGCACGAGACCGATGTTGTTCTCGCTGCCGGCGATCCCCTGTAGGTCTCGAATTTCACGGCGCAGGCGCAAGCTGCGTTGATGATAGTGCCCTGCGTGTTCGCGCTCGGCACGACTGACGTAGATTCGACCCAGGCTCCCTAGTGTTTGTGCAGCGCTAAAGAGGTTCCCTTGGGCGCAGTCGATACGCAGCGTTTCTGCGAGATACTCCTCTGCCTTTTCGTAGCGGCTATGTGTCAGCTCGATCTCTGCGAGTGCGTGGAGCAGTTGGGATCGCCACGCCGCGGGAATCTCGTCGCCTCGTTTCTCGAGGCAGGCAGTGATCACGCTCTTGGCTCGCTCCGAGAAGTTCTGCGCGGCATGCACCTTTGCTTCGAACAGGTGGATGCGCGCTTCCAGCGTCGAGTCAGTGATCGTCGTCACGGAACCATCGGCGGCCAGCTGTGCATCTGCGACGGACACCCATTGCAGTGCGGCGGCGTGTTCGCCGGCGTTGAGGTGGTAGTCGGCTGTTTGCAGCGCGCACGCGACGAGCAGTTCGCGGTCGCCAATGCTGCGCGCGGCGTCCATCGCTTCCGTCAGCCAGATCTGTTGTTGTTGCGTGTCCGTTGAATACTGCGCGAGTTTCTGAAGTGCTGCGACTCGCGTCGCGGGGGAAGGGCCGGCAGCCAAGGCGCCTTCGAGTACGGCGATTGCCATCTCGAGATTGTTTTGCGCTGCCAAGCACTCCGCTTGTGCGACGAGCCACTCTGGCTCGACGATGTCGGGGTGCGATTCTCGCAGGTTCTCCAACAACCCAAGCAGTGACAGCTCGCAGTGCAGCTGCTGCAGAACCTCGATGCTACGTGGCACGGTGTCGATGAGCTCATCGAACGCTGCGGCTGCCAGGAGCTGCCGCGACGCGGCGATCGGGTTGCCTGGGCGGCGTTGCCGATCGAGATTCGCATGCGCGCGCATGACGGTCGCCAGTGTGCACGCACCGCTGGCGGGGTCTTCGTCGGGCAGCGTGGTCTGCAGCCGGATCAGGTCGGTGACCAAGCCGAGTTCGCGGTAGATCCAGCCACTGTTCTCGAGATCCCCGAGGCGTTCTTCGTCTTCAGCGATGTCGAGTTCGAGGAGTAGGAGTTCGAGTAGGTTTGCCGGAAGGGTGCCGCCGCAGTGTGCGAGCGCTTGCAGCGTCGCCTTCTTTGATTCGTCGAGTCGGTCCCACTCTGCCGTGCGCTTGGCTTGCAGCTCGGCGGCAAAGTTGTCCGCGTCGACGTTCCAAACCCACCCGCGCGCTTGCCGAGTGAGGAGTCCGCGGTGACGACTCTCGTCGATCAGTCGCGACAACGCGCCGGCGTGGCCGTGAGCGATCCGATGCAGCTCTTCTGGGATCCGCGCCGGCAAGCCGCCCGCGCCGAGGCAGTCGACGATCAGGTCTTTGGCGCGCGCCGTGCTGAGCGGCTGTAGGGTTACGCGGGCCGAGAACTCTTCCGCGGCCAGCTGGTCGATCGTGAGCAGCCGGCCCGGCAGGTCGGTCGTGATCTGCGGTGTGGGTTCATCGACGACGCCGAGGATCAAGACATTGCGGCTACCGACCTCGGCGACCGGGCCGATTGCGTGTCCGATCTGCTCTTCGATCGGGGTCAGCTCCTGCCACAGTGGCGACTCGGCGCCGCGATCGATGCGGCGGCGCAGCCAGACGCGGTGTGCCGCGTTGCCAAGGTGTTCGAGAAGTTCGGGTGCTGCGCGCTCCAACCCCTCGAAGATGAACAGGAACGCGCCTGTTGCCTCGAGTTCGGTGAAGACGGCCGACACCTCCGCCGACAGGCGATAGCGCGCTTCTTGCACCTCCGCGAGCTCTTCTCCTTGGTACGGCGTGTCGCCATCGAAGATTGCGCGGATCAAACGTTCCAGGCGCGCTCGTAGCGACTGGGGGGTACGCGGATCTGTCAGGAGCGTTCGAAACAGTCGGCTGAGGGGATCGAGCGGTGCTTCCCAGTTGCCGCGACAAATGATGCGGTAGGCGGTAATGCCCTGCAGTCTGGCAGCAGTTAGCAGACGTTGACTGACGTTGCGCTTGCCTGTACCCCGCTCACCGCCGAGGAGCATCAGCGTGTAGTTGCTTTCGCCAACGCGCAGCTTCTCGAGCTCGCGTAGGATGTAGTCGAACTCCTTCTCTTGCCCCGATAGCGCGGTTGCATGCGTATGCGCGAAGCTAGCCGGGTCGAGAGTCAGGTCGAGTGTGACCTCACTCTCGATGTGCGCCAAGATCTCGCTGATTACGGCGCTGGCGGACGGGTAGCGGCGTTCTGGGTCGGGGTGGGTCAGGCGATGAATCAAGTCGCTCCAGAACGACGATAGCGTCGGGACGAGATCGGAGATGGCTGGCAGCCCGGAGCTACGCAGCTGCGCCTCGACCTCTTCGAAAGAGCGGTCGCGGACCAGCAGTCGTTGCGTCAGTGCGTGGTAAAGAGTGGCGCCGAACGAATACAGGTCGACGCGGTGATCGACGAGGCTGGATTCGAAGACCTCTGGTGCAATGAACGGGAACGTGCCGCGGACACGATTGCCGAGCGGTGTCGAGTCGCGGGCGCTGAGGCCAAGGTCGATCAAGTAGGCGCGCGGTACGCCCCGCATGGTCGGATGCTCGGCGCGGCTCATTAGGATGTGCTCGGGTTTGATGTCGAAGTGCACTAGCGCGTTGTCGTGCAGCGACTGCACCGCTTCGAGCACCTGCAGCGAGACGCCGCACAGGAAACGGTCGAGATCATGAGCGCGATCGGGCTCCAGCAGCTGCGCGACGGCGTCGTCGAGGTCGCCGCCACCGCGAAACGGGGTCACCAAGAAGATGTCGCCCTCGTGAAACGGTGGAGCGGGGCTGCCGGTGGCGGCCGCCTCATGGACTCGCCCAAAATCGATGACCGGATTCAGATGCGGATGGCGCGCCGAGGCCACGCGCAGCAGCGCCTGGAAGTTGCGCGCGTCATCGAGTTTCTGTTGCGGGAGGATCTTCAGCACGACGGGAGGGCGTGATCCACCCGAGAGGTCATCGGCAAGGAACACGGCCCCGCCGGGGCCCGCGGACAGCGGACGCACCAGTCGGTAGCGATCGTTGATCGTGCCGGCTGCGCCGGCGGCTTGCTTGCTCACGTCTGCCCGCCCCTTTTCTCACACCTGTAACCACTATGTTACAGTTGTGGCCAACGGAGCACAAGCGCGGTCGGGGGCCTCACGAACACATCGTAACATGCTCAATTAGTTGAGTTTAAGATGGTGTTGTGCAGGTCGTGGCGGGGTCACATGTGACGGGAGGGATACGGGAAGGCCGGTGGCGGCGCGGTCCGGCGACCGTGCTTCTAAGCGTTGACTCCGTAACGCTTTAGCTTGGCGTACAGCGTCGTCTTCGGGATCTTCAGGACTTCGCAGATCTTCGCTTTGTTGCCGTGATAGCGCTTCAGCGACGCAATGAGGATGTCCTTTTCGAGGGCTTCGGTCGCGTCCTTGAGAGACCCCAACTCCAGCACATCGTCGAGACGCAGATGGCCGCTCCCGGAACTGGCTTGGCTGCTTTCGAGGACGCGTGGCGACAGGTGTTGCACATCGAGCACCTGATCGCTCAGGGCGTAAGCGCGGCGGACCTCGTTCTGGAGTTCGCGGATGTTGCCGGGCCAGGGGTACTGCAGCAGTGCTTCGGTGAACTCCGGCGGGGCCTGCTTGGCGGCACCTTGTTCGGTGTTGAGCATGTCGAGGAAGAACGTCAGCAACAGGGGCACGTCGTCGCGGCGCTCTCGCAGGGCCGGCATGTGGATGTTGATGACGTTGAGTCGGTAGAACAGATCTTCGCGGAAGCGTCCGGCGTGGACCTCCGACAGCAGGTCCTTGTTGGTTGCCGAGATGACGCGCACGTCGACGTGAATCAGATCCGCACCACCTACGCGCCGCACGACACCTTCTTGTAGGGCGCGAAGCAGCTTCTTCTGCATCGTTGGGCTGGTGTCACCGACCTCGTCGAGGAACAGCGTACCGCCGTTGGCGAGTTCGAACAGGCCCGGGCGATCGTCGTTGGCACCCGTGAAGGCGCCCTTCACGTAGCCAAAGAGTTCGCTCTCCAGCAGTGTTTCGGTCAGCGCCGCGCAGTTCTCCGAGATGAATGGATTCTGCGAGCGATTGCTGTTGCGGTGCACGGCCTGGGCAATCAGTTCCTTGCCGGTACCGCTTTCGCCGTTGATCAGGATCGGCGCCGTCGTCGGTCCGACCTTCTCGATGACTTCGAGGATCTCCATTAGCTCAGGAGAGCGACCGATGATGTTGGCGAAGTCTCCGGTGAAGCCACGGGGATCGGGGAGTTCTGGAGCCGCCGGTGCTGCGTCGCCGCGCGACGTTGGACGGCTGCGGAGCGACCGCAGTTCTTTGCGCGCTTCCGTTAGGTCGTCTCGCAGCTGCTGGCTGTCGGCGTCGCTCTGTGCCGCACCGGTGCGCGCGACGAGCAAGGTGAACAGCCACGCCAGTTCGAACGCGTCGCCATCGGGCACTGCGAGGTTCGCGAAACGATGGTCTACGTACAGGAACTCGCGGGAGTCCGGGAACGGCAAGATCAACAGTGACTTCGTGCGCGGTTGCCGATCACGGGTCAGGGACGCGTAGATCTCCTCTTGCTCGAGGTCCAGCGTCAGGTAGCCGCTGCTGCGCAGCCGGCACGGCTCGACCAGCGGCATAATAATCTTGTCCAGTGGGTTCAGGACTTCTTCACGCTCACAGGTGCGCGAGGCCGTGACGGACCAGGGCTGGTCTTCGTTGTCCTCGTCGAAGCGCACCAAGAACGCGCGCTCACCAGCCACCGTCTGCAAGATCGAGTCGAGAATCTCGGCTCGTGCCTCGTCAGAGGGTTCGAGATCGGCGAGATAGAGGGCGAGGTACAAGACGCCTTGGAGGCTGCCTGTGCCGTCATCTCCTGGTTCGTTGCCGCCCTCCCGCAGGAGGCTCGCCAGGTGGAAGGGCGAGAGGGTCAACGGATCGACGTTCATCGAACTCCTCGGGGGTTTTTCCGGTGGATTTCTCCCGGCATTCCGCGAGAATCCCCAGCCATTTTCCTTGGGAGCTCCGGGGAGAACCCGGACTCCTAGCGAGTATAACATCCCGCTAGGTGACAGCGCCGGTACCCGGCTTCTCGGAACTTCGATGGAGGATCGAGATCCAAGGACCGAAAAAGTAAATGAAAGGACCATCATGGAACGCACACTGATCCTGTTGAAGCCAGATGCCGTGCAGCGGCGTCTGATTGGAGAGATCACCGAGCGCTTCGAGCGCAAGGGTTTGAAGCTCGCTGGGTTGAAGCTGATGAAGATCACGCCCGAGCTGGCCGCCGAGCACTATCGCGATCACAAGGAGCGCCCGTTCTATCCGGGACTCGTGAAGTTCATGACCTCTGAGCCGATCGTCGCGATGGTCTGGGAGGGTTTCCACGCCGTCGACGTTTGTCGCAAGCTGATGGGCGCGACCTTCGGTTTCAACGCTGAGCCCGGCACGATCCGCGGCGACTACGG
>JBCCHQ010000193.1:0-9739 GCA_039028735.1 Planctomycetota bacterium | reverse complement strand
GAAAGATGTTACTGGTAGTCAGCGTTGAACTGTCGACGGGATCGGAGAACTCGATCACCATAGTCGGTCGCGCTTCGAGGCCGTTGACGGCCGGAGCCCCCACCACCTGAGGTGTGCCCAACAGAATCGGCGCTGCCGCTTGCGTGACCTGCACGACAAACGTGAACTCGTCCGATTGAATGCGGGTACCGTTTGCCGAAGTGACGCCGCTGCGCACGTAGACAGTGACTGTCTCTCCCAACGAAAAGTTGAACGTCGAGCCGGTCCCTGGGCGCAGCGTTACCGTGCGGGCGTTCTCTTCCGCCGTCACGTTCAATCCCGGGATGCCTGCGATGGCATCCGCCATGGCTTCACCCAAGACCGCGGTGAAGTCGGCGCTGGCAACCGGCCCACTTTGAGAACCAACGATGTCGTAGTTGCTGAGATCCGTCGCAGTTGCCGAATCCACCTCCGTAGAGAAGGTGATGTCGATCTTGGCCACGGACTGCGTCACGTTCTGCTGTCCATCTGCGGGGAAGGTCGCATCCACTTCGGCACCCTTCTCGCACCCTGCAACAAAGAGCAGGCTGGAGAAGAACACAGCAACCAGCAGGCGGACGGGGTTCCGTCGATTCGGCATGGGAGAGCCTCCAAATTTCGTCGCATGAAGATGCGATACGGTAGGAATAGAAGACGGGATCTTGGTGCTGGCATCGGTGCGGGTGAGATGTTCGGCCGTTGAGACCGAGCCCGAGCGATCGCCAAGTACTGTGTTGCTACTGCTTCGATGCACCGCGTCTTCTCTCTTCTTCAAGACACACGTTGACCCCAACACGCAAGCCCTGGCTTCGCAAACAGTTGGCTGCTTGCTACCGGCTGGCTTCGCAGCCACCCAGACCGCACCAGGCCGTGCGGGAAAAACCGTTTCGGAAGAGGAGACCAACGGCGCCCTATCCCAAGAGATCGAGCGACCGAAACAGCAGCGGGGTCTTTGCGTGATCCTCGCACTGAGTTGCCTATTGTATCAGTCGATGCGGATTTGGCGAGTGTTCGCGCCGCAGCGCATTTGGGGCAAACCAGCGCTTTTCGCCCCCCGGAAGCCGCCCCCTCGCACCGGCCAACGCGGCTCTAGCCGCAAAGCCCCAGCTCTCGACGCCTTCTCGTAGGCGTTTCAGGTCGCGATGGTCGGACACAAAAAAACGCAGCTGCGGTCCTGGGGACCACAGCTGCGTTCTGTGAACTCTGATTCGGGAGGTCTGTCAGCAGCCTACGGGCAGCCGGAGACATCCACGGCACAGAGAGCAATGTCGATCGACTCGCAGTTCGGGAAGGCACCCGTCGGAGCCGGACCGTCGAGCAGACGCCACATGAAGATGTACATGGCATCGGAGGTGTCGACGTTTCCTTGGCCGTTGGCGTTACCGGCTTCCTCGCATGGCGAGGCCGGGCCTTGGAGCCACAGGAAATTGATGATCCAGACACCGTCAGCGATGTTGACGGTACCGTCGGCGTTGGCGTCACCACGGACGAACGAGCGCGTGACCATCATGCTCTCTTCGAGCGTGACCGTGCCGCCAGTCGTTCCGGGATCGACGGTGTTGCCGTCGACAACGGCGACGAGCGCGACCGCGGGGTCACCCAGCGTACCGGAGAAGTCGATCGCTACCGTGTCGCCGTTGTTGGCGGACGGACCCGCTTCGTAGACGAAGTTGGCAATGCTCTGCGCGGTGCCGGTCGGGATATCCTCAAACGGCGGCGACAGGCTGATGACGACACCGAGAGTCGCCCCACCACCACCGATCGGCGCGAGCGTCGGCGCGAAGAAGTCCGGACCAGCGCCACCGTTGGACGTTTCGCCAACCGTACCGGTCATGTTGATGTCGGTGATCGTCAGCTTCGCTTCGTCGTGCGTCAGGCCGAAGGAGTACCCTTGAACGGCGTCGTTCAAGTTCTCCATCGTCACGTTGACGGTGCCGGGAATGTTGCTGGAACCGAACGTGACGGTCGCATCGCCGGCCGTGAAGTCGACGACAATCGACGGCGCATTCACGCCCTCGATCGTACCGGCGTTCTGCGTCGGGATCTGCGAGCCACCAGCAACGACGATCAGCGTTTCGACCTCGGGGGTACCGAGGACGTCACAGAACGTCGCGTTCGACGTGCCGACCGTCAGGAGGTCGTAGGTCGCCATGGCGACTTCGTAGTCCATACCGATCGGAAGGCTGTTGACGCTGAAGAAGTCGACAACCACACCCATCGTCCAGCCGGAATCGGCCGGGTTCACGTTGATGGGCATCGCGTTCAGAGCCAGGAACTGAGCAACCATGCCACCGTTGACGGTAGCCGTCGTCGATCCCTCGATCACGCTCGCGACCGTGACAGCGGTGGAGTCGGTGCAAACACCGAACGACCAACCTTGCACGTCACCGAAGGTGTTGTCGAGCGTAACCGTACCGGTGGCTTGGCCACCCACGGGTCCGGAGATAATGTCGTGCTCCAACGTGAATTGCGCCGAGGCAACCGATCCGACCAACAGGCCGGTGCACAGGAGCGTGGCGAAAGCCAGCTTACGTGCGATCATTTCAAATCCTTTCTGCTGCCAGAAGTCTCTCTCGTTCGAGTGCGGAGACTCCAAGAGTTCTTTTCCTGATGTTACGGACACGGATCCAAGCCGTCGACACAGCCGAGATCGACAGGAACGTCGGCGGTCGGATCGACACCAGGATCGAAGATGAAGTCGCCGTTGTCGTCGAACGGAGGCGGCGGCGGCGGACCAAACTTGAACATATAGTTGAGAATGTACACGGCGTCAGCCAGGTTCACCATACCGTCGTCGTTACTGTCACAGGCGTCGAGGCACGGGGCCTGAAAGCCGAGGAACGAAGTAACGATCACAGTGGAGGCGTCAGCAATGTTCTGCAGGCCGTCACCGTTGCAGTCACTACGAATGAAGATTCGCGGCGCCTCGACACAGACCTGACACGGCAGGGTCGGGAAGCCTTGGAGCGACTGCGTGCTGTTGACGACGACGACGTTCTGGATCGGCACGACACCGGAACCGGTGGCACCGTCGCAGAAGAAGACGTCGAGGCACTGGTTACACGGCGTGTTCGGGTTGACCGTGACGTCGACGCGAGCCATTTCGAGCGGGGTCGTCGTCGGCGGAACCGTCTGCTGATCGAACGGCGGCAGCGCGTCGAGCAGGATACCACCGGTCATTTCGCAGAAGCCCATGGCGTTCGGCGTCGTGCCAACACTGGACTGCACGAACTCGGCACCGACGGTGCCGACAATCGTGCCGTCGACCGTGAACGAGTTCGGCTGGAACTCCAAGTTGCAGTCGAAGCAGACAGCAACCGAGAAGCCGCCGATCGCGTTGATCGGATCGGTCCAGAAGAACGAGAGCGTGAACGTTTCGCCGGGCGCAGCGACGGGGTCGACAATGTTCGAGCCGTCGAGAACACCACAGCTGAAGACCGTGTTGTTGCCCGCGTCCGGGATCGCTTCGCAGGTGACCGTACCACCCGACGTCGTCGGCGTGACCGAGAGGCCAGCAATGACGATCATGTTGTCGAGCGGCGGCGAGCTGAACACGCCGTCGACGAACGTCAACGCGTGGGTGGTCGCCGGAGCCGGCTGCACCGGCGGGTTGTCACACGAGTAGCAGAAGTTGGCGACGTGCTGATCGGCACCCGCCGGGATCGTCTGCCCGGTGAACGGCGAGTTGAAGTCCATGACGACGCCGAGCGTTCCACCGTTCTGAGCGTTGAACAGCTCCGGAACGACGAGCTCGGCACCGTTGGCTTCCGTCACCGTACCAATGACATTGATCTCTTCGAGCGTGAGCGCCGAGTCGTGCTCGATCGAGAGCACGAACCCTTCGGCAGCTCCGCTGTTGGTCATCGTCACTTCGACGCAACCGACGGGCGCGGCTTGCGAGATCGACGTGTCGCCGATCGCGAACTCGTCGTTGCCGACGACCACGGCGTCGAGCGTGACGGATCCGTCGTTGAGAGTAATGGCAGCAGCACCGAGCGAGACGCCACCCTGCACGAGGATGTTGTCGAGCGGCGGCGAATCGAACGTTCCGTCGACGAACGTCAACGGCACGACCGTGGGGCCGGCGACCGTTACGTCAGCGGCGACGTCGAGCTGCGCGATGACGATGTCGGTCCCCGCGGCGAGCTCCTGGCCGTTGAACGGCGAGAACGCGTCGAGAACGACACCCAGGGTGGCACCACCAGCGGGCTCGAAGATCGAGCCGCTAATGAGCTCTGCCGGAGCAGCAGCCACCAAAGCGCTGATATCAAAGTTGGTCACGGACACTTGTGCCGTGTCATAGCCGACCGCGAGGATGAACGCTTCGGTCCCCGTTGTCGTGGTCATGGATACGTCCACCGTGGTACTCGAAAGTCCCAGGATCGTCTCGTTACCGAGACTGATGGACTGTTGCGCTTGAGCGGAGGTCGCGCTAAACGCGACTCCCAGCATCAGGAGCAACGATAGCCAGCCGATTCGATGTCTCATTACCGTCTCCTTGTTTGGAAACTCCATGGGGTGATTCCACGGGGTTGAGAGGTTACTTCTCTAGAGGGGGCTCTTCCCTCAACAACCCCACCGCTGAAAGTGAGAGCTGACGCTCTCTTGCTTCAAAGTTGTTCGTTGATACTTGATTCCCGTTTACCGGAGGGACCCGTAAGGGCCACGACTTACTGAAGTACCCTGATTGCAGACTCAGGACGGTCAAATCCACTCGCCGGGACGAGGCCCCGGACAAACAGAACGCGTTCGTTCTCCGCTCGCTCGCAGGGACTCCACGGCGATCGCGGAACTCTGCTACGGTCGGGATTCGGTGACTCGGACCGCCAGGCGACGGACCGAATGCGTTGCGCTATGCCACAAGTCTGCTGGAATCAAACCCTTAAGGCTTGGGATTCCAGACCCAGAAACGAATAGCCCATCTTAGCGGTGAGCGACTCATCCGTCAATGTACTGGGCACTTTCGATAACGAAAAACCTGCCACCTCCTTCGTGTAGGGATCCTCAGCAAATGCTTACGGGCAACTACGATACGATTCGCACTCGAGGCCACTGACCGCCTTGCCACAATCCGGGTAGGGGTGTGACGGCGGGAGGCCACCGAGGAAGCGAAACATGAATAGATAGACACAGTCGGCGAGGTTGACGGAGCCGTCCGTATTGGCGTCGCACGCCGCCGAGCAGGTGCCCTGCGGGGCACCGGGAGTTGCGATTTGATTCAGGAGCCAGATGGCGTCAGCGAAGTTGATGATCGAATCGCCATTGCAGTCGCCCCGGCGGAAGTCCGGGACCAGAACAGGAACGAAATCGATCTCCCCCTCTTCGAGGGTCGGCACCCGACTCTCGCCGCCGACGATGACGACGTTGGCCGGCCCTCCCTCGTTGCTGTAGGGGGGCGTCCAGGTCAGGCGCGTGAAGTGGCCGTCGGCGTCGCCGAGAAGCAGCGCTGGATTGGCCTCGTACTCGACCCTGACAACCTGCTTCGGCGTCTCGAAGACGAAGAGGACCGGGTCCAGCATGGCATAGATCACGCCCACGGTGGCCTGGCTGGGAAGCAGGTTCGGCAGCACGAATGCCGGGCCACTCCCCTCGTTGAGAATCATGATGTCACCCGTCACGCCGATCCCTGTCGGCGTCAGCACGGCGGGGTCGCTCTTGAGGTTCATCGAGAATCCCTGCGTCACGTTGGGATACCCGGGGTGATCGCTACGCTCGGCGACCTCGATCAGCGCTTCCACTGTCGCGTTGCCGTCTTCGGGGTTGTACGCGACAGTCAGCGACGGAGCCGTGAATCGAAAGATCGGTTCTTGCGAGTCGACGGTGACTTCGCCGTCGAAGTAGAACGGCACGAGCGGCGCACCGCCGGCTACGACCTGCACGTCCACCGGTGGCTCGCCGAGAGTGTTGCAGAAGTACACCGTCGTGGTGTCCCCCTCCACACCGGAAAGCTCGTAGCTGGCACGATTGAGCTCGTGCGAGTAGCCCGGCAGCAGCGTGTGAATTCCGAAGAAGTCGACGACGACGCCAATCGTCCAACCGGAACCGCCGGCCGGGTTGTCGTGGACCGAGTTGAAACTCGGCGCCGCGCCGCCGCGGATCACCGCAGTCGTCGCGCCGTCCGTGATTCCCTGCAGCGTCAAGTGACTAGTGTCGTGGCAAACGCCATAGGACCAACCGCTGACGGGTAACCCTGCGGCATTGTCGAGGAGGATACGAACCTCGACATTGGAGCCTGCCGGAGCCGAATCACCAATCAGCCGCAGCTGATAGTGCGACGGATCCTCGACTGCTGTCGCGGCCGTCGTCACAACCATGGCGAATAGACATCCCAATAAGAAACTCGAGCGCATAAGGAGCTCCAGCATTGGGGACCGAGAGACCCCGGTCCGAATAGAAAACTGCGACGGAAGCGGACGAGAGTTCCAATTCTGAACTCGTACCGTGTTGTCCAGCCGCTGTACGAATACCGCTGTACTGCCCGGACGCCGTCTGTCGGCTCCCGGTCGGCCGCTAACTCGCAGTCGTCGCGACACTTCCTGCTAGAAGCAGTCACGACAACGGCACGCAGCCGTACCTAATAGAGAAGAGACCGCGCGCTCGTGGCCGTTGCGGGCCGTTCGCGGCGAACCTTCTGCCACTCCCAGGGCAAGACCCGGGCCCGCGGCGGCAAACCTACGCGCGAAAGTCAGAAGAACAGCGAAGCGAGTGCAGAGGAGTAGAAAGAGGTCACGGACTGGGGACCGCAGAGCTCGATGACGCGGCTACCCGTTGACCTAAGGTGTCGTGGCGCAGGGGTCGCGGCCATCGACGCAGTCGAGTTCGGCGTGAAAGCCGCTGGGGTCATCGACGGTGCGGTCGGGGCCTTGGTCGTGGACCCCATCCGCTGGGATCGGCGGCATCGCTAATGGGTCGCCGTCGAACGGGTACGGGGGCGCGGCCTGGAGCTTGAACAAATAGTTCAAGAGGTAGACAGCATCGGCCAGGTTGATCTTGCCGTCATCGTTGGCGTCGCAGGCGTCGAGACACGGCACCGGCACTCCTTGAAACTGATGTGCCAGCACAGTTGCGGCGTCCGTGATCGTTACCTTGTCCTCAGGATCACCATTGCAGTTGCCGCGCACGAACTCGGGGTCGGACACGATACAGATCGAGCAAGGGAAGGTAGTGAAGCCTTGCACGTCCGTGGGCACGAAACTGCCACAGACACAGATCTGGCACGGATCCATACCGAAGTTCTGAACATCGGTGGGAATGAAGTTGCCCGACCCTAGCGGCACTTCGCGTAGGACAGTCACAAGGTTCGACGTCGGAATCGTCCCGCCCCCGAAGACTCCGTCGCAGTAGCGAATCTCTAGGCACTGCTGACAGAGTGCATCGTTGTCGGCGATCCGCACGTCGACGCACGCCATCTTCATGAACTGGGTCGCCGGGGGCACCGTCTGACCATCGAAGGGTGGGGCGAAGTCCAGCAAGATCCCAGCTACGAACGAGCAGTCGGGGCCCACGTTGTCGACGTTCGCCTGCACGAACTCTGCACCGATACCCGAAGTATCGAGGATCGTCCCATCCACCGAGAAGGTGTTGGGAAAGAACTGCAAGTTGCAGTCGAAGCACAAACCGATCTGAAACGCCGAGATGTTGTCGGTCGGGTCCTGCCAGAAGAAGCAGAGCGAGACCGTTTCCCCTGGCGCGCCGACGATATCGACAATATCCCCGTTGTCGTCCAGTGTGCCGCAAGCGTAGCAAGTATCCGTAGCACTGGGCACGCAGGTCGCTGCGCCTCGGGTCTGGTCCCGAAACACCGTGACCAAGTTATGGGTCTCGACGACACCGCCGCCCGTCGCTTCATCGCAGAAGCTCACGTCCAAGCAGCTATTGCAAAGCAGAGGGTCATCGGGGATTCGCACCATCACCGACGCCATTTTCAAGAACCCACCGGAGGTGGGCGGCGCAAGCTGCTGGTCGAAAGGCGGCAAGAAGTCCAGCAGGATACCAGCAATGAACGAACAGTTCGGTCCGATGTTGTCGGCACTCGCAGTCAGAAACTCGGCCCCGACCGCATCCAAGATCGTGCCGTCGACATTGAACGTGTCACTGAGGAACTCCAGCTCGCAGTCGTAGCAAACCCCAAGCTGGAACGCCGAGATGCTCTCGTCTGAGTCCTTGTAGAAGAAGCACAGTTCCACCTCATCGCCCGGGCCGCCGACGACGTCGACGATGTTGCCTTCGGAGTCGAGGGTGCCGCATGCAAAACAGGTGTCTTCGACCGGCGACGGGAGGCAGGTCGCCACGCCTCCAGACTGCAGAAACGGTAGCGACAGCCCCACGACAACAATCAAGTTGTCGAGCGGAGGCACTCCAAGGACGCCGTCGACGAACTCGAGCGCGTGCTCCGTCGCCCCGTTGTTGGGGAGATTCTCGTCTTCTTGCGGATGCTGCACGCACTCGTAGAAGAAGCTAGCGATGTGAAGATCGGAACCTTGCGGGATCGTCTGCCCGAGAAACGGCGGATCGAAGTCCATGATCGCAGCGACCGTGCCTCCACTTTGAGCGTTCAACAAGCTGGGCACGAAGAACTCTGCACCTGAACTGGCGACCCCCTTGGTGATGGCCTGAAGCACCAGCCCAGGATCGTGCTGGATCGCCAACACGAAGCCTTGGACAGGCCCCGCACAAACATCCAACAGCACGCGCGACTCGCCGATCTCACCGACGTCGATCTCTACGTCCTCGATCCGGGCGCTATCGGGTCCACAGGCAAGCAACGACACAACGCCATCGTTGAGCGTGATGTCTCCGGCTCCAAGCGACTGCCCCCCCTGAACGATGAGGTTCGACAGCGTCGGGGAGTTGAAAGTCTGATCGACGAATTGCAGCGGTACGTTCACTTGCGAACCGACGAGAACATCAGCACGCACGCTCACATTCGCAACGACTCGACTGGGAGACGGTGCGAGCACCTGCCCCATGAAAGGCGCCGACGCATCCAGGACAACCCCTAGCGTGCATCCCCCCACCGAGTCGAAGAGTTCGCCAACAAAGAGCTCGGTAGGAGCGGCCGCAACAACGAGACTCGGCTGAATGTCGAAGACCGTCAGCATTTGCGTGTCGTAGCCGATCGCGAGAACGAAGCCATCGGTAGGCGCAGTCGTCTCCATCGTCACTTCGACATCGGCAGTCTGAAAGCCAACGACACTCGTACTACCAATCGTCAACGACTGCTGCGCAAAGCACACACTCGGCAACAACATCAGACCCAATAGTAGATAGGTAGACACTCCCCGCCCAATGCGCACGGTTTCTCCTCCACCCGCTTGCTGGTTGGTTTCGTCCGTATGTAATAAAGACCCAGCATAATCGTAGCACCCAACCACGAAGTGAACACCCACGAGATCGCGAGATGAACAAGACGCAATCAAGCGTTCAGTCACAACATTGCGACAGCGAAAGAGAGCACGACGATGCTAGCAACAACCTAACGCACCACAGCAACGCAATGACGCGCGCCGACGAAGCTCAGACGAGATGGCAGGAGGAAGGAAGGAAGGAAGGAAGGAAGGAAGGGACAGGGGACAGGGGACAGGGGACAGGGGAGGTACATTGGTACATTCGCGATACATAGGTAACACATATTCTCATTACATGGGTGACACGAAGATGTCGGGCTCCAGAGAGGGGGTTCGGCGGTGCCGTGGAAGGAAACCCAGGTGGTGGAAGAGCG
>JBCCHQ010000192.1:0-9856 GCA_039028735.1 Planctomycetota bacterium | reverse complement strand
GTCCGCTACTGCGAGGTGTCTAGCTTCTTGAGCCACGAATCGACGACAAACGGACCGAACGGAACGATCGCGCCGAAAATGCCTGCCATTGCCAGCTTCGCCGAAATAGGCACGCGCGTGATCGCGGTCAGGAACATTCCGACGACTCCGACAAACAGTATGCCGTGCAGCGACCCGACGATCGTTACGGCCATCGGCATGCCGGCTGCGTACTTCAGTGGCATTGCAACGCCAAACAAGAGGAGCGTTGAAACACCTTCGATCAGCGCGAGGATGCGTAGTTGTCGTAGGAACTTGAGGTCCACTTGGATTCCATTCGAGTTCGAGTGGGCAGTCGTTCCTCCGCGGAACCGGCAGCCGAGTGTGCGGAGCGCCGCAAGCCCGCTCCGCAGCGTGCGAATCGTGCGCGATGAGCGCGGGGACTGCAAGACTCCATCGGGCCACTTGGTGCGCCTGACGGAGGCCCTTGGCGATGGGGCGCCGCCACCTTGCTTCGTGTTGTGTCACCGTCGCAGAGCTGCCAGACTCCTCCGCTAGTGGTGTGACGACCAGTGGTGTGACGACGGGTCCGAGCGAAGGCAAGGTGCACAGTGGCGGGGCGGAGTGGGGCAAGGCAGAATGGTGGAAGCGGAGAGGCCGCGCTGGGGCTGCCGTTTGCCCATCTCAATCTGCGCTTCAATCCGTTCGGAGAGCTCTTGCCGGAGGAGCGCGGGAGACTGGCTGTCGTTGACCTTGGGACGCTGCCGACCGAGCTTGCGGGTACCCGGGTGGCCGTGCAGTTTCTGGGTAACCATGGACGTGGCAAGAGCACGCACTTGTTGGCACTCCACCAGCACTTTCCCAGTGCTGCCTACACACAGTTACACCATGGCGACACTCCGGACTTCCAGCGTGCGCATGTGCAGTTTATCGATAGCTTCGACCAGCTGGCGAGACGCCGCAGGCGTGCTGTCTACCGTGTATCTGAGTCGATCGCGTTCACGACTCATGAAGACCTCAGCAATGAGCTCGAGAGGTTCGGCTATCGCTGCCGGACACATGTGGTTGGCGGCCACAGTCCGATGTTGGTCCGCGAGATCGTACAGCGGCGTATCGAGTTCGCGCGCCGCGATCCAGGGGCGGTCCCACATGTCAGCGATGATGACATCAGGGTGCTGACGGCCCGTTTCGGGGACGATATCCGCGCGTTGGAAGGGCATTTGTACGAGGTCTTTCAGCGGTTGGAAGGGTTGGGCCGTGTCGAAGTGTGACCTGCGGGTGGTGTTGGATGGCAAGCAAACACGGCATTCGGCGGGCGCAATGGTGCGCGGTGTCGTCCTCGTGGAAGTCAACGCAGAGTGTCAGTGCAACGGACTGACTGTGGCACCACAGTGGCGTACACATGGCCGGGGCAACCGCACCAATGGGGGCCCGAAGCCCGATGGCGTGTTGTTCGCCGGGACTTGGGCGCCAGGCTCCTATGAGTACCCATTCGAGCTACGCTTGCCCAACGGTCCAATCACGTATCACGGGCACTACCTGAACGTTGACTGGGTGATCCATGCTCGTGCCGATATCCCCTGGGCCATCGACCCCAAGGGAGGGACTGAGATCGTGCTCGAGCGCGGGAACTATGACGGCCGGCTGGCGCCGGGGGATCTGACGTCGGTCGATTCCGTGCGCGAGAGTCGAAGCAGGTCGGACTGGAGCGGCTGCGCACTGCTGTTCGTTGTGCCGTTTCTGCTGATCGGTCTCGGCACGATCTGGAATGGCATCGTAACGCTGATCAACGGCCAGATGATGGGGCTGGCCCTGTTGGCGTTCGGCGTTGTCTTCGCGGCAGCTGCGTTGATCTTTGCTTCGATCACGCTCCGTGCAAAGGTGGCCGAGAGAAGGCTCGGGCCCGTGGAGGTGGTGTTGGACCCGACCCTGACCCGCCCCGGGCAGAACGTGCGCTGCACAGTCCGCTTCACACCACAGGCTGACATCGAAGTCGCCGGGGTTACCGCGCGGCTGACCGGGCGCGAAAGGGTCGTCAGCGGCAGCGGCACCGACCGTACGACGTACACTCACGAGATCCACAGCGCTACCGAGCAGTTGCTCGGGCAGGATCACATCTTCGCCGGCAACGCAGTGGAGTTGAGTGCAGACCTAGCGATTCCCGAAGATGCCGCACCCACCTTCGTGGCTTCCAGCAATCGCTTGGAGTGGGTCGTGACGGTCCACATTGACCTCCCTAGGTGGCTCGATTGGAGCCGTACCGACAAGGTCATCGTTAGCTGAGGCCCGCAAATCGGGGAGCGTACCAGGCAAGAAACGAGAGAGGCCCTTTGCAAGGAGCCTCTCTCTTCAATGCCCGTTCTTTGCCAACTAGCAGCCGGGGTTGGCGCAGTCGAGAGTATCCAACGTCGTGTCATCGGCGCAGGTCTCGACCAACGGTGTAGCGCTGTTGAAAATCGAGTCGAGCAGTGACAATGGGTCAGCGATGTTGACGCTGCCGTCGTCGTTGAGATCGGCGGCGTCCATGCAAGCAACGGTGCCGCTGTTGAACAGGAAGTTGAGCATGTTGACGGCGTCGGCAATGTTGCACGACCCGTCGACGTTGCTGTCGCCGCGCAAGAAGGCATCGCCGACAGGACCGTCAATCGTGACCGTTGCGACAGTTGGTTGCAGCTGATCGTCGAGCAGCGTGACGTCTGCGGTCCCCGGTGTCGTCGCCACCACGTCGCAGTTGATCTGCACGTAGTCGGTACCGTAGATCGCTGTATCGAATGGGACGAGGAACAGCATGCTGACGAAGGCTTGAGACCCGTTCATCGTAATGTCACACGGGATGGGACCGTTGTCGTTGATGTACTGGGTCAGGCCCGCTCCCGGGTCGACGCTCGTGATGGTCAGTTGCGTTGGATCCACGTCGATCATGAAGCTCGTGAAGATGACGGGGTTCGCGGCGGTTGCGTCGACGCTCAGCGCCGCCGAGCCACCGATCGTGGCCGTCACATCGGCGATCGAGTAGGTCGGGAAGTCGATTTGCGGCGTTGGCATCGGGTTGGGCGGCTGCGGCGGCTGTGGGATCTGAGCCGGATCGATCGGCGTACCACCTGGGAAGTTCACGGTGGCCGTCGAAGTGGAGCCGCTGAACGTGTCTATGAGTGTCGCCGTCGTCGAGCCGGTCTGCTGGGCAATCGCCAAGCAGTCAATGATCACGAACTCGGTGCCGAACGTGGCCGCGTCGTAGGGAGCGTTGAAGAAGAAGAACACGCTCAGAGTCGTGCCGTCGTTCGTGTCGTCACAGCCGATGGGGCCGTTGGCAGCGAGATAGTCGCTGAGGCCCACACCCGGGCTCCAGCCCGTGATGAGAATCTGCGTCGAATCGACCGAGAACGAGAAACCTCCCTGCGGCGAGTTGGCCATCGCGTCGGCCGAGACCACCATCTGAAAAGGCAGCCCGAGGTCTGTGGTCGTGTCTGTGATCGATAGGTTCAGCCCGTTGCCGGCACCCGGGCCCGGAATGTTCGGAAAAGGGATCCCGAACTGAGCGTGTGCGCCGGAGCAAAGTGCCATGCATACAAGGAGATAGAGAGATGCGGAGAGACGTTTCACGTCGGATCCCATCGTTGGGCCTAAGGGCGTTGGACCCAGTCGCTGGCCCGGCGAGCGAGGGGTCGGTACGGATAAGTTACCCAGGCGCTCGCGGGTTCAGTGGGGACGCAGGCGCGTGGGTCAGAGCGGCTTCGGCGCACTCTCATACTGTGATATGCCGGGGTCGGTTGACGGGTGACGCCTTTCTCGCGAATTGAGTTGAGCGTTGGTCCCTGTGTTTTGCCCAAATCTTGTATCTTGCCTGGATCTCGTATCGTACCTGGATCTTGCGTGGCCGGGTGCCTGGCCAGAGCGGGACCGTAGTCGCTGTAGAAGGAGGGCAGCAAGGATGCCAGCGAAAGCCAAGGATCCATCGGATCCGATCCGTACGAAGGCGAGCCGTTTCGCCGGAGTCGATGAGGGGACTGCGTGTACCCAAAGCTCGTTCAAGACCGGAGGCAAGGCGTTCTTGTTCATCGGCATGCAAGGGGGACGTCACAAAGCGATGTTCAAGCTGAAGGACTCGCTGGCCGAAGCGAAGCGACTCGCGACCAAGGCACCGGCCGACTATCAGGTTGGCAACAGCAGTTGGGTTACAGCGCGTTTCTCGGCCGAGAAGCCGCTCCCGAAGAAGCTCTGGGAGAAGTGGCTGAGCGAGAGCTACCGGTTGACTCTGGTTGCCGGCGGCTCGTCCGGTAGCAAGAAGAAGGCAGCCAAGAAGAAGGCAGCCAAGAAGAAGACTGCCAAGAAGAAGACTGCCAAGAAGAAGACTGCCAAGAAGGCGACGAAGAAGAAGGCGACGAAGAAGAAGGCGACGAAGAAGAAGGCGACGAAGAAGAAGGTAGCCAAGAGGGCAAGCAGATGACTGCGCATCGGACAACCTGGCGATGAAGCTTCAAAAGTTAGGGGAGGAGCAGCGAACGCAGTTGGCGCAGTTCCTCGAGCAGCGCCCCGACACGACGATGTTTCTGCGCGCGAACCTGCAGCGAGGGGGCATCGAGTATCACGGACAGACGCTACAGGCGGAGTACTGGGGGCTCTTCGACGCCTCCGGCGAACTGGTTGGAGTGACTGCGCATGCGTGGAACGGCAGCTTGCTATTAGATGGTCGTGACCAGACGGCCACGCTGTTGGCGCAACTCGCGCCACACCTCAATCGACCCATACAGGGCTTGACCGGTGTCTGGGACGAAGTGGTCACCGCTCGGGCCGTGCTGGGGTTGAACGATCGCGCCACAACGCTCGAGAGCTGCGAAGACTTGATGTCTCTACCCCTCGAACAGTTGCGACTGCCAGAATCGTTGCGGCGCGGCGATGTCTGCTATCGACGCAGCCAGGACGACGACGTGCCGCTGTTGCAGCGCTGGCGCTCGGCCTACGCGGTAGAAACCCTGGGTGCCGAGGCAGGGCCCGAAACGGACCAGAAATCGGCGGAAGGAGTGCTGCGCGCTCACCACCAGAACGACCTATGGGTGCTAGAATCCGAGGGTGAGCTCGTCGCAATGACAGCCTTCAATGCTCGGCTCGACGATTGCGTTCAGGTCGGCGGAGTCTTCACTCCGAAAGACCTACGGTGCCAAGGGTACGGACGTGGCGTGGTCGCTGGTTCGCTCCAGGATGTTCATGCAGAAGGAGTTGGGCGTGCGTTGCTGTTCACCGAGAACCCCTGGGCACGACGCGCGTACGAGGCTCTTGGGTTCGAGGTCGTCGGCGACTACGGCCTCGTGTTCTTCGCTACTGAGTAGCGACGTGTGCTCATAGCGATGGTTGCTGCGAAGCTCGTGATAGGCACCATCCCAAAGCTCGATGAGCGTATTCCTCAGTTGCATACGCACCGCTGGACTGCACGCGGTGATGATCAACAAGTCGGGTCTACATTCTTGCACGAAGCGGAGACCGCGGCGTGACTCTTCTGGGCTCCCGGCCAAGTTGATTCGGAGCACGCGTAGTTCCGTGACAGGCTCTTGGATGCGGTGTGCCGACGACAAGACTGGCCCCGCTATGATCGTGCCATGAACGATGCACACCGCTATCGAGAACAGCAGCGGCCGCCATTGTCGGCGTAGCAAGAAGTAAGTAGCGGCGATCCCACCAACTATCGCGAGCTGCAGTCTCAGGCAGGCAAGGAGATCGCCTAGATAGCTCCAGGCGCCAAGGAAACTGACAACGGTTAGCAACGTCAGGAGTGTCGCGACGCAGGCGGCGGAGCCCACGTGACGCCTGAGAGCACCTGGGTGCCGCTGGCGCGACCGCTGCTCGCTAGGTGGATCTGCTGCGTTCTCTGCCGGGTCGTTCAGCTTCAAGGCGCAATGATCTGACCAAAGACGTTCCGGTCCGGTGCTCCGTCGCGCAGTCGCCGCCAATCGAACTCGGGTTCGAGGCTGCGGCGCAGGACTTCCGCATGCGCTGCAGAGATGACCGTTGCGGCTTCCCCAGCGCTCCAAGGAAGTGGGTACTGAGCGAGAGTCCGCCCGTCGAGGTGCTGTCCGTTGATACGGTACCGAACGCACTGAGTACCGTCGGCGTTGTACACGCAATAGTACGGCACGCCGTCGGCATTGTGCGCTCGCACCCGAAACGAGCTGTCGGGGGCTCCCATGGATGGTGGGTACCAGCGGAAGTCCAAGAGCGTTTCAAGCTGTTCCCCCGGCCACGACTGCTCCTTGGTGCGCTGGTAGTGGAGGCTTCCGCAGCCAACGAGGCCAAAGTAGCTGTCGCGCACAACGCCGCGGCAACCTTGCGTCCATGGAAGGCCAAGGCCGATTGCGCAGATCAGAGCTACTGAGGCGCGAAGTGGGTGAAGTTTCATGGTCATCCTAGTGCTTGTGGCCTATGTGCTCTGCAGTAAGTCGATGGCTTCGGCACTTTGTCCATGCCGCGCCCAGTCCAACGGTGTGGCGCCGTGCACGCCGTCGACAATCGTCGGGTCTGCGCCGCGCTCGAGAAGTAGCTTCAGGCAGCTGATTGCGCCGAACTGTGCACCGAGATGCAAAGCCACTGCGGCGACGCCGTGCCCGTCTCCACCAAAATCGTGCTTCAGGTTCGGATCGGCTCCGTGATCGAGTAACCAGTTGGCCGCGACTGCACTGTCACTGTAGACGGCCCAAAGCAAGGCCGTGCCACGGTAAGCATTGGCGTTCACGTTGGCGCCGAGTGCAGTCAAGTTAGACATTGATTCACACTGGCTGTTGCGCGCTGCCCAGGTGAGGGCTTCATCGAGCACTTCCTGTCGTTCGTATGTCCGACGCCACTCGGGAAACACGGGTAGGGGTCGATAAAAGTCCAATCCCACGAGCGCGTCTGATGTCAGTACGTCGCCGTCCACAAACCGCCAAAGGTCGTGACCCAACGCTGCTGCCGTGCGCAAGCTGTCGGGGATCGGCGGCGCCGCCAGCACTCTTGCAACGTCTGTCTGCGCGTAGAAGAGAGCCAGCGCGAGAGGCGAGCCTCCATCGCATCCGAGCAAGCGACCTTCGCGCGCTGCCCCGGCCTCGAGCAATCGCTGGGCCAAGTCGATGTGCCCGGTCATGGCAGCCGTGTGAAGCGGCGCCCAGCCGTCGGTGCGTGCGGCTGTGGGATCAGCGCCCGCCGTCAAGATCCTGTCGACGGCAGCGTGCTGTTCGATGGTCCCGCGTTCGGGGGGCAGCGCGACGTTGCCCGTCGCCACTCGACAAGCGAGACCGAGAAGGGTGTCCCCATCGCAAGCGCGTTCTTCGAGCACCGTCGGCGTGCTGCAGATGACGGCTTCCAGCGACTTCATGTCGGCCGTGTGCAGCGCTTCCTCAGCGAGTCGGAAAGGGCCACTTGGCTGCGCTGGGGTCAACACGCTACCCCGCAATCGCGGGGCGGTGTTTCGTCACCTCGACTCTGTGAGCCACCGTGGCAAGGGATGGAGCCGTTGCTTCGGCGAGGAGCGACCTGGAGGCGTTGGCCGCTGGGCACAGGACGAATCAAGGACGTCAACGGACCTCCTTTCGAGGTAGATCGCACGGTAGCAAGCGTATGAGGCTTCAGCAAGAATGGGCTGAACATGCATGCATCGCGATCTGTTTGTCGTCGCGTCCCTGACCGCAATGTCGCCTTGGGCAATTGCTTGCGACGACGACATCACATGTTGCTCTGCCGCAGTCCTCGGGCTTGAGACCCCATACGGACAGATATACCAACGCTGTGGTCGCCCTGTTAGAATCTGCGCCATGGGTCGATTTCTGTTCATAGACTGAAACAGTCAGCCGCAAGCAATGCGTCGTTCGGGTCTGCCTAGAGTTATGTCTGGGCTAGCCTGGGATGCTCGCGCCCGTATTGCCTAACAAGCCGTCGGTCACACCGAGGAGAGAGTGATATGTTGCAACACACCGGTCGTTTCGTGTCTTTACTGTGGGTCGTTGGCGTCATGGCTGGGACCTGGTTCGCGGCTCCGGCCGTCTACGCAGGCGCACCATCGGTGAATTGCCCCGGGAACTTATTCATATCGCTGAACCCTGGCTGTAGCTCCGTGCTGGCCGACTACACGGGCTCGGCAAGCGGCGGAACGGCGACGCAGTCGCCTCCGGCAGGCTCAGTGGTCACTGCCCCCGGACTTGTCGCTGTGACGATCACGGTCACGGATTCTATGGGCAGCCTGCCTCCTGCCCAGTGTACGTTCAACATCACGTTTGTTGACGATACCCCACCAGTGCTCATCTGCGGGCCCCTCCCAGATATCAATGTGCCGGCCGGGCAGTCTGGTGCGCTCGTCGTGTTGACTACACCCACGGCTTCAGACGCTTGCGGCGGCGCCGTGCAAGTGTTCCTAGACGATGGCAACGGGCCGATCTCGACGCAGGGGGACTACTTTGCAACGCTGGGCCAGAACATACTTAGCTGGGGCGCTACTGATACTGCGGGCAACACCAGCTTCTGTTCGCAGTCGTTCTCGGTGATTCCGCCGGTCCCGGCGAATGATGACGTCTGCTCGGCGCTGCCGCTCGTTGCCGACGCGCTGACACCGTTCCACTTGATTGGTGCTACCCCACAAGCCGGAGAAGTGACGCCGGGGGAGGGGACTGATGGATCGTCCTGCGATTCTCAAGACGGGTGGTGCTCCTTCGAGACAACGGTCAACAACTCGATTTGGTTCACGTTTGTTGCCCCCAGCACCGGCTGTGTTTCTATCGAGACGATCAATGGGCAAGGTCCGACGGACTCACAGCTCGCGGTCTATGCGGTCGGTGATTGCAACGACTTCTCGACCTTCACGGAAGTCGCGGCTAATGACGACGGCGGCGAGGGAGTCGCCGCGCTTATCGACGAACTCAACGGCCTGGTCCCTGGCTCGACCTACTATGTCCAGGTGGACGGCTTCGGTGGTAGCCAGGTGGTTGCAGACATTCTGTTGACCGTTTGCGTGCCACCGCGAGTAACCGATTGCCTGTTGGTCTACTACGATTTCTGCGACGGCCAAGGCGACATCGTCCACGACACCTCCGGTGAGGTTCCCGCGATTGATCTGACGATCGCCGATCCGGCCAACGTGACCTGGCTGCCCGGCAGCGGTCTCAGCGTGGATACCCCCACGGTCATTTCTTCGATCACCCCAGCGACCCGGGTCATCGATGCCTGCGTGGCGGCGGAAGAACTGACGATCGAAGCGTGGGTGCAACCAGGCAACGACACACAGGCTGGACCAGCGCGGATCGTCGCACTGTCAGAGAATGGATTCCCTGGTGGTGGGAACGCTGTGCTTGGACAGGAAGCAGGGGACTACCGGACCCGCGCCCGCACCACAACGACACTGCAGTACGGGAAACCGGAACTGTCTGGCCCGGCCGTGGACACCGGCGCCGTTCAGCACGTTGTGTTCACCCGCAATGCCGCGGGTATGGAACACCTCTACGTCGATGGCGTGCTGGTCGATAGCCAGGAGAAGCTAGGTGACATGCTGACCGTGTGGGGAACCTCCTACCCCTTGGCACTTGCCAACGAGCCTGCTCCGACGATACCTGGCGGCTTCTTTCGGCCGTGGCTCGGGAACTTGCACCTCGTCGCAATGTACAAGAAGGCGCTGTCGACGAGCGAAGTGTTCCAGAACTATGCGGCGGGTTTCGTCTTTGCCCCGACGATCACGTCGCAGCCGGAAGACGTCTTCACTCCGCCTGGATTCCCCGCCACTTTCAGCGTCGTCGCGACGGGTAGCTAGCCACTTACTTACCTATGTCAGTCCGATGAGTACTCCATTGTGATTGGTGTGACTATCTGGGTGGATCTTCCAGGAGTGACTGATCCTTCTTTGACGATTCTCAATACGTCACCGCTC
>JBCCHQ010000191.1:0-9898 GCA_039028735.1 Planctomycetota bacterium | reverse complement strand
TCGCGATGCCGACGAGCAGCAACGCTTCCTGCAGCAGATGGAGAGCGAAATCGATCGCTTGGCGGATCTCGTCGAACGAGTGCTCGAGTACGGGCGGGCCGGCCAAGGCAAGACTGCGTCGCGCGAGGTGGTCACAGACCCGGGAGAGCTGGTGGAAGATGTGGTCGAACAGTTCCGCGATCAGCTGCCAACAGAAGCGCCGTTGACCGTCGAGACCGCGCAGCACTTTCACCCGGTAGTGCTGGATCAAGAGGCCGTTAAGGGTGTCGTGATGAATCTGCTCACGAACGCTCAGAAGTATTCACCGGAAGGCTCTCCGATCGAAGTCACGGTCGGCGAGGAGAGCCGACAGCTTTATATCCGCGTACGCGACCATGGCAGCGGCATCCGCCGCCGTGAGCTGCGACGCATTTTTCGTCCGTTCCAGCGTGGCCCTCACAACTCGAGGATTCCGGGCTTCGGTCTAGGCCTTGCTTATTGCAAGCAGGTTGCGACTGCCCATAGGGGTCAAATCAGAGTGTGGAGTCGCGTTGGCGCCGGAAGCGCCTTCACCCTCGAGATCCCTCTCTCTCCAGGACAGACAACGGAGCAAGGTAATGGCGAAGAACCTGCTGGTAGTTGAAGACGACCAGGGGATCCTGATGGGGTTGGTCAGGAATCTGGAGTTCGAGGGGTACGAAGTAACCTCTGCACAGAACGGCGACGACGGGCTGCGACTTGCGCTCGACGAGCCGCGGGATTTGATCCTGCTCGATGTCATGCTACCTGGAATCGACGGTTTCGAGATTTGTCGGCTGCTACGGCGAGAAGGCGTGCGTACGCCGATCTTGTTCCTCAGCGCCCGTGGTGAAGAGCGTGACAAAGTCGATGGCTTGCGTCTGGGGGCCGATGACTACATCACGAAACCGTTTGGCGTTCAGGAGGTCCTCGCTCGGGTCGAGGCAGCGCTCCGGCGCGCAGAGATGCGCGAGGGTACGGATGCGCCGTTCCCGTTCGGCCCGTTCCACCTGGACTTTCGCGAGCGCCGGTTGCTGCGCGATGATGCTGAAGTCGAGATCACGGATCGCGAGTTCACGCTGTTGTCGTACCTGGTCCGCAATGCAGAGAAGGCGCTGTCTCGCGAACGCATCTTGCGTGAAGTGTGGGGCTACGGCTATGAGGGCACTCCGCGGACGATCGACAACTTCATCACACGTTTGCGGCGCAAAGTCGAAGCGGACCCCAGGAGACCGAAGTTGATTCGGACGGTGCGCGGACACGGCTATCGATTCAGTCCCGATGGAGGAGGCGCGTGAAGGCAACGTCGCACTATGTTTGGGGGAAGCGCGGATGGCTGCTGGTTGTCCTGTTGGGTTGTGTGATGTGCCCAGAATCGGCCCGTGCCCAGACTGGCTTGGAGCGATTGCGAGCGGCCTGGATCAAGCATCGGCTCGAAGGGGCCGGCCCTGCTGCGCAACCGCTGTATCTATCGTTGTACAACGATGCAGAACTCGCGCCGGATGTGCGTTGTCGCGCAGCCATCGGGTTGGGCATCGTCGCCCGCGAACAAAGTGCGCTCGGGGAGGCTCGGGAGTGGTTCCTCCGGGCTTCAAATGTCTCTCAGGCCTCGGGGCGTTGGGTACGTTCGGCGCGACGGTTGCTACTCGTGATCGCGGATACGATCGAGTCGGAGCGGGATCCGCAGCGATCTGTCGATGACTTCCAGCGTGAGATCGACGCCTTGAAACGAGACCGAACACGCTTCAGTTCGTTGATCGGCGAGCGTGATGTCGAGTTGCAGCGAAAAGATGAGTTGATCGCCCGGTTGCGCATTCGGCTCGACAGTGCCCGTAAGGCGGACGAGCTCCAAGCAGAGGCCCGCCACGAGCGCGCTTCCGGCGTGCTGATGCAGATTGTCGAGCAAGAGAGAGATGCCGAACGGCTGAAGCGGTACCTGATCAATCAGGGGATTCAGCGCTGCCAGCGGCACCTCGACGAAGGGCGCTGGCTCCATGCTACCAATGAGATCAAGCGCGTGCTCGAGATCGATTCGCAGCATGCCGAAGCACGTCGCTTGTTGCAGCACTGTCAGTCGACGTTGGCGCGTGCATCCGGGCAGCAGGCGTTTCGCGGTGAGGGCGCGGGGGCCGAGCTGCAACCAAAGGTCAGCCGCCGACTCGTGGTCGACGTGATGGCTGCCTATCTGACCGAAGCGCGGCGGCTCTACCGTGCGGGTCGTGTCGGAGGAGCCATTGCAGCGTACGAACGGGTTCTGAGTGAGTACGCGGTGAGTCCCGTGCCTCTGAGCCAAGATGAGGTCAATACGTTGGTGGCGCCGGCAGAGTTCGGGCTGCGGAGGTGCTTCGAGGAGTTGGGTGTGGCCGGCAATGCGGATCTCCCAGGAGAGCGGAGCCATCTTCTGTCGGCGCTCCGCAAGGATGCTCACCGGCTCTTGGAGCAGCAGCAAGCTCTCGAGAAGGCGGAGTCCGACGTCGAGGAGATCAAGAGTCAAAACCCCGAGGAAGGGCTGCAGCGTGCGCGGCAAGAGATCGATCGATCGCTGCTGAAGGCAGAAGAGTCTCTTGCGCAAGGGAAGCGCACCGATGCAGCCGATGCCTTGCGGGACGTTTTGACACTCTTGGAGTGGTTCCCGACGCTCGACCCCGAAGGCGCATTGAGTCGCCGCGTTGCGGGCGAGCTGGATACGCTGACTGCCGGGGGAGAGCAGGAGTAGGGCCCAGCGCAGGCGTGCTTGAAGCCGCTACTCGAAGATTACCTGGCAGCTGGAGTCGCGCACAGTAACGCGCCGAATCCGCTGTAGCGCTTGATCCAGCTGTGGGTGCCAATTGAGGAAGTACTTGAAGCTCTCGCCAAGTGCATGCACATCGGCGAGTGTCTTGATCGGGGCCTCCGGTCGTTCTCCGATTCGATACAAACGCAAATCCAACATCTCGAGTTGCTGCCGGTCGAACGTACCGGCAAACGTCAGCGACACGTTGTAGAACGCTCCGGTCAGCAGCGAGCCTGGAAAGGGCAGGCCCTCCGGCACGCACAGCGAAGCTTTCAGCTGCACGACGCCCGGTTCGATGAACGTCACTTGGCAGCGACTGTTGGGGCCGGCCAGCGGCGACTCGGCGAGCCACTGATTCGCGCGCGCAGTCAGCACCGGCGCGGAAGCCGTTAACTCAGAGACAAACTGCAGCGGCTGTACGGGGGCAGCGTCTGGTATGCCGGGCGCCGCGACATCCTTTTCGGTGACCCAAGGATCGTTGCCGAACACGTCACTGCGTAGCGTGAGCCACACACCGAGCAGCGATCCCAAGGCGATCATGAACAAGACGCCCAGGCAACCGGCGCAGCGCCACCAAGTCATGAACTTGATGGCTTCGTTGGCCATCATCTTCTGCTGCGCAGCGGCGATGGCAGCTGCCTCGGCGGGGGTCTGAGCTGCCGCATCGGCAGCGGGGTCCCCCGCGTTGGGTTCGCTGTCACTCTTGTTCGGTTGGTCGGTCATCCGCGCGGGCTAGCAGCAGTCCGGGCCGTTGCAGGCTTCGCCGCTCGTGAGACCCGGCTTGGCTCGCAGCTCCTTGGCGATGGCTTCGGGGAGGCTGCCCCGTTGTGCCTTGCCGCTGCAATCGAAGGGCACGTGCTCTGACTCGTCGATCATGCCGTCCGTGACAAGGAAGTGTCCCGCGTACGGCTCTTTCAGCAACAGGTTCGCGGTCTTCTCGCAAACGGGCACCGCGCTGCCCCGTTCGTAGCGGTGGCCGTCGTCGTCCTCAACAGACGAGAAAGGCCCCGTGTAGTAGGCGCTGCGATAGGTCTCCCAGCAAGGCCCCTGTTTCCCCTTGTATGCTGCCAGCGTGACAGAGTGGAAGTGGATCCCGTCAACGGTCTGCCAGTGGAACGACGACAGCTCTTCCACTCCGTGGAAGCCAGCGTCGAGAAAGGCCTGCAGGAAGCGATCGCGGCGCAGCGCCCCAGAGATGCAGCCGGTCCACAGGTCGTCGTTGTCCTTGAGGCTCTGGGGGACGTCTTGTTCCGCGACGATGTCTGAGATGACTGCGCGTCCACCACGATTGAGCACCCGAAAGAGCTCACCGAACAGAGCCGGCTTCTTGTGGTCGGCGACCAGATTCAAAACGCAATTGGAAACGACGAGGTCGATGGAGTTGCTGGCGACGAGCGGCTCTTCTTCCAGGGTGCGCGCCAGCCCTTCGAGGGCGTCGTAGTCGCTGGGCAGCGAACCGTTGGTGCAGCCAGCGATCTTGTCGAGACTCCACTTCAGGTTCTCGATGTGGCCGCGGCGGAACTCGACGTTCGGTTCCGGATATCCAAGTGCGCCGCAGACTTCATCGACGGCGCCACGGGCGAGCTCGAGCATGGTCGGAGTCTTGTCGATGCCGATGACTCGGCCTTGGGCGCCGACCGTCCGTGCCATCAAGAAGCAGTGCTTGCCCGATCCAGAGCCCAAGTCGAGGACCGTGTCTCCTTCGCGGGCGTACTGGGTTGGGTCACCGCAGCCGTAGTCGACATCGAGGATCCGCTGGGGGATGTGGCTGTGGTCGATCTGATACCCGACTGGGATGCAGAGGCAGGCCTCTGGCGACTCCGCTGCCTGGCCGTAGCGCTTTTGCTCGCGATCCTCCTCGCTGCTCTCACGGAGGAAGCTGTGCAGCCGATTGAGCTCGGCTACGCGGTGCGGATCAAGGGGTGTGAACGACTCGGACGCGCTGGTGCTGCTCTGAGGTGTCATCTCTTCTGACTCTCCGACCTTCTTCGTACCTGCGATACGCCGCCTCGGTGGCTCCAGACCCGGCTCCAGAGCCCCGTCATGGCAGGGGGCATGGCAGGCGGCATGGTAGCGGCGCCTGCTCAACGCTACAAGGAGGCCCCGTTTCTCGTCTCTGGGACAACGGCGTGGTCGCTGTAGGCGTTCCCGTCAGCCCGATTTCCGGCTGCGTGTGGGCGCCCGCCGATCGCGGGGCGAACCGCGCTTCGGCCGTCCTCGAGCCGATCTCCGACGAAGTCAAAAAAAAGGCGACAGCATGACTTCCCCTGCCGGGATCCAACCGATAAATAGCATGTTCGGGAGACACGGCGTATTGGACATCGCTAGGGTTTGAGACGAAGAGCGGCCGCCGACGGCGGAGCGGAGCGTGTGACTATGAGAACATCGAGCCGCCTCGCCGACTTGATCGGTGCGGCTGTGAATCTGCCAGTAACGAAGAGCGACCCGGCTCTGCTACGACGGTTCGTCGATTGGGTCGATGAAGCCTGCGATGAACGCTACCGCTTGCACTACGAAGATGTGGTGCTGGTCGAGCAGCTGGCCCGTACGTACGAGTTCCTCGAGCGTCGCACCCGTCACGAGATCCTGATCCGTACAGAGCCAGTGCGCTACGGCGATGGTGATGCGATCACCGAGAACACAATGCTCGAAGTTGCGTTGGCAGATCAGCCGTTCGTCGTCGACACGCTGCGCCTGCTGCTGGAGTTCACTGGGCTGCGTGTTCTGGCAAGTGTCTATCTTAGTATCCCGGTGCAGCGCGATCGTTCGGGAGTTGTGCGTTCACTCGAAACCGACGGTCCGAAGGCCAACCCAGAAATCGTCGCTAGATTCGAGATTGCTGGCGCGTTGCACGAAGAGTTCCGTGCGACTCTCGAAGGAGAGCTGCGCAACCGCCTCGAGATCTCGCGACAGGTCGTCGGTGACTTCAAGAAGATGAAGACGTGCCTGCGCTCGGTCTCGCGGTCGTACCGGCGTTTGGCGAGCACTGCGCCAGAAGATGTCGTCGAGATGATCGGCGACGCGCGGGCTCTCGTCGAGTGGCTGCTGGATGACAACTTCGTCTTGATGGGTATTTCATTCTATCCCAAAGAAGCGGATGGCCCGCCACTGCCAGACACCACGCGAGAGCTCGGTTACTCGGCTGTGCTCGACGACGAGCGTGCCCGTTGTGGCGACCGAATCAGTGCGATGGCGCGGGGCAAGCTGAACCTCGACTCATGGGTCGCCTCGTACAAGAGTCAAGAAGAGTCGCTGATCCACCGCGCTGGGAAGATCGACAACTTTCTGCTGCGTAGTTACGACAGCGAAGGGGAACACGAAGGCACTTATCATGTGCGTGGCCTCTTCACATTTCGAGCGATCAAGACGCCAGGGAGCCAGATTCCGTTGGTACGGCTAAAGCTGCATGAACTGCGGATGCAAGCCGGCCACCGCCGCGGCTCGATCAGCTGGAAATCGTACACGAATGCGTTCGATTCAATTCCCGTGGAGTTTCTCTTCGAGGCCCCGACGACTGAGATCGCTCAGATCATCGAGTCGATCTTGTATGTCGAGAAGGCCAAGGAACTGCGTACCCACGTCACCGTTGACGATGAGAATCGCAAGGCGCTCTATTTTCTGGTGCTGCCGCGCCATGGCTACTCCGAGAACCTGCGGCGACACATCGAATCCGTACTGATCGATGGCCTCGGAGCGACCTACTCCGATTCGCGGGTCTATTTCGGCAAGTTCGACACGATCTTGCTGACGTTCTTCTTTACCGCAGCGGAGAGCTTTCGCGAGTTCTCCCGCGAAGAGCTCGACGAGGCCGTGCGCGCAGTTGCCGGTTCGTGGGAAGAACGCTTCTTTCGAGCCTTGTCCGGCAAGGAGGGCAGCGCACGCGCCCAGCTCCTGTGGGATCGCTACCACCGCGGCTTCTCTGAAGAGTATCAACTGCAGCACTCCTCGACCGAGACCGTCAGCGATGTGCAGCAGCTCGAGAGTATTCCCGATGGCGAGGGTGGCATCGCGCTCGACATCGTTGCCAATCAACGCGACCGCGAGCAGCGCCGCGTGCGCCTGCGGATGTATCAGAAGCAAAACATTTACTTGTCGCGCATCTTGCCCGTGCTCGACAATTTCGGTCTGCAGATCGTCGATCAGTCGCACCATCGAGTCATGCCGGCGAGTGGCGATGAGCTACACATTGATTCGTTTCGTGTCGCAGGTGTCGATAGTCCCGAGCACTCGCTGCTCGCGCAGAAGGAGCTTGTTCTCGATGCGCTACGGAGCGTTTTCGCCGATCGCGTGGCCAACGACCCCTTGAACCGATTGACGGTCGAGGTGGGGCTGGGGTGGCGCGACGTCGACCTGCTGCGCGCCTATCTGCACTACCTGCGACAACTCGGCGTTCCCAGCACGTTCCAGTTCATGCGGAGCACGTTGCGGCAGTACACAGATATCACTCGGGCGCTGTTGGATCTGTACGCAACGAAATTCGATCCACACCTCGAATTGACGATGGACGAGCGTCGTGAGTGTGTGAAGACCATGGAGGCCGAGATCACAGCGGCGCTCCACAACGTCCCCTCGAGCGCTCAGGATCAGTTCTTTCGAACACTACTCAACCTGTTTTCGTGCACCGTGCGGACGAATCGCTATCAACTTAGTGAAGCCGGCGACCACCGTATCGTGTTCAAGATCGACGCCACGCAACTGATCGTTGGAGATCAGTCACGCGTGTGGAGAGAGATCTACGTACACCACTACAGCATGGAGGGGGTTCACCTTCGTGGTGGGCGCCTGGCTCGCGGTGGCATCCGGTGGTCCGATCGCCCGAGCGACTTCCGTGAGGAAGTGCTGGGGTTGATGCGGACCCAGATGGTCAAGAACGTACTGATCGTGCCAGTGGGCGCGAAAGGGGGCTTCGTCGTTCGTAAGGTCGTCGAGAACCCAGACGACCTGCGGCGGCAGGCCGATGAGATGTACCGCATTTTCATCAACGGTATTCTCGATGTGACGGACAACGTCGTGGATGGCAAGATCGTGCCTCCGCCGTCCGTCGTTCGCTATGATGGGGATGACGCCTACCTGGTCGTGGCTGCCGACAAGGGGACGGCCCATCTATCCGACACAGCGAATCAGATCTCACAGCAGCGTGGCTTCTGGCTCGGTGATGCGTTTGCGTCCGGGGGAAGCCAGGGCTATGACCACAAAGCGCTGGGCATCACAGCCCGCGGTGCGTGGGAGGGGGTCGTCCGTCACTTCCGCGAAGCTGGAATCGATCCCGCCCACGATGAGTTCACTGTCGTTGGTATCGGCGATATGTCCGGAGACGTCTTTGGCAACGGCATGCTGCTGTCAGAGAAAATTCGGCTGCTGGCCGCTTTCAACCACCAGCACATCTTCCTTGATCCCGATCCGGACGCACGACGGTCGTTCGAAGAGCGACTGCGGCTGTCGCGATTGCCGCGATCCACTTGGAAGGACTACGGTCCCGAAGTCCTCTCTGGCGGGGGCGGGGTCTATTCTCGCAACGCCAAGCACGTCCGACTGTCGCCGCAAGCGAGCAAGATGCTGGGAATGGAGCCTGGTGAGCATCCTCCCGAAGAAGTCATCTGCCGCATCCTGATGCTGAAAGTTGATCTGCTCTGGAACGGTGGCGTTGGGACGTACATCAAAGCTTCGACGGAGGACAACCGTGACGTTGGCGACATGTCCAACGAAGCGATTCGTGTGAGCGCCAGTAAAGTGCGGACGCGTGTGATTGGCGAAGGCGGTAACCTCGGCGCGACTCAGATGGGACGCGTGCAGTACGCCCTCAATGGCGGCCGTGTGAACACGGACTTCGTCGACAACTCTGCCGGAGTCAACTGTTCCGACCACGAGGTCAACTTGAAGATCCTCCTGGAGAGCCAGATCGCCGCTGGCAAGATGACTAGGGAGGAGCGCAACGAGCTGTTGCAGCAGCTCGCTGACGAAGTCTGCGCGGCGGTGCTCGCGTCGAACCGTGATCAGGGCCTGCTGTTGTCCCTGGATGAACGTCGCAGTCGCCAGGACCTGTTCTCGTTCGACCGCGCAATCAAGGCGCTGGAGGATCGCGATTGGGTAGTGCGCGATCGTGACAACCTCCCGAACCTGGAGACGATCCTGCGACGTCATGCTCAGGGGTTGGGGATGACGCGCCCTGAGTTGGCTCAGATTGCAGCGTACTGCAAGATGGATCTGTACGAACACCTGCTGCGGGCTCCCGAAGAGTCGCTGCCCGACTTGAGTCGATTCTATCGCTCCTACTTTCCGCAGCGCCTCCTCGAGCGCTGCGGTGCGGAATTGAGTGAGCACTTGTTGGGGCGTCAGATTGCGCTGACCATGGTCACAAACCAGATCATCGATCACGCCGGCGCCAGCTTCTTCTTCGACGTAGAGCGGGAAACCGGAGCTGACCTGGGACGCATCGTTACCGCCTACTTGTTGGCTCATGAGCTCTTCGATGGAGATGCCATCAAGAACGTGATCGAGGGGGGTGACAACAGCGTTCCAGCAACCGCGCAGTACGCGGCGATTCATGAGGTCGAGGAAGCAGCACGCCGCGCGGTAGCGTGGTTGTTGGCAGCGCACCACGATTGTCGCCTCACCCGAATTGCTGCCCAGCGCGACGAGTATCGTGCCGAGATGGCCCGCTACGAGGAGATCGTTGCGCAGCAGTTGCCCAAGCCCGAGCGCCAACGGCAAGCCAGCATGGAACGCCACTATCGAGAGCAGGGCTTCGACAAAGAGACCGCCAAGCGACTGACCCGGTTTGGCTACATGACAGCCGGTTTGTGTTGCGTAGACATTGCCATTCGCACGAAGCGTGACCTCGCCGATGTCGTGCAGCTGTACTATCGCATTGGACAGGCGAGCTACATCATTCCGTTCGTTCGCAGCTGGGAAGAGAACAGCTTTTCTGGCCGTTGGGATTCGCTGGCGTTGCGCATTACGCGCAATTCCATGCTGGAGTCTCTCGGCGCCTTGGCGAAGCGCCAAGTCGAAACGATCGATGTCACTGCAGAGGGGCGTGTGTGGGTCGAGCGGGGTCTCGAGATGCTGCAGGAGGGACCCCACGTCGAAGAGCTAAGACGCGAGATGAAGCGCCTGGCCGGCGAGGAG
>JBCCHQ010000190.1:0-10114 GCA_039028735.1 Planctomycetota bacterium | reverse complement strand
TGCGGATCGTCAACGCCTGCTGCAGCAACGAGACCAGCAACTCCAGGCAGTGACGACGGTTGCCGGCGGCACTGCGTTCTTCGCTAGAGCGCAAGCGCAGCTCGCCGCGCTGATTGATCCGCGTCTTTAGGTGTTCCTGGATCCGCTCTTTCTCACGATCGGAGAAGGCCTCGGAATCGGCCGGTACCCACACGAGGGAGACCCGCGTGGCCGAGCGGTTGGCATGTTGACCGCCGGGGCCGCCAGCAGCATCCATTTCGAACGAGATTTCGTGCATCGGGACGGGGCGCCCCGGTCGCCAGGTCAGCTCGTCGTCCAACTGCCGTGCCTCCTTCGCCTCGAGGCTACTGCGCTGGACGCTGCGACGCGAGGACACGTCCCGGGAACGTCGCGTTGCAGCGTTGCTCGAACCACAAGGTCGCCGCGACGAGTTTCTGCAAGTCGACGCCCGTGTCGATCCCCAGTGAGTCGAGGAAGTAGATCAAGTCCTCGGTCGCAAGGTTACCCGATGCTCCGGGCGCGTAGGGGCAGCCACCCAGGCCACCAGCGGCTGCGTCGAAGGTCGTGACACCGAGGCGCAGCCCCGCCCAGACATTCACGAGCGCGAGCCCGCGCGTGTCGTGAAAGTGTAGCGCCAGCTGCTCGAGGGCAGCGACGCTTGCTGTCCGCTCAATGACTCGCTCGACCTGTGCTGGCGTTGCAGTCCCGATCGTGTCGCTGATCGCGATCTCATCGACGCCCAACTGCAGAAGCTGTTCTGTCACGCGCACGACGGTATCGACGGCGACGTCTCCTTCGTACGGGCAGCCGAAGCACGTCGAGACGTAGCCGCGTACCCAAGTGCGCGTTCCGCGATCTGCGATGGCTGCAAACACTTCAGCGAAACGATCCAAGGATTCGTCGATGCTGCAGTTCGTATTCTTCTGGCAGAAGGTCTCGGATGCTGCGGTGAACAACGCGATTCTGTTGAGTCCTGCGTCCAACGCGCGGTCGAGACCGGCCCGGTTGGGTACGAGTGCCGAAGGGCGCGCGACTAGCTCCGGTAGCTTCGCGCCGACCTCGGCGGCGTCTGCGAGTTGCGGTACCCACTTTGGGTGCACGAATGCCGTACCTTCGATCTCTTCGAGACCCGCAGCCGCCAACCGCTCGATCCAGCCGATCTTGTCGGCGGCGGCGATGGCTTCGGGCTGGTTCTGGAGGCCGTCGCGAGGGCCGACTTCGACGACGCGTACACGGCGGGGTAGACCACTCTTCAACGGCACGACAGTCACCTCAATCCGCGCTGGCCTCGGCCGGCGCTTGATCCAACTCGATGATCGAGTCTCCTGGTGCGACCGCATCGCCCACACCGACGTGGATCTTCGTGACGATGCTGTGGTGCGGGGCGCGTAAAGGATTCTCCATCTTCATCGCCTCGATGACGACGAGTCGTTGCCCGGCTTCGACGGTGTCTCCTTCGGCGACCAACACCTCGAGCACCTTGCCAGGCATCGGCGCGGACAGGTCGTCGTGTCCTTCATGAGCTGCGGCGCCGGCGGCCCCGCGGCGATCAGGCTTTGCGATGCAACGCGTCTCGCCGTCGTGGTGCAGCCAGACCGCACCGTCGGCCCCGGGCGCGACCGTGAACGCTCGCACTTCGCCGGCGTGCTCGAGCAGCAGGCGCGGTGGGGTCCAAGCGACGACGCGAAACGGTTCTTCGACGCCGGGAGCACTGACCCAGTACGAGCCGTCGCGCTGTTGCATCGTCGCCTTGGTGCGGCCGGTCGGGGATGGGGTCGTCATGGGGTCGCCCTCCAATCGCGGAGCGTGTCCCAGGCGCCCGGCTGTCGGGTGCTGGGGCCGCTGCCGCTCGCATCGGGCTGGCCGAGGTTCCAGCCGACGCACGCTGCAGCTTGCCACCACGGGTCGTCGTCGCGCGGGGGCGCGGGGGCGGCATTCTCGAGTTTCTCCGCGACGTAGGTCGTGTGCACTCTGGTCGCTCGGAAATCTTCGTGCGCGATCAGTTCGCGGCAAAACTGAACGCTGGTTTCCACTCCAGCCAGGAAGGTCTCTGCCAATGCTTGCTCCATGCGATCCAGTGCTCGATCGCGGTCCTCGCCGTACGTGATGATCTTCGCGAGCAACGGGTCGTAATAGATCGAAACCTCGTTGCCGCGTTCGACTCCAGCATCGACTCGTACGCCTGGACCTTGCGGCCAGACGACTTCGGTCAGGGTTCCCGTCGACGGCAAGAAGCCCGCGGCCGGGTTCTCGGCGTAGACGCGCACCTCGACAGCATGCCCTTGCGGCTGCCGTTGCTCGAGTTCCTTGGGCCAGCCTCGGCCTTCGGCAACCGACACCTGCAGTTCCAGGAGATCGACGCCGTACACGCACTCCGTTACCGGGTGCTCGACCTGCAGGCGCGTGTTCACCTCCAAGAAGTAGAACGCGCCGTCGTTAGCGAGGATGAACTCTACGGTGCCCGCGCCGCGATAGTTGCTGCGTTCGACCAGCGATCGGGCGGCCGCCAGCATGGCGTCATGAGTTGCGGTGGGTAGCTGCGGTGGTGGGCACTCCTCGATGAGCTTCTGGTGGCGTCTCTGTGTTGAACAGTCACGGGCTCCGAGGACGAGGGCATGGCCAGCGCCGTCACCCACGACCTGTACTTCCACGTGGCGTGCGTTCTCGAGGTAGCGCTCGAGGAACACACGGCCGTCACCGAAAGCATTTTGTGCTTCCCGCGATGCTGCTTCGACCAAGTCTGGTATCTCAGCGATCGAATGCGCGATCCGCATCCCTTTGCCGCCGCCGCCCGCCGCCGCCTTGACGAGGACGGGAACACCGATCTCTTTCGCCGCGGCCTGGAGCTTTGCCGCATCGACCTCTCCGTCGGGCTGGTGGGCGGGCACTGTTGGAATCCCGGCCGCGCGAGCGATCTCGCCGGCAGTCGTCTTGTCACCCATTTCACGAATCGAAGTCGCGGTTGGGCCGATGAAAGTCAGCCCTGCCGCTTCGACTGCAGCAGCAAAGTCGGCATTCTCTGACAGAAAGCCGTAGCCAGGGTGAATCGCGTCCGCCCCGCTGGCTTGCGCCGCAGCGATCAGCGCGTCGATCTTGAGATAGCTCTCGCCCGGGGGGGGCGGGCCGACGCAGATGGCTTGGTGCGCAGCGCGCAGGTGCGGGGCTGCTGCGTCCGCTTCGGAATAGACCGCGACGGTTTCTTTGCCGAGGGCCTGCAGGCCGCGCAGCAGTCGCAGGGCTATCTCGCCGCGGTTGGCGACGAGGACGCGCTTCAGGTTCGTCATTCGCGTTGTCCTCCGTCACCCTCGAGCCACGCTGGTTTGCGTTTCTCGAGAAAGGATCGCATCCCAGCTTGCCCTTCGGTTGAAGCGCGGCGGTCCGCGATCAGTTCTGCAGTCAGTCGATCCGCAGCCGCAGCGTCCGTTGTCGCGAGCACTTGCTCGATGAGATGTTTGGCATGACCCACGGCCTCTGGGGCTGCTTGTGCGATGTCGTCGCACAGCTGATCGATCGTCGGGTCGATCTCGTCTGCGGCGACAACAGTAGAAACGAGCCCGATCTCGAGCGCGCGCTGTGCCGTGAAGCGCTCTCCTGTCAAGAAGTAGCGGCGGGCTGCGCCGGCACCGATCTTGGCAATCACAAACGGAGAAATGACGGCAGGGATGATGCCCAGGCGCACCTCCGAGAACGCAAACTTCGCGCGCTCGGTTGCGATCGCAATGTCAGCGACAGCTACCAGGCCGGCGCCGCCACCCAGCGCAGCTCCATGGACGCGGGCGATGACAGGCTTGCGGGTTTCATCGATCGTGCGAAACAGGGTTGCCAGCGCCATCGCGTCGCGGATGTTCTCGTCGCGCGAGTAGTCGATCATACGTCGCATCCAATTGAGGTCGGCACCGGCCGAGAACGACTTGCCGGTGCTCGAGAGCACAATGACGCGGACGCTGGGGTCGTTGCCGAGCTCGCGAAACGTGTCTGTCAGTTCGGTGATGACCACATCGTTGAAGGCGTTGTGGACGTCAGGGCGATCCATGACGACAGTCGCCCGGCTGCCGTTGCGTTGCACGAGGACGTGTTCCATAGCTCCCTACATTCGGAAGATGCCGATGCGTCGTTCGACGACCGGTGCGTTGAGGGAAGCTTCGATGCCCAGCGCCAATACATCGCGCGTCTGGGCCGGGGCGATGATCCCGTCGTCCCACATGCGAGAAGTCGAGTAGTAGGGACTCCCCTCCTTTTCGTACTTCTCCTCGATCGGTCCGACGATCGCGCGTTCTTCTTCCGGTGTCATGGACTTCCCCTTGGCGGCGAGCTGATCCTTCTTGACGGTCAGCAGCACTTGTGCCGCTTGTTCACCACCCATGACCGAGATGCGACTGTTGGGCCACATCCACATCTGGTGGGGCTGGTAGGCGCGGCCACACATGCCGTAGTTGCCAGCGCCGTGGGAGCCGCCAATGACAACCGTGAAGCGCGGTGCCGCGGCGTTTGCGACGGCGTGCACCATCTTGGCGCCGTCCTTGGCAATGCCGCCGCGCTCGTACTCTTTGCCGACCATGTAGCCAGTGATGTTCTGCAGAAACATCAGCGGGATGTGGCGCTGCGAACAAAGCTCGACGAAGTGTGTCGCTTTCAACGCCGATTCGGAGAACAACACACCGTTGTTGGCGAGGATGCCGACGAGGTAGCCGTGGATCCGAGCGAAGCCGCACACGAGTGTAGTGCCGTAGTGTTGTTTGAACTCCGAGAAAAGACTGCCGTCGACGATGCGAGCGATCACTTCTCGAACTTCGAAAGGCTGTCGCGTCGACATCGGCACGATGCCGTCGAGCTCCTCCGGTGGATAGGCCGGGTCCTGGGGAGCAACGCGGTCGACCTCCCGCAGCGGTGCGCGATTCAAGTTCGCGATGCAGGCGCGCGCCATTTCGAGCGCGTCCGCATCGTCGCGCGCCAGCGAGTCCGTGACGCCACTGACTTTGCAGTGTACGTCGCCGCCTCCCAGGTCTTCGGCACTGACCTCTTCGCCGGTTGCCGCTTTCACCAACGGTGGTCCGCCGAGGAAGATCGTGCCTTGGTTGCGAACGATGATCGCTTCGTCGCTCATTGCCGGCACATAGGCGCCGCCGGCGGTGCAAGATCCTAGGACGACGGCGATCTGCGGGATCCCCTGCGCCGACATACGGGCTTGGTTGTAGAAGATGCGGCCGAAGTGGTCGCGGTCGGGAAACACCTCGTCCTGCAGCGGCAAGAAAGCGCCGCCAGAATCGACGAGGTAGACACACGGCAGCTGGTTCTGCTCGGCGATCTCTTGCGCCCGCAGGTGCTTCTTCACGGTCAGCGGGAAGTAGGTGCCCCCTTTTACGGTCGCGTCGTTGGCGACGACCATGACTTGGCGTCCCTCGACCGTGCCAATGCCGGTGACGATCCCGGCCGCTGGGGCGGCGTCATCGTATTGCCCCCAGGCCGCAAGGGTCCCGATCTCGAGGAAGGGCGAACCCTCATCCAGCAGTAGATCGATGCGATCGCGGACAAACAGCTTGCCGCGAGAACGGTGGCGTTCGATCGAGGCGTCGCGACCGCCACTTTGTGCGAACTCACGGCGTTCGGCGAGTAGCGCGAGACGCTCCTGAGAGGCCGCGAGATTCGCGCGATACTGCGGGTCGTCGGTCCGTATCTGACTGCTGATGAGCCGCATCGGGAGCTGCCTTCCATTTGCTCGGGCAAGGCGTCGAAGTGACGCCGGAGGATAGCAGTGCCCCCCTAGGTGGCAACCCAAAAGGTGCTCGGGCGAACCCCAAATGCGCGTCAGAAAATGGAAGAAGTGGGGACGTTGCGGCGGATTCAGACGTTGCAACAGGTACAGGCGCACCGCTACCCTCTAGGAGGGCGACGTTGCGCTGGCGACGTCGGAGCCCGAGGTCCCTTCCCGAGGAGCTGCCCCGTGCAGAGGAGCTGCCCATGCAGTGCCCGAAGTGTCTGAGCTACAACCACAACGCAGCTGGTTTCTGTGACCAGTGCGGGGCGCCGATGCGTACACGGCGCGGCGCCGCGGCGGGGGGCTCTGGATCGGGGACACGGGTCGTGCTCGCAGTGGTCGTGGGGGTCGTCCTCGGTTGCGTGATCGTTGGGGGCGGCTACCTTCTGCTGCGCAACCAGGACCGTGGGGCGCCGGCACCCGTGCGCGACCCTGGCTCGGAGCCCCGAGAGTTCGAAAACCGTCCCGCCGACGTTTCCTTCTCCGATGGCGACACGATCGTCGCGCCCGTGGCGGACCTCGCAGAACCTGACGAAACAGCCGCCACAGTGCGCATGGAAGGGGACACCGAGCGTGTCCTGCAGGTCGCGCAGGTGACGATCTCCGACGCGTGGTCGAGTCGTTTGGCCGCGGTGCCAGCAGCGGTCGTGGCCGGATCATGGGTCGTGTTGCCGCGGCGCGCGTGTCTGGGCGGCACGAACTGGCAGGCCAAGCTCAGTAGCGGGCAGTCGATCGACATCGTTGACGGCTACTGGCGCACCGGGTCGCGCATTGGTCTGTGGAAGTTGGCGGTCGACGAACCAGTGCCTGGGCCCGAGCTTCGGCCTTGGGACCGCAACGAGAAGCTGACCTGGTTGCCGTACTCGGGGCAGAGCGTCGATGACGTTCGCGTCGGCTTTCTGACTCGCCACGGCGACTTCTCGTCGTTTGCTCCCACGCAGGGGCTGGGTCGACCCGGCGTCATCGTGCAAGGTTCGGCGGTCGTCGGCTGGACGTTCGGCGAACACGAACCTGGTGAAGTTTGGCTGTGGGAGGGTCTGTTCGGCGAAGATCTCGTCACCGGTACCCGCGTGATGGACTTCTTCAATCTGACGTTTGCGGGGGGGCGCGAGGAGTGGTTCGCGCGGACGATGGCGGAGAACGGAGCCCTATCGGCGCTCGATCGCATCGATGCCTTCACGCAGGGCTGCCACGTGTTACCGCGGCTGCTCGCTGAGGAAACGCCGCAGCTCTATCGTGCGACAGCCGTGACAGTCAAAGTCAAACAGCTGCTCAGTCCTATCGTGCATGCGGGGGACGCGGCGCAACTGAACTGGTGCGCCACTCGCTTCGACGACACCGTCTTGTTGGAGGCGGCCGATCCGCAACTGCTCGTTGTGATGGCCACAGCCGTCGCCGAGTCGCTGGGTGCGGCGCAAGGCATTGGCCTCCTCCAAAGAGTCGGACCCGAAATCACCGACGCGGGTTCGATCGATGAGCGGTTGCAACGTGAACTCGAGCTGCAGCTGTATCGGCAGTGGGTGCGTGAATTGGTCGCGGCCGAGTCGGTGGCGACGGGCTGGAATGTGCTCCAGCAAGCGCAGCAAGCGTTCCCAGGCGATGCCGAGCTGCACTTGCGCGGCGTTGAACTCGCGCTCCTCGAGGGGGACTGGGCGACCGCGGAACAGCTGCTGCGTTCTCGGAGCTATCCGGCAGTGCATGCCGATCTCGTGAAGATCCTGTCGTCGCAGGTTTCACAGTTGAAGGGGCAAGAGGGGAAGGTTGTGATTCGCTTCCGTCCCGGCTCGAACTCGATTCGCACGGTTGCGCAGCTCAACGGGCGTTACGACCAGGATTTTATCGTCGATACTGGTGCGTCGAGCACGTTGGTGCCCGCCAGCACGATTCGCAGCATGGGGCTCCGGATCCCTAGTAGCGCGCCCCGCGTGCGGGTGCAGACCGCCAATGGCCGGGTCACCGTCCCGCAAATGCGTCTCGACTCGATCGTGATCGGTGGCTATCCGGTCCGCGACATCGACGTCCTCGTCATGGACATGCCCGGACAAGAGGGCGTGGGGCTGCTGGGCTTGAACACGCTGGATCATTTCCGCATGGACCTCAATCTCGAGGACGGCATTCTCACCCTCGAGCCGCGCTAGTGGAGGCCCCGTGAGCAACGACGTCGTGATCCGACTGCAGAAGTTGACGAAGGTGTTTCGCGACTTCTGGCTGCGGGCCCGAGTGGTCGCCGTCGATGGGATCGATCTCGAGATGGCGCGCGGCGAGGTGTTGGGATTGTTGGGGCCGAACGGCTCGGGCAAGAGTACGACCATCAAGATGATCCTCGGACTACTCTTCCCAACATCGGGTAGTGTCGAGGTCTTGGGGCGTTCTCCAGCGCATGTCGAAACCAAGCGCCACATTGGCTACGTCCCCGAGGAGTCGTACCTCTATCCCTTCTTGAATGCAGAAGAGACGCTCGACTACTACGGCCGATTGTTCGGTCTCGACGCGCGGGAACGTCGCGAACGGACCGCGACACTGCTCGATATGGTCGGGCTGACTGAGGTCGCCGACCGGCGGCTCGGCGAGTACTCCAAGGGCATGCAGCGCCGGATCAACGTCGCGCAGGCGCTGATCAACGATCCCGATCTCTTGATTCTCGATGAGCCCACGACCGGGCTGGACCCGATCGGAACACGGCAGATCAAAGATCTGATCTTGGCGCTGCGCGAGCGCGGCAAGTCGATTCTGCTATCGAGCCATCTGCTTGCCGACGTTGAAGATGTTTGTGATCGGATGGCGTTTCTGTACGGCGGCAAGATCCACCGCGTCGGTACTGTGGACGAGCTGCTGACCGTGTCGGGGAATCAGGTCATTGAAACCGACACGTTGCCCGAGACAGCGATCACTCGCATTCAGGAGATCGTCGAAGAGGAAGGGCACTCCGTCCACAGCGTGACGAATCCGCGTCGGCGGCTCGAGCAGCTGTTCCTCGAGGTCGTCGAGGAAGCGCGCCGCGACGGGGCAGCCACCAGCGGTGCGGGCGCCGGAGGGAGCCTCGCCGGCTTTCTCGCAGCAGACGCTAAGTCTCAAGGGAGCAAATGATTACGAGCTCCCACGCAGCTTGGACGGTGTCCGTTCCGTGGCGCAGCAGCGGATTCCCTGGGCAAGGTTTGACACGACCGACGGCGAGCGCTATCGTCCGGAGCTTCAATTCGAGATCTACGCGCAAGTTACAGTGAGGAACGTCCGATGGCGAAGTCAAAGAAGGCCAACCGCGAACACGTTTGGCTCCAGTGCAGCGAGAGCGGTGACCTCAACTACCGCACATCGATCAACGTCAAGGGTGGCATCAGCGAGAAGCTGCGGGGTGGCTTGAAGAAGTACTGCCGCCGGCTGCGAAAGCACACGCTGCATAAGATCAAGCGGAAGTAGTTCGGCGGGGTGGCATAGCGCTTGCGACTCCGTCGCAACCGCGATTCCACCCCTTGGTCCGAACTACTTATGTTTTTTGGCCCCTCGCCTGACGGCTCGGGAGCTCGGAACGGCCGGAACGCTCGATGAGACATCGGGTGGTGCCGGCCGGTTTGCATCTGGGGGGTGGGAACGGATGCTGCGGGGGCCGTTTGCGACTTTGTCGCAGCCGCGATTTTCACGCGTTGATCCGAACTACTTATTGCGCCCCTCGCCTGACGGCTCGGGAGCTCGGAACGGTCGGAACAGCTCGATTGGACTTCGGGTGTGTGCCGGCCGGTTTGCATCTGGGGCCCTACACCGATGCCTTGGTGAGGGCTGAGAGTCGTCCGCCGATTCGTCGCAGTAGCTGAATCTCGTCATCGAGTGCGGTTGCGGCGACGATCTGCAGCACTTCGAGCGCGCCGTGGCACTCGGCGGCGGAGCCGAGAGCGATGCGGTAGAAGTTCGTTCCGGAGTTCCCCGCGAATCGTTGCGCGCGTCCTTCGCAGATGTTGAGCGCGATACTGATCGCGGCGCGCGTCAGTTGACGTTTCAGGTCGCAGTGCCCGCGCGGCCACGATAGTGCGTGCACGCGGCGAAGAAACTCCTGAGCGTCGTGGTAAACGTGCAAACTCTCGTGCGGGAATAGCCAGCGATAGACGGTCATGTTGCGCTCCTTCCTTGGAGGTGTTTTCCCAACCCCCAAGCGCGCGCACAGCGTCTGTCAAAGGACGCCGCAGGCGCCGAAGGGAATCCTTGACGGACGCGAGCACGCGCTAGCATCAACAGAGACACTCCGAAGCACCCCTTTTCCCTTTTCCCTTTTCCCTTTTCCCTTTTCCCTTTTCCAGCACCCAGCACCCAGCACCCAGCACCCAGCACCGCTGCTAGCCCCGACGGGACAAAGGGAACTGGGAACTG
>JBCCHQ010000189.1:0-10117 GCA_039028735.1 Planctomycetota bacterium | reverse complement strand
GTAGCACAGGGTGGCGTCCGGGGACGTAGCAACGGAACGAATCTGGTGGGTCCGGAGCCAGCTCAGCAACTCCGCGGTTTCGGCCTCCGCAATCGGCACAGTGAATAGATTGCCGATGCTCGCGCGCACAACGTTCGGGTTGAAGATATCGGTCACGCGATCGCAAACGATGACACCGCGGGCTCCTGCGGCATCGGCGCAGCGCAGGATCGTTCCGAGGTTCCCAGGTTTCTCGATCGAAGTCGCGACGATCAACAGCGGTGAGCCGCTGACGTCAATCCGATCGAGCCCCCAGTCGGCCGTCGGGGCAACGCCGAGCAACCCCTCGGGACGATCGCGATAGGCGATCTTCTCGAAGACGACCGGCGCCACTTCGAAGCACTCCGCGCCACTCGCGGCGATGGCAGCCACGAGCGCTGGCTCGTTGTCGCCGAGGTACATCTCAGGGCAGTGATATAGCTCGCTGATCGGGAAGGCCCCTTCGATCGCCCGAGTGAGCTCGCGGTAGCCCTCGATCAGAAACGATCTCTCACGCTCACGCTGACGTCGCTGCCGTAGCTTTACGACGCGCTTGATGCGCGGGTTCTGAACGCTCGTCAACTTCTCGGTCACGATCGCTCCCACCGTGCATAGGCGCCGCTGGGGAGTGGGCGTCCGGCGACGTCCGTCATCACCATCTCGCCACTTGTGATCGTGCCAGTCGGCAACACACGCGCGAGGTTTTCGAGCACGAACGGCGTGAAGCCAGGCGAGTGGCTACTCAGTAGCAAGAACTTGCCGCGGTCTTGCAACAAAGCGGCGCATTTCTCCATCAGAGGAAGCACGTCATCTTCGACCTTCCAGATCTCCCCACGCGTGCCGCGACCGTAGGTCGGCGGGTCCAGTACAATGCCGTGGTAGCAGCGCTGTCGGCGGAGCTCGCGATCGACGAAACGCACTGCGTCGTCGACAATCCAACGGACCGGCCGCTCTGCCAATCCCGACAGTCGAGCATTCTCACTGGCATTGCGGACGCTGACCTTCGACGCATCGAGATGCACGACTTGTGCCCCAGCAGCCGCCGCACACAGCGTACTACCACCCGTGTAGCCGAAGAGGTTCAGCACGTCAGGGGCCGCGGCGCCAGCGGTCGCACAACGCGCGACTTGCTCGCGGATCCAACGCCAACTGGGCTCTTGCTCGGGGAAGATCCCGACATGCCCAAAGTCGTTACGCTGCAGCCCCCAGGTCACGCCAGCGTAATCCATCGTCCAATGCTGCGGAACGGAAGTGCGGAAATGCCACTCCCCGTTGCCGGTCGCGTCGCGAACGAAAGACGCGTCTGCTTCATCCCAGCCACGGTCGCTGTGGCGCGGCCAAACCGACTGCGCAGAAGGCCGGACGAGGGTGTACGGTCCAAAGCGCTCTAGCTTCTGTTGCTGGCCGCTGTCGACCAGTTGGTAGCCGTTCTCGTTTGCGCCCCTTTGCGCCATTACGGTTTCCTTGCCTGCACTGCTAGCCATGCCTCCGCCGCCTGCATCCCATCGATCGCGGCAGACATGATTCCTCCTGCGTAGCCAGCACCCTCGCCGATCGGATAGAGGCCGTGGGTGTTCGTCGATTGAAAATCTGAACCTCGCACGATGCGTACGGGACTCGAAGACCTGGCTTCGGGACCCAACACGATCGCGTCTTCGAGAAACCCCGACTTGCGCTGCGCCAAACGTTGTAGCCCATCGCGCACCGACTCATAGACGTTGCGCGGCAGAAACTCGTCGAACGGGACCGGTACCGTCGCGAGAGGATACGACGATGGCGGCAAGCTTGTGGAGACCTCCCCAGCCAAGAAATCGCCGAGGCGCAGAGCTGGCGCAGCAAACGGCTGCCCCGTCAGCTGCGCCGCGCGCCGTTCGACTTCCGCCTGGCGTTCAAGCGCCAGCAGCGGCTGGGCACCCACGCTTTCGGTGGGTGGCTCTACCGTGACGACGAAGCCGCTGTTGGCGAAATCGCCGATCCGTTTGAAGCGTGACGCGCCGTTCACGCAGATATAGCCAGCGCGCTCGGTGGCCGGCAGGATCTCCCCGCCCGGACACATGCAGAAGCTGAAGACATCGCCGCCGTCGCGACGAATCACCCATTGATACTCCGCCGGTGGCAAGTTTGGATCCCCTGCGGCACTACCATACTGGACGCGGTCGATGTACTCCTGCGAGTGCTCGATGCGCACGCCCATCTGGAACGGCTTGTTCTCGAGGGCGACGCCCCGGTCGTGCAACATGTGGTACGTATCGCGAGCCGAGTGCCCAATGCCAAGGAACAGTGCATCGGTCGCGAGCGCCGGCTGCTCGGCGACTTCGGCTCCGACGAGTCGACGTTCGCTGCCGGCGTGGCCCGGTGCGTCCTCGATCTGTAGGTTCGTGAGCAGCGTGTCGAACCGAAACTCCACGCCCAGCTCGATCAACTGCTTGCGGAAGTTGCGGACGATCGCCGGCAGCAGGTTGCTACCAATGTGAGGCTTGGCTGCATACGCGATCTCGGCGGGCGCCCCCGCTGCTACGAGCAGATCGAGCACTTCCTGCACGCGCGGGTCACGGACTCGCGTGTAGAGCTTGCCATCGGAGTAGGCGCCCGCGCCGCCTTCGCCAAACAACAGATTGCAGTCAGGGTCGAACGGTCCGCCCTTCAGGAACGCAAACCACCGCTTGGAGCGCTCCGTCACTTCGGGGCCGCGTTCCAACACAATCGGTCGCGCCCCACCTTGGGCCAGGCGATACGCAGCAAACACGCCGGCAGGTCCAGCACCGACGACCACCGGGGTCGCCGGGCTCGAGGCCGGCAGGCGCTGCGGCTGCAGCGGCATCGCGGGCGTGTAGGCTTCGACGCGCGGCCGCTTCGCGGTCAGCAAGCGCTCTTCGATGTCGGGAGCGAGATCGAGAGCGACGGTGTACTGATAGCGCGGCTTGCGCCCACTGCGACTGTCGAGTGAGCGACGCACGATCTTCCACGCCGCGAGATCACCGCGCCGCAGGCGCAACTGGCGGGTGATGATCCCGGGCAACGCGCTCTGGTCTTTCGCAATCGAGACGCTGAGGTTTCGCAGTAGGACACTCATCAGACGTCACTTTCCTGGGTCGCTTGCATGCGGCGCGCCAGGATCCACATACCCAGAGCTCCGCACACGAAGATGACACAGCTGATCCAGAATACGAGACGTGGATTGCCGGTCTCTGCCAAGACCCAGCCTCCGAGCGGATGCCCAAACATAGCTCGGATACCGACCAACGCCATATGCAGGCCCATGTACTTACCCGCTTCCTGCAGCGGAGCGAAGTGAACAGGCCCCATGTTCCAGACGATCTGTACGCCAGACATCGCGACACCGAACGCCATATAGGAGAGCATGTACGAAACAGGTCCCGTCGTGAATGCAAAGAAGACCATGACCAGCGCCAGCAGAAAGTAGCAGAACGCAGCCAGTTTCGCCGGCCCGAGTCGATCCAACAGTACCCCTGTGTGCACGGTGCAGATTGCGATCAGGAGATTGAACAGCGCCCGCGCACCCAGCATCTGGCTGTTGTCGAGGTCGAGCGTGTTGGCACCGAAACTCGGTAGCGCGGTAATGGCAGCCATGAAGGCGATTCCGTACAGGAAGAACGAGCCCTCGAACCAGCGAAACGCGCGGTCGCGACCCAACACGCCGATCGCGGCCCACGTCGTGACTCCAGTCGTTGCAGAAGCCTGAGTGGTCGGTGTGGGCTCATCGGCCGGATGGGTCGCCGTATCCAGCACGAGGAACGGGCGCGCCTGGATCTTCGCGAAGACCCAACACGCAACGACGCCAAAGATCGCGACCACTGCATAGACGTAGGGGAGCGCCCGCTCCTCGTAGTCCAGAAGGACTCCCATCCCAATGGACGTAACCCCGATCAGCAAAGCCTGTACGCGCGACGTGCGACCGTACAGCCGGCCACGCAGGTGGTCGCGGTAGTTCGTGCGCAGTAGCGCGTTCCAAGATGAGATAATGCCGACGTTGGCGATCGACTGTAGAGTGATCAAGATCACGAACGCACGAATGTCGCACCAGAACACGAAGAGCACGAACGGGAGACGTCCGAGCAGCGACGCCGTCATGATCAACGTGCGACGGTGCATGCGATCGATCCGAGGAATCAGATACAGCGAGAACAAGCTCGCGACGCCGGGCACCATCGTCAACAGCGTGATCGCCAGCGGTCCTGCTCCGAGGTTCTTCGCAGCGATGTCGGGCGCGCCCCACATCGCCCCCATGTAGACGCCCTCAAACAGCGTCGCTCGGACGTGGTGGTGGTAGGTATAGCGCTCCACACGATCTAGCGGAGCCGACGGAGCTAGAAACAACAGTCGCTGCTCTCTACGCTGACGGAGGAAGATCCCACCCTTGACACCGCAAGCGCGGAGGCAACCATGTGCGGGCAAGCGGCGCACTGTAGCATGGAAACGAGGCAACGAGAATGAACTGGGTTCTGGTCGGCCTCGGCGGTCTACTCGGCTCGCTGAGCCGCTATGGCGTGTCGTTGCTGCTGCAGCGCGTCACTGACAGCACGAACTACCCTCTGGGCATCTTGACCGTCAACGTCGTGGGTTGCTTTGTGGGAGGTCTGGTGCTGGCGCGTTCTGATGTCGATGCTGGCTTGAGTCCAGAGTTGAAGCTGTTTCTCGTCGTAGGATTCCTCGGCGGCTTCACGACGTTCTCAGCATTGGGCATGGACACGCACTCGATACTTCAGGATGGTCAGCTGGCAAAGGCGTTGCTGAACGTGGTCTTGAATGTCGTTGTCGGGACAGCCGCTGTCTGGGCAGGCTTCCAGCTCGCCGCCCCGGCTCGCGGCGGTTAGCCACTGCAGGTCAATCATGAAGGGCGACGAGGGGATGTTGTTGTTTGGCGGGGACGAAGCGGGACACGGGACGCTGGCGGACGCTTCGTATGTGGTCGTGCCAGCGCCGCTCGAACAGACTGTCAGCTATGGCGGCGGCACTGCGGCCGGCCCCGACGCGATTCTCCGGGCGTCCGCTGAGCTCGAGTTTCACGATGAAGAAACGGGACGCGCGTACTGGCCGGCCGGCGCCGTGCACACCGTGGCGCCGCTGCACTTCGGCGACGTCCCCTCCGACAGCGTGGCCGTTATCCGTGACGCCGTAAGGCCGATCGTCGCCGCTGGTCAATTGCCGATCACACTCGGCGGCGAACACACCGTTACCGTGGGGGCGATGCAGGCGGTACTGGAGCAACACGAGGACGCCGCTCTCGTCATGATGGATGCACACCTCGATCTGCGCAGCAGCTATGGTGGCACGCCTCTCAGCCATGCATGCGTCGCACGCCGAATGATCGACGATCACGGCGTCGCCGTGCATTGGTGCGGCATTCGTAGCTACTCGGCCGCGGAAGCAGAGTTCGTTGCCGCGAACGACTTGCACCCTCTACATGCGCACGACATCTCGCCGATGGACACAACCGGGTGGGCGCGCGACTTTGTCCGTTCGCTGCCCGCGCGCGTCTATCTGTCTCTCGATATCGACGGCATGGACCCTGCAGCGGCACCCGGCACGGGCACGCCAGAACCGGGCGGACTGAGCTATCGACAAGTACTGGGCCTGATCCGAGAGATCTGCAAGAAGCGACAGTTGGTCGGGGCTGACGTCGTCGAAGTGGCGCCGATCGCCGGACAGCAAGTCACGGAGTTCACAGCCGCGCGGTTACTGGCCAAGCTGATCGGCGGCCACCAGTACTGGACTCACGACTGAGGAGTGAAGCAGTGTCCACGTACGCTATCGGCGACGTTCACGGTTGTTTCGCGACACTCGAGAAGCTCCTCGCAACGATCTCATTCGACCCGGCGAGAGATCGGGTTTGGTTGGTGGGTGATCTCGTCAACCGCGGACCGCACTCACTGAATGTGCTGCGGTGGGCGGCTGGGCTTGGCGCCAACGCCAAGGTCGTTCTGGGGAACCACGACCTGCACCTTGTCGGACGGGCACTGGGAGCGCGAAAAGCCAAACGCTTCGACCGTTTCGATGAAGTCCTGGCAGCACCTGACCGCGATGACCTGATCGACTGGCTGCGACAACGACCGCTGTTGCACGCCGCTGACAGCTACACGATGGTACACGCGGGCCTCCATCCAAGCTGGACCTTCGAAACGGCCGCGGCTCAGGCACGAGAGCTCGAAGCGGAGCTGCGTTCTGCCCGCTGTGCAGACCTGCTACGGGATTACTACGAGCAGCCTGCAAGCGCTGCTCATCAAGCACTGCGAACGCTGGTTCACATGCGGACCTGCAACGCGGCCGGGGACGAATGCAAATTCACAGGCCCACCTGAAGAGGCGCCTGCTGGTTGTCTGCCGTGGTACGACCACATTTCAGACGAAGCGTGGCGCGGCACCGTGATCTTTGGGCATTGGGCGGCATTGGGCTACCGCCGCACAAAGCGAGTACTGGCGCTCGACTCGGGTTGTGCGTGGGGCCAAGATCTCACGGCAGTGCGCCTCGAAGACGAGCAAGTCACGCAGGTGCCTCTGCAAGACACCGTTGAGGGACTCACAAAGGAGTGACGGCATGAGCGACGACAAGAAGGTCGAACGCACTGACGAAGAGTGGCGGCAACAACTTTCCGACGAGGAATACCACGTAACGCGAGAGGCCGGGACCGAACGAGCCTTCACGGGGAGATACTGGGATCACAAAGGCATCGGCACGTATCACTGCATCTGTTGTGACTTGCCGCTGTTTCGATCCGACTCGAAGTTCGACTCGGGTTGCGGTTGGCCAAGCTTCTTCGAGCCCCTCGAAGGCGCGCACCTGCAAGAGATCCACGACGACAGTCACGGCATGGTGCGCACCGAGATTCGCTGCAGTCGTTGTGACGCACACCTCGGGCATGTTTTTCCGGACGGGCCACCGCCGACAGGGATTCGATACTGTATCAACTCGGTGTCGCTACGGTTTGCAGACGAGTGAGTTGTCGGCGCTGGCCACTGCGCTGACATCAAAAAAACCGGAGCAGGAGGTGGGGTCTCCTGCGCCGGTTCTTCGCTGAGCGCGATCTCCTACTTGTTGCCGGAAATCACCGTGTGGTGGAAGCCCATGATGTTCCCCAACACACCGCAGACGGAAGTCCAGTCTGCAGCCGTCGAGTACGTCGTGGTTTCGACGTAGTCTCCACACTTGTCTTCCCAAACGCGGCGCGCTTCGGTTTGGTCATCCTTGGGGATGGCAAAACCAAAGATACGGAAGCACTCTGCGTGCACCGTCGCGTCCTGCTCACTCATCCGCACGCCAACACAGCCGACAGACGAGACGAGACCAACGCACAACAATGCGAGTACCAGTCGTCGCATGATTCCTCCTTCGAAGCCCTCTGTCCCCATGCCGCACGACATGTGGACCCAGGTGCTCCTATGGGCCCGGGATCCCGCGGTAAGATCCTCTGCCACGGTTCTTTATACGAAGCTCGAAGAAGTTGCAACGAGCAAACGGGGAACGGCCGGGCCACTTCGGAAACCTTGACTTCTGCCGCGGGGGCTCGAAACTCCCAGGTCGGTCGGCGACGGCGTCGACTTTCACTGACGATTTCATGGAAGGTTCCACATGTCTCGAGCCAAGAGAGTCGCCGTAACAGGCGCTGCCGGACAGATCGGCTACAGTTTGCTCCCTGAGATTGCGTGCGGCCGTGTCTTCGGACCGGACACCCCTGTGATCTTGCAGCTCCTCGAAATCCCACCTGGGATGCAGGCTCTCGAGGGCGTTGCCATGGAGCTCAACGATTGCGCGTTTCCATTGGTGCAAGACATCATCACGACCGATCAAGCGGACGTCGCTTTCAAAAACGTCGACCTCGCGCTGCTGGTCGGCAGCAAGCCGCGAGGCAAGGGGATGGAGCGCAAGGATCTGATCCTCGAGAACGGTCCGATCTTCACGGCTCAGGGGAAGGCGATCAACGATCACGCGTCTGCCGACGTGCGCGTCGTCGTCGTTGGAAACCCCTGCAACACAAACTGCCTGATCGCGATGCACAGTGCTCCGGACGTGCCCAACGATCGCTTCACCGCGATGACGCGGCTCGACCAGAATCGTGCGAAAGCGCTCCTGGCGGAGAAGTCGGGGACGCACTCAACAGCCGTCACGAACATGGTGATCTGGGGGAACCACAGTAACACCCAGTTCCCCGACTGGACGAATGCACAGATTGACGGCAAGCCAGCCCGTGACGTCATCGGCGACGACAACTGGCTGCAGAATACGTTCATCTCGCAGGTGCAAGAGCGCGGCAAGGCCATCATCGAAGCTCGTGGCAAATCGTCTGCGATGTCTGCCGCAAACGCCGCAGTCGAACATGCCGCCGCACTGTACGGGAAAACGAGCAAAGCTGACCCCGTTGCTCTGTGCGTCCTCTCCGACGGCGCCTACGATGTCCCCGAGGGCATCATCTCGTCGTTCCCATGCACAACCGACGGCGCCGGAAACTGGGAAATCGTCCCCGGCTTCGAGATCGACGACTACGCACGCGCTCTCCTGACCAAATCCACAACCGAACTGCAACAAGAACGCGAAGCCGTCGCCCATCTCCTCACCTAACCCCCCAGATCCTGCGCGTGTTTAGGCTCGTCGCGCCCCTGTGGACGGGATCTGGGAGTGTAATCACGACCTCCTCGGGGAGGAGTCGCCTTCGTCGCGGGAGCGCCGCAGTTCTAGGGCCGAGGAGTACCCTGAGGAGGCGGTGGGGGGAGAGTTACCGTGTGTTGTTCGCCGAGGGTTTCGACGGTGTCGCCGGGGTGGAGGCGGCGGCTGCGGCGGGTTTCGAGGGTGTCGTTGACGCGCACTTCGCCGCTTTGGATGAGGATCTTGGCGTGGCCTCCGGTTTCGGCGATCCCGATCCACTTCAAGAATTGGTCGAGCTTGATGGTCTGTTCGTTCATCGACACCTTTCAGCGAAACATCGCTGGCCACGGTTCGAACGGGCCCAGTGACGCGAGATAGCGTTCACAGAAGAAGACGTCTTCAGGGAGCAGCGGTTGCGTGCTGTCGAGATCCCAAACTGCGACGATCTGCCCACCGGGGTTGCGAAGCGGAACCGCCATGCCGGCGACTGTGCCCAATCCACTCTCGCCGTCGCAAGACACATAGCCCGGCCACCGTTTGGCCCGCGCGGCGACAATGGCTTGCCCCATCAGCACCGCGTCGTGACACATCCCCGAGCTACCGACGCCACCGGTACGCTCCAAAGTTGCGCAAACTGGAGGACCTGCGGCGGTCACCAGCTGCAGCACGCCGGTGCGCAGCGCGTAGATGCCATTCCACTCCCAACCGAGTTCTGCGAAGTGCTCGCGCAACAGCATCGGCACCTGCGGCCAGGTCGGATCGGCACCTGCTAGGTGGTTGGCGGTCGTGGCGACGAGCGTCCGAAACGCTTCTTCTCGCGAAGCCGCGATCGGACTGGGATAGAGATCGAGCAAGTTCTCCATCCAGCCGCGGAACGCGTCGACCCGGGCGCTTCGCTCCGCAGCCAGGAACGTAGCGATGCGTTGCTGGATCTCGTCCCGCACCCGACGAAACACGTCACGAACCTCGGCGTCGGACCCCGTCGCGTCCGCCGGATCGTCGAACGGCCAATGCTCCTGCCGAATCGCCCCGGCGAAAACTGGGCACGCCTCGTGAGCGCTATCGCAAACGGTAATGACGAGGTCGAAGGAGTGGCGCGCGAACTCGTCGACCGGCTTCGACCGCGCCTGGTGAGCGTCGATCCCGATCTCCGCGAGCGCCGCCAGCGCCTCGGGGTGCACGAAGCCGGCCGGCCGCGACCCCGCGGAATGGCAGTCCCACCCGCCGCCCCCCAACTCACTCCACAGATACTGCGCCATCTGGCTGCGGCACGAATTGCCGGTGCAGAGAATCAGGACGCGTCGCGACATCGGGCAAGCTCCTCAGGACGCTAGAAGATCGCTACAATACGAACAGTCAGACGAACCACGAGCAGGGAGTTCAACATGGCCAAGGGCTTCGATCAACACCGGGAACGACTGGCGGCGCTCAGTGCGTTCGGCCGCCTCCTGGCCCGCCGTTCTCACTCACGCTGTGAGGTCTGCGAAGCCGCTGGGGTACC
>JBCCHQ010000188.1:0-10209 GCA_039028735.1 Planctomycetota bacterium | reverse complement strand
GCGAATGGCAATCGCGCCACCACTACCCGGGCCACCTTGACCCCCGTACGGACCGGCTGCGCCGGAACCGCCGCGGCCACCGTCACAGCGGATGCTACCCGTGACGTCGACGACACCGTCGGCGACGATCTCGATCGCACCACCACCGGCACCACCACCGCCACCGGACTTGTCACTGAGCGTCTGGCTAGACGGCACGTAGCGAACACCAGTACCGCCGCCGCCACCGCCACTACCGGGCGTGAGGTGGACCAAGCGAGAGTCGCCATACGCGGGACCACCACGACCCGGCTGGGCCTTTGCGATCGCATTCGACGGGTCGTTGTTCGTGCCGTCGAGGCCCGCCGTCGCGTGTCCGGCACCACCGCCGGGACCGCCGCGACCTGTCGCAATCGACTGGCTCAACCACGAAGTACTGACACCTGCTTGACCGCCACCGGGGCCTTCGCCGTCGGTTGCGGGGATAATGTTCTGTACGTCGAGCGTCCCGGCTTCGCCGAGAGCTCCGTCACCACCAGCACCACCACCGGCAATCCCGATCCCGCCGACACCTGGGGTGCCTTCGTTCCCGGCCGTACCGTCGGTACCGGACAGGTCGATATCGCCGTCGATCTTGACGACCGTGTCCCCGGCCGTACCCGTACCGGACGCGCGAATGACGATCGGGTTCGCTCCGACAACGCTAACGATCGCAGTCGGCGCCATCGTAAAGGTTCGGACGTGCAACTCGTTCACGAGCGCGCCCGGGTTCTCGGCGTCGGTCAGCGGCGTGGGCAGACCCAGCGTGATATCGTCAACGATGATCACGCCACTATCGGTGTCGATCGTGTAGGCGATCCCGTCTTCGAGGACCACGTCCTTGGTACCGCTACCAAACACCGACGGCGTCGTCATGGGGTGTCCGGTTCCAACGAGCTCGCCGGCACCCAACACCCAAACGCCGGTGTCGGCGGTGTCGAGACGATGCTCGGTCAGGAAGGTCTCGGCGACCGAGCCCATGACCGGCACGCCGCCACCCATGGCACTGCCGTTACCGAGCGCGATCGGCGCCGAGAAGATCTCGGCATCCAGCTGATCGCAGAAGAACGTGCTGTTCGTCGCCGGATCGATTTGGATCCGCAACTCGGTCACCCCGTCGAAGCCGGGGAGGTCGGTCGCACTATCCCAGACGAAGCAGGCCGGGTGTCCCACGGTCGGCAGCGCCGCCACGTTGCTCGGCTGCGCCGAGCCACCCGACAGGACGTCTTCGATCGGACCGCCAACGATCGTGCAGTCTGCGTAGGTACCCGACGCATCGAGGTACTGCGGAGTAACGTCGAAGCGGGCGGACGTGCCGTCCGCCTTGGCGTGAATGTTGTAGTAGACTTCGATTTTGCCGGCGCGCACGCCACTCGGAATGAGCAGGCTCGTCACGCTTCCGTGGAGATCATCGAGATCGCCACTCGCAAACGACTTGCGGAACTTGACGATCACCTTGTTACTGACCAGCGGTACCGCGCCGTTCCCGGCGGTCTGCAGCTCGAGTTCGACGGTTCCCGACTCGACGCAGTTCGGAATCGGAATCGTCGTTCCGGCCGCGAACGTGACGGTTGCCGTCGTCATCCCCGGCGCCGGGGCAGGGGCACCCGCCGGCGCACCAGGAGCCACGGTCACGGTCACAGGCTGAGAGTTCTCGTCGGTCGCCAGGGCGCCGATCGGCGTACCGAGGTTGAAGCCGTAGAGCACCACGTTGAGGTCAGCGACCGTCGAGCCCGTTACGTCGAGCGTACCGAAACCCGCGTTGGCCGCGCCGTAGACGACGGCCGTGACGACGGGGCCACCCAAGAAGTCCTTGGAGCCAGCGAAGACGAAGTCTGTCCCGTCGAACGATCGCACCTGTACCGAGGAGTTGCGCACGTTGGTCGGCACACGAACTGCCATCGCGGTGATCGTACGGCCGAACTCGTCGACGCCGGTATCGGCGACCGACAAGATCTGACCAGCAACGACGGCGTCGCCACCGTTCTGCACGAAGAGCACTTCGTTCAGAGTCGGGTCCAGGTTGAAGCCGTGACCGTTGATGGTCATGACCGTGCCTGCGTGTCCTTCGTCGGGCATCAGCGTTCCGACGTCGACTGCCGGCGGGATGACCGGCGGTGGCCCAGCTGGCCCGCCGCGACTGCCGGTATCGCAACCGGCGATGAGGAGGAGTTGGGCGAGGACAAGTCCAAAGATGCCCAACAGCGGATTCCACGTGCGTCCTTGTTGAGAGGAAGCCAAGCTCCTTCTCCTTTCAGCCCGGATGCCGGTGGTCGCCGCGATACGGGTGTGGGTCCGATTCAGCGATTCCATTAGGTCACCCTGTCTCTACTTGCTTGCCCGCCAAACCTGCGACGGGGGGAGGGATTTTCTTTCCGCGCGACCGGTCAACTGCGGATTCGGACCGGCCTTAAGTCGTACACTGTCTGCAATGCCAATGTCGCCTCACTCCTGGAAACGGAGAACGAGGCGAAACCCGGCAAGATTCCCACTTCTTCAACGCAAGACCCAGCGTTGAACTGCATTGCAGTTCGACGCGTTAGCAGTCGAAGAAGTATGGTGGACGCCAAGTGCAGTGACGCAGCTGCTTCACGGCGCCGGCGTGGGTGCTCCCCCCCCAGCGATGAGGGGGTTTTGTGCTTAGGCGGATGGTACCGTCCCCCTCGCCACTGTCAACACCAGCGGTCCTAAAGCCGGGAACAGCCCTGGGATGGCCAACCAGGGTCGGAGCCCCGAAACGTCGCTGCTTCCGGCGCCGGAAGGCGCTATCCTGGGGGCACCCGTGGCTCCCCTTCGAGGTCGCGACGTAGCCGAGAGAGCATGTCCAAAGAAGACCTGAAGCTGCTGTTCGATACCGAGCGCCAGATCTTGCGGAGACGCCTGAAGGCGCTCTTCCCGAGTGGCTCCCCCTATCGCCCCGACGACGGCGCCCGCCCCTCCAAAGGGCCTCACGGGCGCCGTGACAAGAGTTCCCGCGAAGGAAGTGGCGCCACCGCAGCCGGCGCGGCCCAGCCTCCTGCGGGCCCTGGGCGGCGTCGGGCCCTAGCACGTAAACCACACAGCTTAAAGGGGTTAGTCACTTCGATGGCGGTGCACGTCGTGTTGCTCGCGATTCTGCTCCCGATCGTGATCTCAGAGGCGCCCGTGACCGGCAACAGCGATACGGAGCTGGTCGTTCGCTTCATCACGCTGCCGACCGAGAAGGAGCCGCGCGAAGAGACGCAACCCAAAGCTCCTGAAGTAGTTGTGACGCCAGACCCGGTCCCGGAACCAGAACCTGTCCCGACCGAGCCAGAGCAACCCGTCGAGCCGGCCGCGGAACCGGACCCCGAGCCGAGCGAACCCGCCCCGGCAGAACCGGAGGACCACGGCCTCGCCGGCAAAGCGCCGGCCGCCGGGAGCGGCGACCGTTCTCCTCTGGGCGCACGCTATGGCGAGAAAGCCCAAGCACTGCTGCGCTACGGTGGCAACACGAGCACCGAACATGCCGTCGCGAAGGGACTCCAGTGGCTGGCTGATCATCAGGATCGTGACGGCAGCTGGAGCCCCGATCGCTACACCGATCACTGCCATGGTGCTCACCGCTGTGGTGGGGTCGGCTTCCCCGACTACCGGGTCGGGGTATCGGCGCTAGCGCTCCTGGCATTTCTCGGTGCCGGCGTCACCGACGCGGAACACCCGCTGCGGCCGAACGTCGAGAAGGGACTGACGTACCTGCTGACCGTGCAGGATGCGAGCGGCTGTGTCGGTCCCCGCAAGGGCAACTACATGTACAATCACGCGATCTCCGCCTTCTGCCTCGCAGAGGCAGCCCTGTTGACCGAGCGCGATGATCTGCGACGCGCGGCGGAACGTGCGCTCGAGTTCTCGGCACTCTCGCAACAGGCCGGCGGAGGTTGGGACTACACCGCCGCGCAGACATTTCGCAACGATCTCTCCATCACCGGTTGGCAGGTCATGGCGCTGCATGCCGCGCAACAGGCCAACTTGGTCTTTCCGCCGGAGCTCGAACGCAAAGTGCGCAACTTCATCCGCCGTGCGGTGCATCGTAACGGCACGAGCACGTACGCCGACCGCGGCATTGGTGAAGGGCGCCGCGGCGTCTCGATTGCTGCAGTCGGCCTGTTGAGCAAGCTGTATCTCGGCTGGTCGCCACGGTCACCGGAAGTCGAACGTGCGATCGAACGGATCATGCGGCGTCCTCCTGACGACGCCGGACGCGTCGATTGGGACCATACCTATCAGTCGAGCTACTACTGGTACTACGCCACTCTGTCGCTGTTCCATCATGGAGGCGAAGCTTGGGATGCGTGGAACACTCTGTTGCAACGACACGTCCTACCGCTGCAGAGTGACCGTGGCCACCGCGCGGGTTCATGGGACCCAGACCCGAATTGGATCGGCGCAGCCGGTGGGCGTGTGGCAACAACGGCCATGCTGGTACTGACCTTCGAGGTCTACTACCGTTACACGCCACTGTGGAAGAAATTCGGCCTACCCGATAGGGAGCGCACGAAGCAGTGACCGCAGACTACGCCACGGGATCCTCTGCCGCTGAGTCGCGGCACCTCGACCAGGTGACGATCGAGGAGTTCGGAGTTCCCGGCCTGCTGCTGATGGAACACGCCTCGATTGGCGCCGCGACTCTGGCCCTCGCAGCGCTCGAGGAGTCGAACATCCCGCACGGTCGCGCGCGGGTCGCGGTACTTTGCGGGCCAGGCAACAACGGTGGCGATGGCTATGCGGTTGCTAGGCACTTGCACAACGCCGGCGTCGATGTCGAGATCTGGGACTTCGTCGCAACCGTCGCTGAGGGCACGCCGCAATGTGACGCAAGCATGCAACGAGCCCTCGCGCGCCGCTGGGGGATCGAATTCGTCGACGCCACCGCCGAACTGCCGAGCGGCGTCGAGGTCGACTTGTTCGTCGACGCACTGTTTGGCACCGGGCTCTCGCGAGCGCCGGCTGACAACTTCGCCGCTGCCATCCGGCTGGTGAACGACAGCGGCACGCCAACGCTCGCAATCGACATTCCGTCCGGCCTCGCAGCCGATTGCGGCACGCCGCTCGGTGATGCGATCCGGGCGCGCTGGACCGCGACCTTCGGGGTCGTCAAGAAGGGCTTCCTCGCGCCTCGAGCAGGCGCCTTCACAGGTGCTGTGTTCTGTGTTCCAATTGGTATTCCGAAGGAACTGTTACCCAAGGATGCTCCTGCATTTCCACCGGCACCGGTGGCGTTTGCTCCGAGACGAGATCAAGGCCAGTTGTGAGTCGACCGTTTCTGTGTGATTGCGGCAGCCTGCTCGACGTCGATGAGATCGCTCTCGGCGCTGGTTTTCGCTGCCCGCAGTGCAGCACCGAACGACAGCTCGACCCCAGCGATCCGGGGCTGCTTGCCGATCACGAAGGAAACGACGGCGTCTACAGCATGCTGTTGCGCCGCCGTCTCGCCGACGACGCGCCACTCGTCGATGCCGAACCGATCGATAGCCGTGCCGCCAACGGTGGCAGCGGGGGCAATGGCAACGGCGTGCGGACTCTCGAAGATACGGCCTCAGCCGTCGCGACGCCCCCTCCCGTCGAGGGTTCGTCGTCCCTGCCGCCAGCACCTGGACTCGCTGACGGTGACTTTCTAGGTCCCTATCGCATCGAGAGCATCCTCGGCCGTGGTGGCATGGGTACGGTCTTTCGCGCGTTCGACACATCCTTGCACCGCACCGTCGCCTTGAAGGTGTTGTCGGAAGAACACGCTCGCAACACCGAAGTCGTCGAACGCTTCCAGCGCGAGGCTCGCGCGGCGGGCTCCCTGAGCCATCCCAACATCACTCACATCTACGCGATCGGTGAAGAACGCGGCTTCAACTACTTTGCCATGGAACTCGTCAAGGGGGCCACGCTGTCGGATCTGCTGCGCGATCAGCGCTGCATTGGCGACGAGCGCGCGATCGACTACCTCCTCCAAGTCGCGCGCGGCCTACGCGCGGCCAAGGAGAAGGAGATCATACACCGCGATATCAAGCCGTCGAACCTGATCCTATCCGCCGATGGTTTGATCAAGATCACCGACTTCGGCTTGGCCAAAGTCGTGACGAGCTCTGTCGACATCACCGCGACGGGAGTCATCGTCGGCACACCGCTCTACATGAGCCCCGAGCAAGGTAAAGGCGAGCCCCTCGACCACCGTTCCGACATCTACTCTCTGGGGTGCTCGTTCTACCATCTCGTGTCGGGGCAACCGCCGTTCACTGGGGACAGTGCGATGAACATCATCGTGCGCCACATCACTGAACACCCGCCCCCTGTCGAGATCGGCGAAGGACGTACAGCGCAGCGCCTGGCGAACATCATCACCCGGATGATTCGCAAGAACCCGCTGGACCGCTTCCAGACGTACGAGGAGCTGATCGAAGCGGTCACCGACGCAGCAAACACAGGAACGACCAGCATCAAGCTGGAGTCCTCCACTCCACGACGCATCGTCCTCGTCGCTGAGCAAGATGAAGAACGCGCCCCCAGCGACTCCATGAGTCGCAAGCAACTGTCGGTCGCCGACGTGAACCTAGAGCTGGGACGGCACGACAAGGCGCTCGCGTTGTACCAGCGGGTACTCGAGGAGAACCCTGACCTCGAAGTCGACCTGTCGTTTCGCATGCTACAAATCTATCAACAGCGCAACGACGTCGAGCAGGCGCGGGAACTGTATCGCAAAATTCTCCGCACCAGCGAGGATCCCAAAGAGAGGTTCTTCTGTCGTTGGAAGCTGCTCAGTACGGCGTATGATAGTACTCTGACCGAGACCCGTGAGGCGCGGGGGCTACTCGAGGATCTGCTACAAGATGAGATCCCGTCCCCGGTCCGGACAAAACGCATCCGGCAACGCCTCGACAATCTGCAACAGCTCGAGCGACGTATCGAAAGAGATCGCGAAGCCGGAATCGTGTTGATTCGTAAGTCCGGTGATCTACAGATAGAGCTCGATTGATGACCCGAATGGAAACGCGGAGGCAAACTTGATCAGCGTGATGGAAAAAGGCCTGTGGGTCCTCGGCGTACTGCTGCTCGGCCTGATCGGTGTCTTCTTCGTCTACCTCGGGCCGCCGCCGACGATTTCGCGGCTGGAGGTCAAGGCGCAGAAAATCAACGAGGGCATACTTATTGAACAACTGAAGCCCGAGGCAAGAAAGCGGTACCAGGACTTGGTCACGGCACCGCCGCCAAAGACTCCAGACGGCAAGCCGAGCAAGATCGGACGGCCGCAAACGACCGAGATCTACAAAGTGAACCGTGCGACCTACTACCTCATCAACTCGAAGCAGACTGCGATGGGGGAAGCGCGCAAGGCTGGCAGTGAAGTCATCGACAACGGCGACGGCACGAACTCACTGAAGATCACTTCGTTTGGTGAAGGGAGCCTGCTGCACGACGTCGGGATGAAGGACGGTGACGTCGTCGACACGATCAACGGGCGCAAGATCGACTTCTCGAGCACGATCGATGCGACCAGCCTCTACGAGGACTGTGTCGCACAGCTCGACGCCGGCAACCCGATCGTCGTCAACATTCGCCGCCGCAACAAGCCGATGCGAATCGTCGTGGCTGGGGATTGGGACCTGAAGAAGGCGATCAAGCGCGGCGCACCGAAAGCCAACGCCAAGAAGCCGACGAACAATCGTCGCACCAACAAGCGCTAGATCTGCCGAACACTACGCAGCGCCAACGCTGCCCAAGAAGAGGCGTGGGAGCTCGAATCTAGGTGTGTAGGCGGCCTAGGCGAGTTCGGGGAGAAACTCTTCGCGCTTCATCCCTGCGGCCTTCATGCGATTGTACAGCGTCTTCACGTTGATCCCCAAAGAGCGGGCGGCCTGGGTCTGGTTCCCCTCGAACTTCTCGAGAACGCGTCGAATGTGCGCCTCCTCCAGCTCGCGCAGAGTCCAGTGATCCGGGTAGGCAGCGTCCGTTTCGGAGCTATCGCTGTCGGCGGCGAGAGGCACCAGCTCGACGTCGCGCAGGTGCTGTTGCACCTGGCGCTCCTCGACCTTGCCGTCGGGGTGCAGCAGCAAGAGGCGCTCGACGATGTTCTCGAGTTCACGAATGTTGCCCGGCCAACTGTAGCCGGCGAGCACTCGCAAGACGCCCGAGCTGAATCGGGGTACCGGATCTCCGACCAACCGGCGCGCGATCCCCTCAACCAACATCGGAATGTCTTCGGTACGGTTGCGGAGCGCGGGAAGCTGCACGCTGATGACGTTGAGTCGGTAGTAGAGATCCAACCGGAAAGATCCCTGACGCACCTCTTGCTTCAGGTCGCGATTGGTCGCGGCGATGACTCGCAAGTTGACTTTGACGGACTCGGTCGACCCGACCGGCCGTACCCAGCCACTCTGCAACACGCGGAGCAACTTGACCTGCATGTCAGCCGGCATTTCGCCGATCTCGTCGAGAAACAGCGTGCCACCATCGGCTGCGACACAGAGGCCGATCTTGGCTTCGTCGGCTCCGGTGAACGCGCCTTTGGCGTGACCGAACAGTTCACTCTCAATCAGGCTCGACGGGATCGCCCCGCAGTTGACGGCAACGAAGCTCGAGTGCTTGCGGTGACTCTTTTGATGAATGAGTCGCGCAAAGAGATCCTTACCGGTACCACTCTCCCCCTCAAACAGCACTGTCGAGTCGGTGGGCGCAATCGTCTCGACCAGCTGCAGAATGCGTCCGACCTGGGCGTTGCAACCTCGAATGATCAGTTCAGATCCCTCGCCCGACTCGTCACGGACTGCCGTCTCGAAGTGAGCATCGAGGCGACACAGTTCCGTCGTTCTGAGGTGCTGATCTAGCCAGTCACCCAGCGCTTCGACATCATCGTGGACCATTTCTTGGTCGTCGATGACCAGGCGCAACGGCCCGGTGCTGGTGCCGGTGAGCGCGATCTGACGGACTTCGGGGTAGGCCTGACGCAGATTCATGCGGAGTTCATCGACGTCACAGTCGAGATCATCCGCGATCAGAATCGCTCCGAGATTCGGCGTCGACAAGGCGACGTCGACCTCGTGCGGCCCAGAAAGACTGGTAATCGTGCGGGCGCCCTGGCGCAACCGACCGGCCAGCGCGTGGCGCAGCTCGGGGTCACGAATCAAGAGCGCGACTGCGTCGCTCATGCTGGCTGGTGCACCTGAGTTCCGGTGATGACCTCGAGTTGATCGAGGAAGAGATGGGCAAGCTCGGGATCGAGTTGGGTCCCGGCAACGTCGCTGATGATGCTCAGTACCTTCTCGTGCGGAAGCGCCGCTCGATAGGAACGAGTCGTTGTCATTGCATCGTAGGCATCGACGACGGAGATGATCCGCGCCGCGAAGGGAATCTGATCGCCCACCAAACCGTGTGGGTAGCCGTTGCCATCCATGCGCTCGTGATGGTGCAGGATCGCTGGCAGACACGGCTCCAAGAACTTGATCGGCGCCACGATATCATGGGACAGCACCGGGTGCGTCTTCATGATTTCGAACTCTTCTGCCGTGAGCTTTCCGGTCTTGTTCAGGATGTCCTCGTGAATCCCGATCTTGCCGACGTCGTGCAGCTTTCCGGCGTATTCGAGTACCGACAGCTCCCTGCGCTCGAGACCAGCAGCGCGCCCCAGACCAACAGCGAAGTCCGAGACTCGAAACGAATGGCCGTTGAGATAGCGGTCCTTGCTCTCGACAGCGGCCAACAGCGCGTCGATGACCTGGCGAATCCCACGCACTTCGTTGAGATTCAGGACCCGATCTCGGGCCCGCTTCACGCTCATGAGAAAGTGGTCGAGCGAATACGGCTTTGTCAGAAAGTCGAAGACGCCGTTCTTCATCAGGTTGACTGCTTTGTCGATCGTGCCGTTGCCGGTAATGACGAGGATCGTCAGGTCGGGATGCTCCTCGAGAGCGGCCACGACCAAGTCGTCACCGCTGAGTCGCGGCATGTTGAGATCCGTGATGAGTATATCCCACGGCTTCTCCCGCAAGCGCTCGAGCGCCTGCAATCCGTCCTCGGCGAGAGTTGGCGGACACCAACCCTCCTCCTCGAAGATCGCCGTGATCAGATCCCGGACCGAGGCGTCGTCCTCTGCGATCAGGACGTCTAGTTTTCCATCTGCGAGACTAGCTTGCATGATCCTGGAACAACTCCCGTCTCGGGTATGCCAGCAGTGGGAGTTGCTCCCAT
>JBCCHQ010000187.1:0-10213 GCA_039028735.1 Planctomycetota bacterium | reverse complement strand
TCGACGACGTTGTCGGTGACGGCGACGGGGAGCGCGCCGTTGAGTTATCAGTGGTACCAAGACGGCAGCCTGCTTGGCGGCGCGACGTCGAGTAGCCTGACGATCGATCCAGTTGGCGCGGCCGATGCCGGCGTCTACACGGTAGAGGTCACGAACGCGTGCGGCACGGCGACGAGCGCTGGCGCAACGCTGACGGTCCTGACGGCTCCGAACATCACGAGTCAACCCGGCAACGACACGGTCTGCGTGGGTGGTTTGACGATGTTGTCGGTGACGGCGACGGGGAGCGCGCCGTTGAGCTATCAGTGGTACCAAGATGGCAGCCTGCTCGGCGGCGCGACGTCGAGTAGCCTGACGATCGACCCGGTCGACGCGGCCGATGCCGGCGTCTACACGGTGGACGTCACGAACGTGTGTGGTACGTCGACGAGCGCTGGCGCAACGCTGACGGTGTTGACAGCTCCGAGCATCACGACGCAGCCGATCGATATCACTGTTTGCGAAGGAGAAGCGGCACAGTTCGGAGCCCTAGCCATGGGCAGCCCGCCGCTCACGTACCAGTGGTTTCACAACGGTGCCCTGCTTTCGGGGGAAACTACGGATCAGCTGCTGCTTGCGACGACCACTCTGGTCGATGCCGGTGCCTATCACGTCGTCGTGACGAACAGTTGCGGCAGTGTGACCAGTGCGATGCCGTCGTTGACCGTGAACAGCGGCCTGGCCTGCGACTGTAACGGCAACGGGACAGCGGACAGCGTTGACATCTCGATGGGCACTTCGGCTGACAACAACAACGACAACATCCCTGACGAGTGCCAGAATCTCTTCCTGCGCGGTGAAGTCAACAACGACGGAACCTATGATGTTTCCGATCCTGTCGTGTTGTTGATCTATCTGTTCGAAGGGGGCAGCTTGTCGTGCCTCGATAGTGCCGATGTCAATGACGATGGCGCCGTCAATCTAGCCGACGTTGCGTCACTTCTTGGCGTGCTCTTCAGTGGAGCTACAGCGCCGCCGGCACCGTTCGCCAGCTGCGGCAGTGATCCGACAGCGGACACGTTGACGTGCGACTCGTATGCTGGGTGTCCAGGCGTGTGACGTTTCGACGCCGTGTTAGGCCTTCTCGTACAGCGTCAGAGTCGCAAACGATGCCAGACGTCCGATCGGCGTTCGCATGAAGAGGCGGTCCATCGCGAATGCGCTGCGGACGATCTTCTTTCCACCCACGTTCAGCGCCGGGAAGCAGTCCGGGTTGCAGAACAGTACGTAGGCCAAGAGTCCGCAGTGTAGCTGATCGCGGATCTCGAAGCCGTTGTCGCGAAAGAAGCCATTGAGTTCCGGCACGGTGAAGGCGCGCTCCGTTTCGTCGTCGAACAGGTCGTTGCGACGATAGATTCCTTCGCGGATCCAGCGCTGGAACATCGTGTTGTTGGTCGGTTCGAACGAGATGAAGGCGCCACCCTTGGGTAAGGCTGGTGCGAGCTTCTCCACGACCGTGCCAGCGTGATCAGGGACGTGGTGCAGGCCACCCAACAAGACGATCAGATCGGCCTGCGACTGCGGCTCGAAGCGTGTGACGTCTTGCACGAAGAAGTCTACGTCTGGGTTCAACTCACGAGCCCGATCGATCAGTGGCTCGCTGTAGTCGAATCCCTGGTACTCGATCGGCACCCCGAGATGTCGTAGCAGAACGTCACGCCCGTGACCGAAGCCGCACATCGGCTCGAGCACTCGGAGGCCGGGGCGGCGGAGCCATTCCTTGCCCCGCAGAAAGTGTGACCACAGCAGATCCCCGAACAGCTGATGGGTCGGGGACTGGCGTCCTTCGTAGTATTGGTCGGAGATTGCTTCGAAGTGTTGCTTCTGCTGCTCCACGAGCCGCGCTCGAGGGTCGGTCGACAGCGTCATACGGGGGAGTCCTTTCCGGGTGTACTCCTTCTTCGACCGCCCACGGGCGTGGGTGCATCAGATTTGGGGCAAGAAGCGGCCAAATCTCACAACTGCCGCCGGAGGGGGACCGCAAAGCGACCGATAAGTGAGGAGAGTCCGGATTCCCAGCTCCCGATGGGTGGGGTTGAGAGACGGCAGGTCTTCGAGGAGTAGACGATGCAGAAGGTGTTGGTGACGGGTGGGGCCGGGTACGTCGGCTCCTGGGCAGTCCGCAAGCTACTCGAATCGGGTTTCGCCGTGCGCGTCCTCGATTCGCTACTGTGGGGAGATTCTGGCGTCGAGGAGTTGTACGACCATCCCATGTTCGAACTCGTCGAAGGGGACGTGCGCGATACAGACTGCGTTGACTCGTGCCTGCGTGGTGTCGAGCACGTCGTGCATCTCGCCGCAATCGTTGGTGATCCCGCTTGCGCCAAAGAACCGGAGACGGCACGTGCAGTCAACGAAGCAGCCTCAAAGCAGCTCTATGACCTGGCACAACAGGCAGGCGTCCGCCGGTTTGTCTTTGCTTCGACATGCTCCAACTACGGCAAGATGGCCGGCGACACTCCTGTTGACGAGGACTCCGAGCTGCGACCCGTCTCCTTGTACGCTGAGTTAAAAGTAGCCGTCGAGGAGTTCCTGCTATCACAGACCGGCAACACGTTTCCTGTGTGCCTGCGTTTCGCGACCGCGTATGGCCGGTCGCCGCGCATGCGGTTCGATCTGACCGTCAACGAGTTCACGAAGATTGCCGCGCTCGGCGAAGAGTTGGCGGTTTTTGGTGAGCAGTTCTGGCGCCCATACTGCCATGTCGAAGACCTCGGCCGCGCCGTTTCTACGGTGCTGACTGCCGATCAGAGCGCACTCACCTCACAAGTATTCAACATCGGCTACGACGATGAGAACTACCGCAAGGGCATGATCGTCGAAGCGATCAGCGCGGAGTTCCCGGAAGTCGATGTGCAATACGTATCGAAAGACGAAGACCCGCGCGACTACCGCGTCGCATTTCGACGAGCACGCAATGAACTCGGTTTTGCGATCACGCGCACCGTTCCCGATGGCATCCGCGAGATCCGCCATGCCATCGAGTCGGGTGCCTACGACTTCGAGGGTACACATTGCTACAGCAACGTGTAGATCCCGGAAGGAAGACACGATGAAAGCGGTGATTCTGGCCGGCGGGTTGGGCACACGTCTCAAACCCTTCACGCAGGTGATCCCGAAGCCACTCCTGCCCGTCGGGGAAAGCTCGGTTCTCGAGATCCAAATCATGAGCCTCAAGGCGTGTGGCTTCACGGACGTCTACATAGCGACGAACTTCAAGTCCGACTACGTCGAGGCGTTTCTCCAGTCAGGCGATCGTTATGGCCTGCAGATTCACTTCAGTCGCGAAGAGGAGCCGCTAGGAACCTGCGGCCCGTTGTCGCTTCTGAAAGACGACCTGGACGAGCCCTTCGTACTGATGAACGGCGATATCCTGACGACGCTGAAGTTCGACGAAGCGCTCGCGTTCGGCAAGGCGATCGAGTCGGATCTGACGATCATCACGAAAGAGATCTCGGCTCCGTTTCACTTCGGTAAGATCACGGCCAGTGGCAACTACATCACAGACATCGAAGAGAAGCCTGATCTCAAGTTCGAGATCCTCGCCGGCATCTACGTGATCAAGCCTGAGCTGCTGCAGCACATCCCCGAGAATGCTGCGTACGGCATCGACGAGTTGATCAAGGACATGCTGGCGCGTGGCGACAAAGTTGCGAAGTTCCTGAATTGCGAGTACTGGCTGGACATCGGTCAGATGCACGACTACGAGACTGCGCAGCAGGCTTACGAGCAGCATTTCTCGGCGCTCCGAGATGCCAAGGGGTGGGCGACGCGGACGTCAGACGACAACCCCTTGCGGGCCGCGGCCTCGACGCGCTACTCCAGCAAGGCAACGAAGTGACGGTGGCATGCGCGTCCTGATCGCAGGCAAGAACGAATTGGCCGTCGCGCTCTTTGAAGCGCTCGCCGAAGCGGACATCGAACTGGGGTTCGTCACCTGCAGCGGAGAGGCTACCGACGGCAAGCGGGAGGCGCTGAAACTCTCTCTCGAAGCCGCGGGGCTGCAGCCCCTCAACAGCGATCACACGCATAGGGAGCTGCTGCGGGTCGTACACGATTGGCAGCCGGACGTGCTGTTGTCTGCTGGTTTCGACAAGATCATCAAACCCGAGGTCATCGCTGCGGTGCCGCATGTGCTCAACGTGCACTTCGGCGACTTGCCTCGCTACCGAGGTTCGTACTCGATCCCCTGGGCGATCCTGAACCGCGACGCGAGTATCGGCGTCACGCTGCACTGTGTCGATCCGGGAATCGACTCGGGTGCGATCTACGCGCAACGTCACATTCTCAATGACCCCGGGGAGTCTGCGCGGGAGTTGTACGACTCTTGTGTCGACCTCGGCGTAAAGATGGTGGAGGAGTGGCTGTATCAGCTGGGTACCGGCCATCCGCCGACCCCGGTTCCGCAGAACGAGGTCGAGGCGACCTACTATCCGCTCGAGTTCCCAGGTCACTACCGGATCGAGTGGCAGCAGACGGTCCGCTGGGTCTACGACTACATTCGAGCTTGTTCGTTCGCGCCATACCCAGGCGCCCACAGCAGTCTATGTGGGGTCGAAGTCGAGATCGAGTTCCCCGTCAGTTTCGAACTCGCCACAGTCACGGCCCCTCCGGGCACGATCGTCGACGTCGCCGGGCGAGCTGCCGTCACGACGCTCAACGGCGTGATCGTTCCGCGCAAGGTGGTCGTCGGCGGACAAGGGTGTGATTTGACGCCTCGTGACTTCACGGCCTGGGTCATCGAGAAAGAGCTACACGGCGAGCGACTTGGCGTTGCCGCGACTGCTGTTGTCTCGTCGCCGTAGGCTCACTGTCTGGGTCTAGTCATGGCCGCTATCGCCGGTGGCACCGAATCAAGATCATACACGACAGCGCAGTAGAGTAGACGCGGCCGCCGACGCTACCCCAGCGTCCGATCGGGTCCCAACTACCGGTCTCGGGGCCGTCACTGATCTGCGAGGTCTTCAGTGCTTCATTGGCAGCGGCCGCCCAGGACTCCCACTCCTCATGCAGCAAGTAGCTTGCTTCGGTACCGAAGAACCAATAGCAGAGGTCGACCGTGCACGGCTTCTTGTCACCGTGGACCTGCCATTGCGGGCGTGCCGCTTCCAATGCCGGCATCCCCGGGCGCGTCTTCTTTGGCTTACTGAAGCGACGGCCGGGACGATCGTCTTGTAGGTCTGGCTTGCGCGCGGCGATCGAGGTCGCGATCAAGTGCGGCAGCTTCGCGAAGTTGGCGTTGGCCGGGTTGCGACTCGGTTGTGTGACCGTCAGGTCCCCGTCGCCGTAGCGAGACTCGCCTCCGTCGGACACCAGGGTCTCGAGCCAGCGTCTGGCGGTGCCAACCGACTTCTCGAGCTCTTGGCGAGACAAGTCAATCGCCTTGCCGTAGGCGAAGTAGGGGGTCCACTGCAGCGTATCGATGGCCCAGGCCGTCACGGAGACATCGCTGCTGCCGGGGCGGATGCCGTAGCGCCAACCAGCGTCTGGGTTCTGGGCTCGCAGGAGCAACCGCAGCGCCCGCGTCGTCGCGAATCGTAGCTTGTCGTTGTCCAGGTCCCCAGCGAATCGCGCCGTCAGCGCTCTTGTGGCGAGTGCATGATTGTAGATCCAGCGCTCGTCCTTGCTGCGCCCGATGCGTCCGTGCTCCGGCTTCCCCGGTGCGTCGACCTGTTGCTCCAGCAGCCACTTCTCAGCCTTCTTCAGCGCGCGTTGAATCTTCGGATCGGCGTCACTTCCCAACCCGGTCAGCGCGCGCATCGCCAGGCCAGTGACGCCGATATCGAAGCCGGGCATGCCGCGGCCATCGGTAAAGCCACTGTACTTGACGAGTGCGTAGGGCTTGCTCGTGTCTTTGCGGTAGTAGTCTTGGCTGGACCAGTAGCCGTCGGGGTGTTGGTGAGCAAGCAGCCATGCGCGCGCGCGGTCGATCGGCTCGCGTTTGCGGCGTTCCCTCTTCGTAGGCGGGATCGATACGCTCCCCTTGCCCGCGCGGACGAAGCGATGGAAGACCTCGCTGGTCATGCAGCCGATCGCAGTCGCATAGACGCGACCGCCGACAGGCCCCCAACGCCCAACCGGGTCCCAACTGCCAGCTTCTTCTCCATCGATGATCTGCGAGTCGGCGAGGGCGACCTGCAACGGTTCGACCCAGTCACGCCAAGGCTTCCCGCCGTGTTGGAACATCGCGTAAGTACCGAAGTACCAGTAACAGAAGTCGATCGTGGACTTGGTGTCGCCGCTTGTCTGTTGCCACTTCGGCGGGTTCTCCGACAGCAGCTTGATAGATCGCTTGAGGGACTCATGTTTCCGGGAGTCACCACTGAAGAAGCGAGCGAGCACCGCTGCGGCATCGACCGTGGGGACGCGGGGGTCGTAGTCGACCCGCGCCTTGCGAGCTCCTCTTGTCGGGAACGGACCCTTGCCGGCCGAGTAGCGACGTTTGCCGTCGCCTTCTTCCGCTAGCCAGCCTCGCGCCTGCTCGAGAGGCCCAGCGAACGACTCTCTGTTGAGTCCAGGTAGGAGGCGGTGTCTGGCGCAGGCACGAGCCGTCTTGAGAGCGAGGACTGACCAGGTTGTCGCCGAGACATCGCTTTTGCGATCTCGCTTCGCGTGTGCCCAGCCGCCATCGCTGAGCTGCCCCCGAAGCAAGTGCTCCGTCGCAGCCCGAACCGGCTCGGACAGCAGTGACCGGTCCTCGGACAAGATTGCAAGCTCAGCGAGAGCCATGGTGGCGAGCACATGATTGAAGAACCCGCGCCGGTCGTCGCGTGGACCAATGCGGCCGTTGTCAGCGCCGTCGCTCTTCACCTGCTGCGACAGCAGCCACTGCGTCGCCTTCGTCATTACGGGACGATACTCCGTATAATTCCCCGATCGATGCGTCTCGCCGTAGCCCAGGAACGCGAGCATCGCCATCCCCGTGACCGCAACGTCGTAGCCGCGCTCGCCGCGACCGTCGGTCGTACCCTTGTAGCGCACCAATGCGTACGGCGTGGTGGCTTCGCCGCGGTGATAGTCGCGGCTCGCCCAGTGCCCGTCGGGGTGCTGGTGCTTGGCCAACCACTCGAGTCCCAGTTCGATGTCGGGCATGTCGGCTACCGCAGGGGAATCAAAGAGGAACATCAGCAGCAGGACGTACAGCAAGATGAAGCGGTGACGGCACATGGAAGAGGGACCTTTCGTTGAGGCACGAGTGGTCACTGAATCACGTTCGATCACCGAGGGCAAGGCACGCCAAGAGTCGTGCCCAGGAGTGCTGACGGGTCGGGCTACGCCGTCGACGCACGCCTTGCGATCCCATCTCTTGATTTTCCGGAGTCCCGGTGCTCGCGGCGAAGTCACACCTACTTTTTGTTTGACAAGGCAAACATATGTTTGGCATCATCTCTAGGAGTTGTCGCGGTTGCGCGGTTTCTCCGGCGCGCCCCGCCTGTAACATATTTTCATGAAAAGGTTTATCGCTATCGAATCGCGATTGTCCCGGTCGTTTCCCCCGGGAACCCCAGCCTGGTTGGCGTCCGTGAGAGCAATCTGACGCCAGCCGGGCGTTCTCTAGCAAACTCCCGGTCTATCCCCGGGAGGGCCCGCCCGGCCGGTCGTAGGCGGCAAGCTGCGCCGGCCGGGACTTTCTCGAAACCTCCCGCACTCCCTGCGGGAGCCAAAGCCCGGTCCCGCGCGGGCTGCACAGCCGAGCGGACCGGGCGTCTTTCTTTGTTCCTGTTTCTTGGGCATTGCAGTTTCGACGCGCCCGGGAAAGGTACGCTCGGAAACACCCGACCCGCTGCGAGATCAGCAACATAGTCGGCGGTCGGTGTGTTTTCCGATCAACTGTTTGACATATCAATCAAGCGGCGATTACCTACTGATCGCTTGGTAAGCTGTTGAGTTCTTGGGCGCGAGCGAACGCCTTGCTACGACGCCAGACCCTGATCTGAAAGCCAATCCGATGTTTCGAAGAAGCGGGATTCTCTTTGTCCTACTCGTAGCCGCTGGCTGCTCCGAAACCGCGTCCAGCGATCGGTTGTCGATCGTCGCAACGACCGGTCACATACACGATGCTCTGGTGCGAATCACAAAGGGCGCAGAGGCGGACTTGAAGCTGCTATGCGGTCCAGGAGTGGACCCGCATTCTTACAGCGCTAGCACGCGCGATGTGCAGGCAATCGATAGGGCTAGCGCGATCTTCTACAACGGGTTCCATCTCGAAGCCAAGCTCCACGACCTGCTTCACGGCGACAAGTACGGAGGCAAGGCTTGGGCGATGGCCTCTGCATTTCCTAACGAGTCCCGGCTCGACTGGATCGAGGATGGCGCCATTGACCCGGCGGCGCCGTATGACCCCCACATCTGGAATCACTTGCCAGGGTGGGCAGCGTGCGTTGAGGCCCTGGCCGGTCGTCTGGCTGAGATCGACCCGGATCACGCCGAGCTCTACAAGACAAACGGCAGGGCCTATGCCGAGGAGATTCGGAACGCACACACCTGGGCTTCGACAGAACTTGCAAAGATCCCGGTGGATCGCCGTCTCCTTGTAAGCGCGCACGACGCGTTCAACTACTTCGCTGGCGCCTATGGCTTGGAGACGGTTGCGGTTCTTGGTGTCGGCAACGACCCGGAGGCAGACATCAAGACGATGCAGTCGGTCTCAGCCGTCATCTCTGCCCGCAAAGTGCCCGTGATCTTCATGGAGTCGATGACCAATCCGAAGGTGACCGAGGCTCTTCAGGAAGCTTGCACGGCACGGGGTTGGCCGGTGAGCATCTCTACGGACCCACTGTACTCCGACGATCTCGGAGACAGTGCTCCCCAAGATACCTACCTCGGTGCATTTCGCTCGAACGTCGAAGTGATTCGCGAACAACTCGGCTCAGCGAGCGGCTAGTGACTGCAACTGCGTTGCAAGTAGTTGGCCTTAGCGTCGCCTACGACGGAGCTCCGGTAGTCCTTGATGTCGATCTCTACGTGCCGCCCGGGGTGATCTTGGGAATCGTTGGGCCGAATGGGGCGGGCAAGAGCTCTCTCCTGAAGGCGGTGCTGGGAGTCCTCCAGCCGCTGGCGGGGCAGGTCCGGATCTTTGGGCAGCCACTTGGTGATCAGTGGAGCCGTGTGGCCTATGTGCCGCAGCGCTCGGGGGTCGATTGGGATTTTCCGACAACAGTGTTCGACCTCGTGTTGATGGGAACCTATGGACAGCTGGGCTGGTTTCAGCGTCCCAAGGCAAAGGAACGCGAGCAAACGCTGAACGCGCTCCGCATGGTTGAGATGGACGAATTCGCGGATCGGCAGATCGGCGAGCTATCCGGCGGCCAGCAACAGCGGGTCTTTCTTGCGCGAGCTCTAGTCCAAAACGTGGACCTGTACCTGATGGACGAGCCGTTCGCAGGTGTCGACGCGACGACTGAGCGCACAATCATTGCCCTGCTGCACGAATTGCGGCGGCAAGGCAAGACGATTGTCGTCGTTCACCATGACCTGTCGACGGTGACCGAGTACTTTGACCACGTGGCGCTTCTCAACCGAGAGTTGATCGCGACAGGTCCGGTGGCGACAACATTCGTTTCCGAGCACCTCGAGGCGACCTACGGGGGACCTGTTCGCGGCACTACTGCTGAGTCCAATTCCCAGTCGCCCAGCTCGAGCCATGGTTCGTCCGATGATTGAAGCTCTTTGGTCAGACTACACGCTGAGAACGGTTTGCCTCGGTACGGCAACGATCGGCGCAGTCAGCGGTGCGTTGGGCTGTTTCGCGTATCTTCGACGGCAGAGTTTGATCGGCGATGTTGTCTCCCACTCATGTTTGCTCGGCATCGTAGCGTTTTTCCTTCTGTCGTACTGGCTGACAGGCACTGGCAGCAAGTCGCTGCTCGTCTTGATACCGGGCGCGATCTTTGCCGGCGTCGCGGCCCTCTTCCTCACGCGTACGATTGTACGCCGCACGCGAATCAAGGAAGACACCGGCTTGGGGGTGATGCTCGCGATCTTCTTCGGTAGCGGGATTCTGCTGCTGCGCTGGGCACAGCGTCGTCAGCCAAGCATCCCAGGAAAGGCTGGCGACGCTGTGCCCAGCGCAGCAGCAGAATCCCGCTACCGAAGAAGATCGCGAGCATCACCCCCAAGCCGGTGTCTTCCTTGATTCGCGTGCGGCGTACAATCGTACGCGTGAGGAAGAGGG
>JBCCHQ010000186.1:0-10647 GCA_039028735.1 Planctomycetota bacterium | reverse complement strand
TCATTGGCACAACGCTCCCTCATCGCCTGCTGTCGTCGCCTGCTGTCGCTCTTGACCAAGCACTCTTTCGCAACAGGGTAACCGCAATGGTCACCGACTCCGACAGAATCCCACGCCAAAGCGCGGGCACACCTCTGGCCCTGCATGCAGGACTGGCTCGCGGGAAGGCGCGAGAGTTTCGGTTAGATTCCCTCGCCCATGCTCTCCGCGCTGGCCTCTTCCGCGCTGGCCTCTTCCGCGCTGGCCTCTTCCGCGCTGGCCTCTTCCGCGCTGGCCTTCTCTTCGGGAGGCACACCGGTCTGTCGATCGAGATCGATTGCGCACTCTGGACAGTGTTCCCCGACTAAGTAGCTTGTCAAACCGTCTGGAAACGGCACTCGCGGCGAAGTGCGCTGGTTCACGAGGTACGTCGTCAGGTAGACGTAGATCGACCTCAAGGTTGTGTGTTCGCACGGTTCGACAACGATCTGCAACTGCGCCAGTTTCGACAGGAGCCCCAGCGCAACCATCTCAACGAACTCGTACGGTTGGTGACAAATCGGCGCATAGCGACAGGCGGCCAACATCTCGTCCAGCCCGACTTCGTCAGCGTCGTAGTCGGCTTCTACCTGTTCTTCGAACGAGATAGGCGGACGCTCCGTATCGAATTGCGGCTGCCAGTCGCCGATGAACTCGCGCACAGATTGCGTTACGCCACGACGCCAAGAGATCACGGTATCGGCATCTGCTTCGACGCAACTCGCGGCACAGCTTTCACCATCGCGGTCGGAATCCGTCACTTCTTCGAACGCGCATTCATGCAGTGCGACGCAGATCTCACCATCGCGGCCGAACCAAGTGATGTGGGCGTCGAGTGCAGAGCCCTCACCAGTCACCAACGCCTCGATCAACACACCGTTCGTGCCGCCGCTCGGCCCAACGACACCGGGCCCAACGACACCGGGCCCGACGACGCCCTTGCTCACAACGATCCGCTGGGGTGAGAAGTACACCTTCTTGCCGCGGAGCGCCGGGCTTGGGCGACCTTGCAGCTGGGCGGTACACCACTGCTGCTCTCCCTCGAACAACATGGCGATCCGCACGTTGAACCCGCCGCGATCTTCGAGGTAGAAGTTCTGCAACGGCAATCCTGCGTCACGACGTCCTTGCGCGTTCGCCAGCTTTGGCTTTGCCATACGCACGCTCCCTTCTTCATTTCCCTCGCATTTGCAATCGGTGTACCCAATGCGAGAGCGTCGAGGAGCGTTGTGGAAGCGAACCGACCAGGCCATCTGCGGACGATCGCCCATCTGCGGACGATCGTCCATCTGCGGACAATCGTCCACTTGCGGACGGATTCCATCAGGGCAGACCGCGAACGGACAACCCGCGATCAGACAGGAACGGCTTGTGGGAGACGCGGACGAAGACTAGTCGTCGAGCGTTCGGAATGCCGGCTTCACCGTTTGGTCGGCAGGGTTCCAGAAGCTGCGACGCCAGAACGGAAAGTCATCGAAGTCGCCGTGCTTGGCTGGGAACTGCTTCCCGCGCACTGCGAACCCCTTGAGGCAGATACGTTTCTGCACCTCTGGCTTGACCTTGTCGAGGAACGGCAGTGTCTCCATGGCATTGTTCCATTTCCCGAACGTCTTCTCCAAAGGCGAATGGACTTGGATTGCGTACGCGTCGAGCCATTCGAGGAGGCTTCCGTTGGGGAGGGATCCCCAGCCGGACTTCTCATTGCGGTCTGCATTTGGATGCAACGACAGCGCGAAGAAGTTCGAGTCTTTGTGCTTCTCTAGGTAGCCTGGGATTGTATCTAGGAAGTCCTTGCTCGAGCACCCAGCCGCCATGAAAACAATATTGTCGAACTTCAAGAGTGGGTTGCGGCGCAAGATCTCGTTGGCGGCGATACAACCAAGACTGTGCCCCACCAGCGTCAGTGACGGGTTGTTCGGCAAGTTCTTCAGACGTTCGGTCAGTTTCGTGACGGCGCCGTTCGAACCAGCGCCCTGCACCGACCGCGACGTCTCTGCGTAGTCGGCCTCCGTTCGAAATAGCATGTCGATACGCCGCAGCATCATGCGGTAGCTGTCGTAGAGTACCGTATCTGCCAACAACATCGTCACTGGTCGCAGGGCTCCGGGGATGACTTGCAAGACAAGCGATCCGACCTTGGCGCGAAACGACGGCTTGTAGTGGTTGTCGAGGCGCACGTTGCCTGCAGGCAACGGCGTCGGCCCCAGCTCGATGTTGCGTCCGATGCCCGTCAAGTTCGACAACGAACGAGCCGTCTCTCCCAACATCGTCGCTGGTAGGCGCGTCGCTGACCGCCCGAAGTCCGCCCCCAGAACGAACGGCCACGTAAACCATGCAACCACTGGCTTGGCCCGGCCTTGGCGGATACGAAGCAGCCGGTCGTACCACGTCACGAAGCGAGAGTGCCAGTTGACGAAGATCGGATAGATCGTGGGGTCATCCTGTTGCATCGCGGCCGTCGCGTCCTTGGCTCTCTGCAAACCACCTTCGATCGTGTTCATGCCGCCGTGGATGAAGATCAGGATGCTCTGAGGATTCGTTCGGGTGATCTTGGCGACAATGTCATCGAGTTGTTGGTCGAACTCAACGGCGCGCCCGTTGGACTTCTGAACGAGCGCGAACGGTTGGCCGTCCCAACTCACGTTCAGCGAATGCTCATACTGGCGCGGTGAAATCTCCGTGGTGGAGCACCCCACCAAAAGGACAGAGGCGAGCATTGCGGTTACGACCGAGACTCTCATGAGATACCCTTCAGTGGCAACGCGGTAAGGAGAACGCGATTGCGGCCCGCGCCGAAGGAGCGCTGCGCGCGCCGTCTGGAAGCCGCTTGGCGCCGACGCTACACTACTCAATCGCCTAGAGCAAATCCGTCGACCCGCAGCCGACCGGGACAACTCCTACGCGACGAAACAGCGAAGTCGAAATCGAACACGGAGGTAACGATGCGAGGCACAAAGACAGTCGATGAGTACATTGCCAAAGAGGAACTGTGGCAGCCAGAGCTGACGCGCCTCAGGGAAATCCTCAACTCCACTGAACTCGAGGAGACTGTGAAATGGGGGGCTCCGTGCTACACGCTGGACGGCAAGCTGGTCGTCGGCATCGCCGGTTTCAAGAACTACTTCGCGCTGTGGTTTCATCAGGGCGCGCTGCTCGCCGACCCCGAGAAGGTGCTGATCAACGCCCAGGAAGGGCGCACGAAGGCGCTGCGCCAATGGCGCTTTGAGTCGAAGAAGGATATCAAAGTGCGCACGATCAAGGCTTATGTGAAGGAGTCGATCGAGCTGCAACGCGCCGGCAAGAAGATCACAGCGGATCGCAACAAACCATTGGTCGTGCCACCACAACTAAGGGCAGCGTTCAAGAAGAACGCGACGGCCAAAACGAGTTTCGCTACGCTGACGAAGGGGAAACAGCGCGAGTATGCCGACTACATCGCAGAGGCCAAGCGGGAAGAGACCAAAGAGAAGCGCCTCGCGAAGATCTTACCGATGATCACGGCCGGCAAGGGTCTCAACGACAAGTACCGAAACTGCTAGACAACTGCTATCTCAGCGAAGAGGTGACCTATGAGAGTTGTGATGCGTCTATCCTGTGTCTTGCTGCTGGCGTGTGTGAGCGGCTGCGCTTTCCATTCTCCAGCCCGACGCTGGAACGGCCTCGTCGATCCTGACGGCAAGCCGGTCTACTACGTCGCAACGACGAAAGTCGGCGCCAATCTGTTAGTCGTCGTTCCGTTCCTAGGTGACCTTGGGATCGACGGCCTCGTCGAGGACGTCACGCGTCACATCGAGGAGAAGGGTGGCGACGGGGTCCGTATCGTCCAAGCCGACTCCGAGAACTACTGGTACGGCTGGTCACCACTTACGTGGTTCGTGTCCCCCGTCGTAGCCACCGTTGCGGCCGAGTACCGACCGTCAGCTGCTGAGGTCTTGGAGCAGCAGCAGCGCCAAGCCGAGGAAGCCGACAGCTCAGACTGGTATCGCCCGTGGAGTTGGTAGGCAGCACGAGCTGGTAGGCAGCCGGCAAGAGGGTGACAGTTTGGCTTTGGGTTGAGGCACAGCGAGAGCGTGGCCCCTCTGTGCTATGCAGCGGGAAGGTCTGCCGCAAAGTGAGCAAGATCTGGTGGGCCTAGAGGCGCGAACGGGGCCGGGCTACTTCTTTCGGCTCACCATGGCGTCGATCCAGACGGGTGCAAACGGCGACGTGCACCCCTTCGAAACCGGGAAGTCGCGATAGACTCCCAGCTTCTCACCGATGGCGATGGCACGTTTGCGCTGCTTTGCGTGGTGGATGCCAATCTCCGCGAGGACGAAGTTCATTGTCCACTGCACTTCGGATACTGCGTCGCCCATTTCCGATTCGACGCGATCCAGGAGGGCTGGGAGGTCGAGACCCTCAGGGCTCTTGGCGACGCGGTCTGCGGTAAGCGCCCAGCCAGCACGACCCGCCATTGGATCGTCACTGGTCATCCAATCTTCGCGCAGCGCTTCTCTGTCCGGGTGCTTCATGACGACATAGCGACTCAACCAGTCGGCCGCTTCTACGAACTTCTCCGAGCGCACCAGTCGATCTACCTCGTCGGCGGACAGTTCCTTTGGCTTCATGATCAAGATCGCCAAGAAACGAGCGTCGATGTTACCAGTGTCCCAAAGCTCGAGCGCAAGGTCGTGATCGGCCTTGATCTTCTTGGCGACCTTGCGAACGTCACCACGTCGAACGCCAAACTGGTTGTCCCCAGAACCGTGGTTGAGGTTCTGCTTGCGCATCTTCTCGTCACCGAGAGCTTCGAGTTCTTTGAGGGCTTCTTTCAGTTTCATGCGTCTGATCGTAGCCGGGCAACCGCAGCACTGTCAATCGCTGCCAGCGCGCTCGAGCGCTGACAGCCCCACAATGACGCGCTACCACCCAGGAGGAAGCACGAACTCGCCAGTGGCAGGCGGTTTGCGCGGACGACCCGGCTCATTCCCTTAGCGCGGGAAATCCACGCGCTTGCGCAACTGTGCTGCCTGGTTGAGATGGCGCAACTGATGATCGCGCATCACGCACAGCCAAGTTCCCAACGGGAGACGCAAGAACTTCAATGCGGGCGACCGTACTTTGATCTTCGTCAGGTCGAGGCCGTCGGCCCGCTGCACACAATCGATGAAGTCCTCTTGCGCGGCCAGGAAACGCGTCATGACTGCGCCCATCGGTGGCTTCTCTGGCGGCCGAAACTGCTTCAACGTAGCGACACGCCACTTGGTCTCTGGACTAACGGCCTGCAGAAACAACTTACCCAGGATGCCGTGACGAATCGGTGCGTCTCCTCTGGTCTGCTGCCCCATCTCAATGCCGCGCTGTAGCGCGGGCGTGTAGATATCCGCAGTCTTGTTGAGATGGTCGATGCACTCAGCCATCGACCAGCGCTTCGGCTGGGGCCGCCACTGAAGCTGTTCCTCACTAAGCCCAGCGACGACTTCCGGCGCCCATTGCGCCATCTCTGCAAACGCAGTCGCTAGCGCGTCGAGCTCCGAGTTTCTGATTGTCGGTCGGGCAGTTGTCATGGTCGCTTCTTTCATCGGGTGCAGTCCTTTCGACTATAGTTCGGTGTCCTCATGTGCGGATTGTTGGGTGATCACTGGTCGCACTTCGACTTCTGTGACGGCAGCGATGGCTGCCAACACGGCGTCAAAGCCCGCGCAGTCTGCGGCATCGACGCGCTGCTCAATTGCAGCCTCGAGCGCTTCTCCGCGCTCTTGCAACGTCGCAGCCAGCTGGCGTCCGTCGGCCTCGAGTTCGACGTGAAGCGACCGACGATCGCTGGGGTGCGGAATACGCCGCAACAGACCGCGAGCCTCGAGACGACCGAGCATGCTCGACAGCGTTGAGCGCTTCAGTCCAAGAACGCGGTGCACTTCTGCCACCGGGCACGGCCCATACGCAGCGAGGTAGCTCACGAGATGCCCCTCTTGCGGAATCAGTCCGACTTCGGCGCAAGGCTCTTCGAAGTAGATCGCGATCTGTCGGTAGGCCCGGTGCACGGGCGATAGGTAGCGCATTGCCATCGGAGTCTCCTCGCTTCACATTCGTACGATATCGAACTATACGATATCGTACAAAAAACGCAACAACCCTCACCTGAGAATCTGAGCAGGCGCCCAAACTCTTAAATCATTTCGGATATTGCCCTTATAGAACTCTGCCACGACGCTGGCAGAGGCAGCTCCACGACTTTCCGTCTTGACCAATCGGTACAAATGCTGTAGAACTCCTTGTACTTGTGTGTCGAGAGTCTCAGCCGCAGCCGTTCGTGGACCAGGAGGTCGCAGTGCCGAGCCAGAAGCAGTTCGGCATCGAGGAAGTGCTCGACCGCGCGATGGAGGCGTTCTGGGAGTCCGGCTATGAGGGGACGTCAATGACTAGACTGCTGGACCGGATGGGCATCCAGAAGGGCAGCTTTTACGCGACGTTCTCCAGCAAGCACGAGGTCTTCTTGCAGGCTGTGGATCGCTACGTGCGTGTGCGATTTTCCGAGTTCGAAGACGCGATGGCCGGGCTGGCACCGCGTCAGGCTATCGAGCGCATGTTCGACAGTGTCCAGGAGGAGTGCCGGTACAAGTCTGGATCGCGTGGCTGTTTTGTCGTCAATGCAGCCCTCGAACTCGCGCCCCGCGATGACGCGGTGGGGGAAGTCGTGCGACGAACCTTGAAGATGCATCAAGAGTGGATTGCAGAGCTGTTGGTTGCGGGTCAAGAAGACGGCACGATCACGTCAACCGGCGACGCCGCAAGCGTAGCCAAGGCGCTGTTGGGATTGATCATTGCGATGCGCGTCTACGCGCGCGCCGGCATGCCGGCGTCGTACGCTGTGGCGCTACGATCCCAAGCAGGAGGTCTGCTCGACTAACAAGCGACGAGAGAGTTTTGATCTATGAAAGGGCGCGATCGGTTCGCGCCTCTCTTTACGACTCAAGCTGTACCAATTGGTACAAAAGCGTGGCACCCGAGCCACGGATACACGAAGGAGCGAAGAAGTGATGCAGCGACTCGAAGGACAAGTGGCGGTAGTAACCGGCGGCAACTCCGGTATCGGCAAAGCAGCAGCTCTGGCATTCGCCCGCGAGGGAGCACGCGTCGCAATCGGCGCCCGTCGCGCGGATGAAGGCGAAGCTGTTGTAAAGGAGATCCAAGCCGCCGGTGGCGAGGCCATTTTCGTCAGGACCGATGTGACGGACGCCAAGCAAGTCGAGCAACTCGTGGCGAAGACAGTAGAGGCGTTCGGACAACTCGACATTGCCTTCAACAACGCCGGCACCGAAGGAGAGCGTCTAGCGCCGATCATGGAAGACAGCGAAGCGAACCTACGCTCGATTCTCGACATCAACGTGGTTGGTGTTTGGAACTCGATGCGGGCACAGATCCCCCACCTGACAGCGAACGGAGGCTCCATCATCAACACCTCGTCTGTGGCGGGTCGCCGCGGGTTTCCGGCGTTCTCAGCGTACGTGGCCTCCAAGCACGCTGTCGAAGGGCTGACTCGATCGGTCGCCCAAGAGCTCGCGGGCTCGAAGGTGCGGGTCAACACGGTGGCGCCGGGCCCGATCGAAACTCCGCTGCTCGACCGAGCGACTGCCGGTGACCCTTCGGGATTCGTCGGCATGGTACCACTGGGGCGTGTTGGGCAGCCCGAAGAGGTCGCCGAAGCTGTCGTCTTTCTCGCTTCGAAAGACGCAGCCTACGTGACCGGGCAGGCCCTCGTCGTCGACGGTGGCATGCTCGGCTAGTTGCAAAACCCCGCGTCGGCGGCCGAAGTCGTGCCCTTCGGCCGCGCGAACGCCTCCTGGTGCACGAGTATGCGACATAATTGCCGTGACTCGCCGGGCAACGTGCGTCACAATGGTCGGCTGACGCGACTCGCATGCCACCCTCGCTACCAGTGATGAACGGATTACTGCAAGTGCTGACCAAACGCGTATGCCTGGCCATTGCCCTCCTCGCTGGCTCGGCGCTGCAGGCCGGTGAGCCTACGCCGCTCGTTGAACGCGCGCTTGCTGCTGCGGGCAGCAACCGCAAACAGCTGGAAGCTGCCCTCGCTGGTGCGCCGGCAGGACAAAGGCGTGGCGTCGAGTACCTGATCTCCCACATGCCTGCGGGTGACCTCACAAACCTCACGGCGGAGTACCTGCTGGAGAACGTACGACTGGCCTATCAGGCTTGGCACGAGGCACGCTGGAAGGAGAGCATCTCTGAAGCGGTGTTTCTCAACGAAGTCTTACCATACGCCAGCATCAACGAGCGCCGGGATCGTTGGCGGGCGGACTTTCACGAACGCTTTGCACCTTTGGTCAAGGAAGCCACTACGGCATCCGAGGCCGCCGCACTGCTCAACCAGAACGTCTTCAAGATCCTCGGGGTCAAGTACTCGACGAAGAGGTCGAAGCCAGATCAAAGCCCCTACGAGTCGATGGAGACCGGCATGGCTTCGTGCACCGGGTTGTCGATCATCCTCGTCAATGCGTGCCGTGCCGTCGGTGTTCCCGCCCGTTTCGCCGGCACGCCACGTTGGTCTGACAACAGTGGCAACCACTCATGGGTCGAAATCTGGGACGGGCGCTGGCGCTATACGGGCGCGGCAGAGCCGACCGGTGACGAACTCGACAAAGGCTGGTTCGCGGCGCGCGCTGCGAAAGCAAAGCGTGATGACGCACAACACGCGATCTACGCGACCAGTTTCAAGCGCACGCCACAGCACTTTCCACTCGTCTGGCGACCGGAGGCCAAAGACGTCTTCGCGATCAATGTCACCGACCGCTACACGACAAGTGCGACGCCACTCCCAGAGGGGAGCATCCGCGTGCGCTTGCGCGTCGTCGGCGCATACGGGGAGCGCATTGCTGCGCGCATTGCGATCGTGGACGCAACCGGAGAACAGACTTTCGATGGGCAGACGAAGGACGAACGCTTCGACGCCAACGATCACACGACCGTGATTCTAACGCGCGGCAGCAAGTACACGGTCACGCTGCCAGATTTGGCCGGCGCACTTTCGCACCCTTTCCAGGCCGACGACGACGGTCAGCTGATCACGCTGCAGTACCCCACCGCCAAAGCAGGCAACAACTAAGTTCTTGCTAGTACATCTACAGCTGCCTTAAGGATTTAGAGTGCCGCAACTTGGCGTCCGTGGCCGCCGCCGGGCAAGGCGTCGTGCCGCAGCGTCGGGACACCCACCAAAACTGGCGACGCTGTTGCGCTAGAGTGCGTGGCGGTGTCAGATCACGCGCTGACATGGGAACTCTCCTGCAAAGAGCGGCGTTGCGCTCGAGTCCAACGAGCTGTCTTCTTGCGCAAGCGCAGCAGGCATTCCAGCGATCGGTGACGCTCCGGTCTATCACTGCAACCAAAGGACCAGCGAACTTGACCCCCGCGAGCCTTCGACGCCGGTCGCCACGATGGATACCCAGCGACAGTAGGCGCCACCGATGAGTGCACCGCCGATAGCATCACGGAAAGCTCAGTTGCGACAAGTCGCGAACCAAGTTCCTTGGTGGCGCTCGTTCGTATCTTGGTTCACGGGCCTCTTCATCATCGTAGCACTGGCGTGGATGGGAGCCCTCGTCGCGTGGACCCACATGCGCCAAGAAGAGGAGCTCATGGGGAAGTTCGGGTTGGTGCTCGAACACATTGCGGTAACAGCTGCCCCATTCGTTGACGGCGACAATCTGGCCAGCATTGAAAACAACAACGATGCATCCAGTGTCGAATTCAAGCGTGTTCGTACGCAACTGCAAACCGTCGCTGAGCAGAACGATCTGGCCGAAGATCAGATCTACATCTTGCGCGAGAATCCGCGCAATCCAGGCCAGTATCAGTTTGTCGTGATGCTGCAGGAGCGTACGTTCATCGGCGATACCTACGATCCGCCACCAGCGGTCCAAAGCTCGTACAACTGGGTCATGGCGATGAAGGATGGCGTCCGCACCAAGCTTTACACCGACGCGAACGGCACTTACATCAGCGGCCTCGCGCCGGTTCTCAATAGCGACGAAGAATCGATCGCGATCCTGCAAGTCGACTATCCAGTCCGGCAGTATCTCGACCAGATTCAAACCCTGACGCGCAACCTCGTGCTAGTCGCGGTCGGCTTCACAGCGCTCTTGTTGGCGCTTTCGTTTGTGCTGCACCGCCGCCTCAGGCGCCGCGTGGGTGTCTTGCTGGACGGCACCCAAGCCATCGAGCAGCAAGACTACGACCACCGCGTGAACCTCACCGCCAAGGATGAACTGGGGGCGCTGGCGCGCGCACTCAACGGCGCATTGAGCACGCTCAAGGAACGTGTGGAAATGCTGAAGTTCCTGCCGCGCCATACGTCAGAGATGATCGCCAGCGCAGCTCAAGACGGCGGCGTGGACCGCAGCGCAGCCAAGCGCGTCAAGCTCGCGATCCTGGAGTCAGACATCTGTGGGTTCACGCAGTTGTCATCGCAGATGGCTCCCGAGGCGATCATTTCGATGCTCAACAGCTATCTCAGCGTCCAAGCAGAAGTCGTCGAGCGTCACAACGGTACTGTCGACAAGTTCATGGGCGATGCGGTGCTTGCTGTCTTTCTCGGCGACGATCAGGCGCAACGCGCTCACGACTGCGCCT
>JBCCHQ010000185.1:0-10688 GCA_039028735.1 Planctomycetota bacterium | reverse complement strand
TTTCCCTTTCCCTTTCCCTTTCCCTTTCCCTTTCCCCAGCACCTAGCACCTAGCACCTAGCACCTAGCACCTAGCACCTAGCTCGCGTCGGGCTTCGTCCCCTTCGCCCCTTGTTCCTCGTCCCCAGCTCCCCCGTCCCCTTGCCCGCCATCCCCATCCCCAAATCCTCCCTCCAAAGCTGCTACCTCCGCACTGTCCTCACCTGCCTTGGCGATCCACAAGATCGCGACAAGACACACACCGGCGATCGTCGCGGGGCAGTACGACACCAGCAGCGTCGCGGTTTCTCGTCCAACGACGGCGGGCGCGGTGAGTGCGGCGCAGGCGAAGCCTGTCCACCATAGGGCCTCGAGTACTTTTCGATGTCGTGTGCTATTGCTGACGGCAACACGAGCTTGGAAAGCTGCGGGGAGCAATGCGACGAAAGCGGCTTTGCGGGAGAGTGGCGAGATGACGGCTGACAGCACGAATATGCTGGAGAGCTCCGCTAGCGACCCGACCGTCCGTCGGCGTCGGTAGGTGTAGAAGGTGACTGCCAACAACGCGAGCGCGAGTCCCACGTAGATCGTGTTGGCGAGCTGCGGCGACCCATCGACGAGGTTGATCGTGATGGATCGGTCGTCGTGGGCGCTGGCGTCGATCTCAAGCGTCAAACGATGGGACATGGCGCGTAGCGACTGCCCGGGGATGTAGCCTTGGGGAGCCTCGTCGAAGGACCGATCCTCGAGTGGACTCATCGGGGCGAGCAATTGCTCGTACCACGTCGAGCAACAACGTTGGTAGTCGCTGCTGCCGAGGATCGCGACCGGAGCGACGGCTCCCCACAGCACTAGACCGAGGCAGAAGCCACCCGCCTGGCGCCAGCGACGCTGCAGAAGGAGCCATGGCAAGAACAATAGTGGGGTCGCCTTGATGCATGCGGCGAGCGCGAGAACGAATCCTCCCGCTGCCCGCTTGCCGCGGCGCAGCAGTACGATTCCGGCGACGACTACGCCAAGGCACAGCAAGTTCGCGTTGCCGTTGGCAAAGTCACTGTCGAGGAACCGATAGCAGAAGACGAATGCGAGGAGGACGTCCAGGGGCCGTGGGGCGGGTGTGATCAGCTTTGGCAAGGCACGCAAGAGCCAGGCGAGGAGCAACGCTTTGCCCAGGACCCAGATGAAGAGGCCGCCCCGGTAGGAGAGGTGCCCTATCGGTGCGATCAGTGCGGCGAGTGTCGGTGGATACTGATAGGGGCGCCGCGTGTCATGGTAGGCCTCATGGAGGCGTCCCTCGAGCGCAGCTTCTGCCGACATGTGGTAGGCTGCAAAGTCGTTGAATCGTCTCGGGTCCCAGGCGCCTCCTTTGCGGAGCCCCGTATTCGCCAGGGCCAGCACCAGTAGCACGAGAACCGTGATGCACGTGATCTCTCGCCAGCCTCTGGCGCCCTGAGGCTGTTCTTCCGGCAAAACGGATCCCCTGCGCGTTCGTGCGCGGCTGCCCGGGAGGCGGCGAGCGATCCCGGATTGTGCGGTTTCCGGAAGCAAGATCCCCCGGTGGTGCGGCCGGGAGTATACACTGGGGGACCCGCGCATGGCGTTCCAACTGTTGGTCGTGCCCGTCGGGATTCTTCGACCCCCACTGGGAAGGCAGCCAAGGCTTTGCGACTGATCGGCTTCTGTTTCTCGGCCGCTCGTTTCGTCTTGGCCCGGACTCCACGTCCACTTTGGATCCTTGTTGCGTTCTGTGGAGCCCTCTTCGGGTGGTGTATCTCCAGCCGCTACCGCCGTCGCACCCTCACGAATCTGCGCAAGCAAGGGCTGTCCCGTTGGGCCTCGCTTCGTCTCGGCCTACGCTGCTATCGATCGACGGCGATGGTGCTCGTGGAGGCGTTCGGCATGCAGCGAGTGCTGGCGCGCAAGGGCTTTCGCGTGGACTTCGACATCTCTGACGAAGCAGAGGCTGTGCTACAGCGCCTTCGCGATGGGCAAGAACCACTCGTGATTGCCTGCTCTGGTCACTACGGAGCTTGGGAGGTGGCCGGAGCCGAGGTTGCCCGTTTGGCCGCGCCCAGTCGCGCAGTGGCTTCGGTACGGGTCGCGAAACAGGTGGCGTTCGTTGATGGCGTCGACCGCCTGCGTAGCTCGTACGGCATCGATTCCGTCGGCACGGATCACGTGCTACGCCACCTCATCAAGGGGCTGCAGCAGCAGGACCCGCGCCTTTACATGTTTCTGATCGACCAGCACTACAAGGGGGGCGTGCGCCTGCCGTTCCTCGGCCGCCCGGCTTGCACCGTACCAATTCCTGCGAAGCTGGCAGTCAAGTACAACGCCCCGATGCTGTTTTGCACCTGTCAGCGGGGCTCGGGTGGTAGCTATGCAGTCCACATCGAAGTTGTGCCAATTCCGGCGGCTGCGGATGAAGAGGAACGCGTCCTTCGCACCTCAGAGCGTCTCAACGAACTGCTGGGGCAGTGTGTGCGTTCGGTGCCGGAGCAGTGGGCTTGGGGCCATCGCCGTTGGCGCAAGTGCTGCGACTGGGTGCCTCCGGGGACTCCAGCGGTGGTCGATGAAGGCGCCGCCGCCCACAGCGACCAACATGCCCGTGAGACGATACCCTATGCGTAGTCGTTCTCCGGGGGCGGTTTGACCGCGGTGGCGACTCCACGACGACTGCAGACCGAGCGCCTGTTGTTGCGCTGTTGGACGCCAGCCGATGCGGAGCTGCTGCGCGATTCGCTCGATCGTTCGGACGCGCACTTGCGTCCCTACATCCCGTTCATGCGCCACGAACCGCGGACACTCGATGAGACGACTGCGCGGCTGCAGCAGATCATCGAGAACTTCGATGCGGGCCTGCACTTTCAGTACGCCGTTTTCGATGCGGCAGAATCGCGCTTGCTCGGCGAGGTGATGTTGATTCGGCGAGACCCAGCAGCGGGTCTCGAGCTCGGCTATTGGCTGGATGTGTCGGCGCAACGCTGCGGCTACGCGACCGAGGCAGCGTCGGCCTTGGTGCAGCTCGCATTCCACGAGCTGGGAGTTGCCAAGCTCGAGCTACGGTGTGAACCGGAGAATGTTGCCAGCGGCAGGCTGGCTGCACGTTTGGAGTTCGTGCTGTTGCGGACGATTGTGGGTGGCTCGACGGACATGCGTGGGGACCCGTGCGACCTTCAGGTCTGGTCCCTCGACCGTCCACGTGACGACTGCTAGAAAGACCACCCCCGGAGCCAGGTCTGTGCGGCCCCGGGGGCAAGTGGGTTAGGTCGATGCGGAGCTCGTTACGGGCCGACCACGATCGTTGTCGCGTCGGTCTGCCACGAGAGGGTGTGCTCCTCCAATGCCGCGGCGATCCATGCAGCGAGAGTGCTCTGCTCTCGCGGTTGAATCGTCAGCTGCGCCAACGACTGCTGCTGCGCTGTGGAGCCGTCTAGGCTAAGGCTTCCCGGTGCATGCTCACGGGCCATCTCAAACACCGCCAGTACAGTCAGCTCAGCGCCACTCGCGACGACTCCCTGATCACCGAAAACCTGCACTGCGGCAGCCTGCGCATCTTCGTTGCGTACCAGTGTGCACCTGTGGTCTGCGATGGCTTCACTGCCGAGCGTGACCTGAAACTCGAACGGTTGGTAGCCGGGTGCTGCCACTGTCACGTCGAACTTGTCGGGGTGCAGCGCCAGTTCCAGCACTCCGTCGCGACTCGTGTTTCGCGTTGCAGAGAGACGGGTTCGAGCGCGGGTCATCGTGACGCGCGCACCACGGATCGGCAGCTGCAACTCATCCAGCGCGGTCACGCGCAGAGTTCCGTGGGGGACTTCCGCATACGCCAAGCTGACTTGCTCGGGCCCATCCCCGGCCGTCAGTGTGACATTGTGGAAGCAACGGTGCCCCCAGCTGCCGCCGCGCAGCGAGGCGACGCCGAAGACGTAGCGACCGGCGGGCATACGGCCCAGCTGGAACTGCCCGTCCTGGTTTACGCGGGCAGTGACCTTGCGTTCGGAGCTCGGCGCACTGTCGAGGTGATAGGCGACAACCATCAGTTGGGGACGGGCTTCGTCACTTGCAGGGATCACGATCTCGCCGGCGACGCCTTCGACGTCCGCACGCAGCTGGTAGCTGCGGTGCATGTGGTCGGTGGACCAGACGGCGAGGCTCTCCTCGATGGCTGGGAAAGGACCCTGACGATAGACCCGCAGCATGTAGTCTCCAGGAGCTAGTTCGGTGAGGTTTGCGACGCCACTGGCGTTGGTACGGGTTTCCCCGATGACCTGATCCCCGCGGCTCAGCTCCACCTCGTATCCGACAGCGGCGGCGCCGGAGGCGTCGGCGAGCTCGACCGTGACCGTGATCCCTCGCGACATCTCGATGACCGTGGGCTGCGGCCCACTGCGGGCGACGTGCTGCGTTCCTTGCCATCCAGGAGCGATCGCCTGCAGAATATTGACGGCGGCTCCCAAGGACGAGAAACGGAACGAACCCTCCGAGCTCGACGTGACGCGGCGCGCGGCTCGCGGCAAGTTTGCGTCACCGGGACTCGCAATGACTTCAACCACCGCATTCGGCACGGGGTGGCGCGCGGAGTCGAGCACGAAGCCACGGAGGACGTGTCCTGGCTCCAGCGTGAAGTCGCTGGCGAGGGTCTCGCTGCCGGTCACGAAGTGCTGGCGTTCCGCGCCGCGGAAGCCATCGGCAAGAGCCGTGAGGGTCACGCGGAAGCTGCTCGGGGGTTGCGTGCTCCACAGAGTCGAGACCGCGATCTCCTCCTCGAGCATCGCTCTCTGCGCTTCCAGCGCGGCGACTTCAGCTGCCATCTCCGTGGCTCGCGCTTCGTTCTGGGCGCGCCGTGGTGCTGGCAGGCGCCGGCGATCCAACTTCTCTGCGTTCTCCCGGAGAGCGAGTTCGCGGTCCCTTAGTTCCGCCATGACGGCGCGACGCTGTTCGACGTCGTTGCTCCACTCGCGGCTTGCGTCCGGCAGCTGCTGGCCGCGGCTCGTCCACGTCAGCGCGTCCTTGCGAGCTTCGTTGACTGCCAGATACTCGATCGTGGCCAGGTCGATGGCTTCAGTTTGGATGGCTTCTGCATCAACTGCACCCACCGTCGCGTCGCGCTGCCGCGACACCAGAAGGTGCTGCCCAGCAGCGGTTTCGATCGTGGTTTCCTCGGTCTTTTCCGTCTGCTTCTGGGCGGCCTTGGCGAGCGCCGCTTGCAGACGCTCGCGCAAGCTCCCGGGCGGTCCGGCCAGTGTGACGGCGCGGTACGACATCGGGCGATCGTCGCTCGTAACTTCGAACGTTAGCGCTTCACTGACCTGGCGAACCACCGGTGCGTGCACGAAATGGTCCACGCCGCTGATCTCTACCTGCTCATCCGGCTCATCTGCGCTGTCTTCGGTCGCTTGGGCTAGGTCGTTGAGAGCCGCCTGCAGCAGTTCACTCTGCGTGCAGCGGTACTGTCCAGCTTCGTCGGTAAACACGTCGATCGCCGCCAAGACGCGGTCGGAGTGCGAGTCGCGGAGCTGAAGGACGACGCGAGTGTCTACGAGTGGCACACCCGCATCGTCAGTGACCGTGCCGTGGAAGTGCGGCATGTGCGTACTCGTGATCGTGCTCGTCGTCGTCACCGTGCCAGCGCCGCCGTTTGCATCAACAAGATCAGCGTTCGGCAAGCCGTCCGCAGTCTCCTCAGCAGTTCCTGTTGCGACGACTTCGCCGCTCACGCCGGCGGTTTCGCTCGGCAGTTCTGCCGGCGTTTCGTCGCTGTACAAGAAGTAGGTCAGCGCGGCCGCGACCACGACGGTGATCGTACCGGCGACCCAAGCACTGACCGAGCTGTTGGTGGCCGCGCCGACAGTGCTGGCTGTGGCACCGACACTGCTGTCGACGGCGCTCTTCAGTTTGTCGCTGAGATGCGACGGAGTGGGTAGGTCACGCCCGCCCTGTAGGACTTGTTCGAGGTCTTTCATGTGTGCGTCTTTCACTCTGTGACATTTGCGTACGGATCTGTTCTTTGGCCTGCGAGATTCTTGTGGCAACCGTGCCGGGGGGGCAGCGTAGTGCGGCCGCGATCTCCCGGTACTTGAGCCCCTCTTGATAGTGGAGCAAGAGGGGGAACTTGAGGTCGTCGGGGAGGCGCTCAACGGCGTCCCAGACTTCGTCACCATCTTCTTTCGCGGACTGCGGTGGGTGGCGCTGGGGATCTCGCGCCCAGCTGTCCTCGCGCCGCTTGCGGTTCTTCTCTCCGCGCAGGACGTTGCGAGCTGTGTTGAGAGCTGTGATCGACAGCCAAGCGCGAGGATTGGCGACGCCATTGCGCCGACGAGCCTGCACGTACTTGACGAAAACCTCCTGGGCGACGTCCTCGGCATCGGCTTGGTTGTGCACGATGCGGAAAGCCAGGCGGTAGACCAGGGGGCCGAACTGCTCCACGTCGCGGTGCAGCTCCTGCCGTTGGCGCCGTTTTCCTCGATTCAGCATTCTCACTCCAAGTTTGCCCGAACAACTGTCGGTTTCGCGAAAGTGGGCCCATTTCCAACAAAGACCCCGCGCCGGGCGCACTTCTTTGGAATTTTTCAACCCGCTTCTGAGTACCGATTCTCGCAGTCGACGACGCACGGAACCACTGCCACGTGGGTCTCAGGTGACGGCTGAGGGAGCCCAGGAACCCGACTTGGCCCAACATTTCGCGTCTCTGCGCGGAGTTGCTGGAGCGGCTGCTGGCTCGCCTCCCGCGCGTTCTTTGCGAAATCCCCGAGCAATTCGCCTTTCCCGAACGCGGCTCTTCTGGTAATGCAACGGGCTTGTTCGGAGAGGTGTCCGAGTGGCCGAAGGAGCACGCTTGGAAAGCGTGTGTACGTTTACGCGTACCGCGGGTTCGAATCCCGCCCTCTCCGCCAGTTTTTCCGGTGGCTTGGCGGCCCCGGGAGAACCCGAAAATGACATTTGAATTCCGGGGTTCGGGCAATCGGTGACCTGTGAACCTGGTCAGGGTGGGAACACAGCAGCCATGACAGATCCCATCGGTGTGTACCGGGCCTCGGTTTTTCTCTCCTCCCCCCGTTAGCGAACGGCCTCACTGCGCTCCTGCAGAGCTCCGCGGCGTGACGCATCTACGGTTTCCCAGCGCCTCAACCGGCAAGATCCCCGGATTCTCATCGTCGAACCGCACTTCCGCTTGGAGCGTTTCGCGGGGGCGGGTTAAATGAGGCTATGACGGACAGCCAACCAACGCACTACCAGGTCATTGCCCGGCGCTACCGCCCGAAGTCCTTTGAGGAGGTCGTCGGCCAGGAAGCGACTGCGCAGACCCTGAAACAAGCGATCCTGCAGCAGCGCACTGCGCATGCGTACCTGTTCTGTGGACCGCGTGGGGTCGGCAAGACCTCGATGGCGCGCATCTTCGCGCGCTCGTTGCAGTGCCCGGAGGCTAAGAACGCCGAGCCATGCCACGAGTGTGCGACCTGCGACCGCATCTTCCGCGGGGAGGACGACGATGTCCAAGAGATGGATGGTGCCTCTCACCGCGGGATCGACGACGTACGGGACTTGATCCAGCACGTACGGTATGCGCCCGCGCACGGCGACTACCGGATCTTCATCATCGATGAAGTCCACATGCTGACGCGGGAAGCCTTCAACGCGTTGCTGAAGACCCTCGAGGAACCGCCGTCGCACGTGATCTTCGTGTTTGCGACGACCGAACCCGAGAAGCTGCCCCCCACGGTCCTGTCGCGCTGTCAACGCTGCGACTTCAGCCCCATTTCGAACGCTGACATCGTTCGGCGACTGCAACAGATCTGTGACGCGGAAGGCGCCGCCCCCGAAGAGGGAGTCTTGGTGCGAGTCGCAGATTTCGCGCGGGGTGGGATGCGAGATTCACAATCGCTCCTAGACCAACTGCTCTCGTTCTCCGAGAACAAGCCGACGCACGCCGATCTCGACTTCATCACCGGTCGCCTCGCGCCGGAGCAGATTCGGACACTCGTCGACGAAATTGATGCCGGAGATCGGAGCGCAGTCGTTTTGCGTTTGCAGGAAATCGAGCGCGGTGGTACGGATCCCTCTGTTCTGCTCGAGCAAGTGATGGAAGAGCTGCGCAGTCGGCTGCACCGCGGCGTCGAAGAGGGTTGGGGGAACACCGAAATCGAGCGCAATCTGCTCGCCCAGGAGATCCTGCAAGAGGCGCGCATGCGTACTCGGCAACTGAGTCGCGCCGAGGTGGTGCTCGAGCTGGCTCTGTTGCGCATGGCGACTCTCAGCGACTTGGTACCCCTCGAGGCCTTAGCTGGTGGTGAAGGCGGTGCAGGGCACACGGCGCACGGGCCTGCCGGGCCGCCGACTACACCATCCAAGCCCAATCCGCCGTCGAAGACCCGCACGCCGTCAAGCTCGAAGGCGCCGTCGAAGCCTACAGCGTCCGAGCCTACAGCGTCCGACTCCACAGCGTCCGACTCCAGAAGGCCGAAGGCGTCGAGCAAGAGACCGACGGCATCGGCATCGCCGCGGCCGGAAGTCAGCGACAGCGTAACCGCGGCGTCACCACCGGCATCGACAGCTGCGCCGCCTGCGGATGTCGCAGTTGCGGCAGATGCGCCGCCGGCGACGCCCAGACAGGAACCAGCCGTCGCAGACGCCAACCGCACCGCCGCGGCGAGCGATGGCGATGACGTGATCGCCGTCGTACGACGGGCTCTCGAGCAAGCCGCACCTATGCTTGCGCGCAGTGTCGGCGAGGGCATCGCTGTCGGCGGCGATCGTGTGACGTTGACGGTGGCGAGTAGCAGTTTCGCCAGTGACAAGATCGGGGTTTGCGAACGAGCCATCTCGAGTGCGCTCGGACGTAGTGTTACGCTGTCTCTCACGGAACCAACCAATGACCCGGAGGACGAGGACGGTCCTGCGGAAGTGCTGCCTCCGGTGGACGCCGACGCGCCGCCACCGGCAATTGTCGAGAAGGCGCAGGAGATCTTCAGGGGGAGTGTGCAGGCTTCCGTGGCCCCCCCGCGCAATTCACAGCCCTGAGTTTGGAAGACTAGAGAAGCAGAGGAGTCGACGTGGCTTTTGGCAACAACATGGGTGATCTGATGCAACACGCCCAGGAGATGCAGAAAAAGATCCGCCAGGTGCAGACCGAGCTGAAGAAGCGCGTCGTACAGGGGGAAGCTGGTGGCGGCATGGTCAAGGTGTTCGTCAACGGGCAACAAGAAGTGATGAAGCTCGAAATCGACAAAGAAGTCGTCGACTCCGATGACGTAGGGATGCTCGAGGACTTGCTGCTCGTGGCCGTGAAGAATGGTCTGGAGAAATCGAAAGAACTCTCGAAAGAAGAGATGGGACGCGTGACCGGCGGGCTCAACATCCCCGGCCTCTTCTGATGAGCGGCAGCATTCTCGATAGTGTGGTTGAAGAACTGCAGCGGCTGCCCGGGATCGGTGCGAAAACGGCAGAGCGCCTCGCCTACCATCTACTCAAAGTTTCGAGTCGAGAAGCGCTGGGCTTGGCCGAAGCCATCCGGCGCCTGAAGGAAGAGGTGCGCGAGTGCCAGCGCTGTCACAACATCACCGAGGCAGAGCTGTGCAACGTGTGTACGGATCCGGGTCGGGAGCAACACGTCGTTTGCGTCGTAGAGCAGCCGAAGGATCTACAAGCTCTGGAGTCGACGGGTCGCTATCGTGGCCTCTATCACGTCCTCGGTGGTAACTTCGCGCCACTCGAGGATCGCGGTCCCGACTCATTGACGCTCGATCACCTCCGCAATCGTGTCCGCGATGAGGGGATCGAAGAGGTGATCTTGGCGACGAACCCAAACTTCGAGGGGGACGGGACGGCGCTCTTGATCTCCGAGGTTCTGGAGCGCACAGGCGTTTCCGTGAGCCGACTGGCTCGAGGCATCCCCAGCGGGAGCCAGATCGAGTACATGAACTCCAGCATCCTCAGCGACGCCCTGGACGGTCGAAGAACCGTGGTGTCGGCTGACGGCCCGTCGGCTGGGGATGGACCCTCCAAGTCCCTTCATTCAGGGCAAGGGACTCCGGACGAGCAATGATCCTGTCGCGCACTCGAAGTTTCCTTCGCGCTTGTTTGGCCGCCGTCGCGCTGCTGATTACCAGCGTAGCCATGGCGGAGAACTTCGACGGGATCGAATTCCACTGCGAGCCGCTGTTTCCGAACTTCGCACCACAAGGCGGTTGGTGGCCCATTCGGGTCGAGCTCGAGAACTCGAGCACAAAGACACGCCAGGTCGAGATCGTGATTGCCACGCAAGACTCGGTCGAGCCCTCGAGCGTGACCTGGGATGTGGAGCTGTCGCCCGGGGCACGGAAGCGCGAGATCCTACCGGCGTTTTATCAGGGCAATCGGCGCTGGGCGCCGGTGGTGGCAGAGCTGCGCGAACAGGGCGCGACTTTGGGCCAGACTGACCTCGGTGTCGCGCAGCGAAGTAGCGGGGGGGCCGTGCTTGCGATTGCCCCGAATACCGAGAGTCTCGGTGGCGTTACCGTACGCAGGCTAGGCCTCGATCTTTTGAACTCGGTTCCGTTCGCATCGCTGGCGCGCGAGGAACTGTCGTCGGCACGAGAGGCCTACTCTGGGGTCGGCGCGCTGGTGTTTCTGGGTGTTGGTCCAGAAGAGCTGAGCGCTGCACAACGCGACGCCCTGCTGTCGACGATCCGGCGCGGTGCGGCCTTCCGGGCAGCTTCACGAGAGCGTCCG
>JBCCHQ010000184.1:0-10709 GCA_039028735.1 Planctomycetota bacterium | reverse complement strand
GTTGCTCCGGCGACTCCAGTCGACCGTGCCCGAACCCGGTGAGCTTGATGGAGTCACCAAAGCGAGTCAGCTCGATGGCCTTCACCTCGCTGCTACCGATGTCCAGGCCGACGATCGATTTCTTCTTGCCGAACATTCTCCAAGCTTTCTAGCCGGGGCGCGGCCACCCCGCACCAAGGAGCACACAGGAGCGCCGTTGGAGGCGTCGCTGGGCGATTGGAATTTCGCATGGGGACAAACAAGAGGAAGGCCCCGACAAGTATAGCTGCCGGATCGAAGAACCGTCAAATCGAGGCAAGAAGCGGGCCCGACGAGGACCGCGTTAGAAGCGCATAGAGGGGGGCAGCTTGTCGCTTACCCAGTCTTTGAGTTCGGCCGTGATCGCTAGGCCATCGGTATGCGCCAAGCAGCGCTTTGCCAATGCTTTGCATTCGTAGACCTTGATCGTACGAATCAGCCTCTTTACTTCCGGTATCGATGTTGGGCTGACGCTCAAGTTCCGAAAACCCAATCCGATGAGAAGCGGTACGTACAACGGCTCCGATCCCATCTCTCCGCACAATGACACCGGGATTCCCGCCGCTTCTCCGGCGCGCAGAGTTTGCTGTAGCAAGCGCAGAACGGCCGGATGTCCAGGGTCGAACAGTGAAGCGACGTTCTCGTTGCCGCGATCGACAGCCAGTGTGTACTGCGTCAGGTCGTTGGTACCAACGCTGAAGAAGTCGACCCGTGGGGCAATCAGGTCAGCAATCATTGCCAGAGATGGGATCTCGACCATGACGCCAACAGGAACGTTCTCGTCGAACGCGATACCGTCATTGCGCAAGTCCTCCTTGACCTGATCGAGCATGTTCAGGGCACGGTCCAACTCGGCAATCGCTCCGACCATCGGCAGCATGATGCGTACACTCCCATGAGCAGACGCCCGCAAGAGGGCTCGGAGCTGGTCCCGAAACAAGTCCGGGTGTTCGAAGCAGTAGCGGATCGATCGGCACCCCAGGAAAGGATTCTCTTCGACCCAAGGTCCGCGCCCTCCGTCGCCCTTGTCCGCGCCGAGATCGAGCGTTCGGAACGTCACCGGCAGCTGGCCGATCTCCTTCAGCGTCGCCTGATAGTGCTGAAAGTGCCCTTCCTCACCAGACCGCGGATTCTGGAGATGAATGAACTCCGTCCGGAAGAGGCCGATGCCGGCGGTGTTCAAGTTGGCCAGCGCGTGGACCTCTTTGATCAACTCGATGTTGGCGAACAGTTCGATCGGATAGCCGTCCACGGTCTCTGATGGAAGCGCTACATCCTTTCGCAACCGCTGCCGCAGCTTGACGAGGTTCGCTTCCTTGTCGCGGTAGTCGGCCAAGGTGCGAGCGTCTGGGTTGATCAGCACGACGCCACGAAAGCCGTCGATGATCAAAGTGTCGCCACCCACCACCGTCGTCGAGATGTTCTCGAGACCCACCACCGCAGGGATCCCCAGCGCCTTGGCCATGATCGCTGTGTGCGACGTCTTACCGCCGATGTCGGTCGCGAAGCCCTTTACCCACGTGGCGTCCAGCTTCGCGGTCTGTGCCGGCGTCAAGTTGCGAGCGACCAGCACGACTTCACGCTCGAGGGAATCCAGGTGCTCGACTCGCGACCCCAACAGCGTCGTCAGGATCAACTTCTCGACGTCATAGAGGTCATGAACGCGCTCTGAGATAATCTGCGAGTCCATGCGCTCGAACTTCTTGATGTACTTGTTCAGAACCCGCGAGACGGAGTGCTCGGCCGTGTATTGATTCTCTTGGATCCCGATGAGAATCTCGTTCTTGAGAACCGCGTCACCCACCAGCTGCCGATGAATCTCCAAGATCTGCGTGTTGATCTGGATCTTCGATCCCAGCTGCGCGATGTCTTGATCGAGGCGATTCTCCGACTCTGCGATGGCAGCCTCGAGCCGTGCAGATTCTTCTTCGATCTGCTCTTTCTCGATGAAGCGCTCGGGGATGCGAATCTCTTCGCTATCGAGGATGAAGGCTTCGCGGATAACGATCCCTGGGGAGACCGCGATGCCCTTCTTGAGTTCCATTGGGCGCATGGCACCCTCCCCCGTTTCCCCGAATCAAACGCCGTGGAAGTCTGCGCGAACCAGCTCTTCGAGCGCGGCAATTGCCGCCTCGGCGTCATCGCCTTCCACTCGGAGCACGATCTCGTGGCCTAGCTCGATGCCGAGCGTCAAGATCCCCAAGACACTCTTGCCGTCCACCTCGCCGTCGCTCGCGCCAGCCCGCGCCAAGAACACCGCAGCGCGAAACTGCTGCGCCACTTCGGCGAACTTCGTCGAGGCGCGGGCGTGGAGCCCGTACTTGTGCGTAATGGGTAGGGTGCGCGTGATCTCCACTAATCAACCCGTTCTATGTGGCAGCCTGGCCAGGAAGCGCTCGTCGATCAACTGCGCCAATCGCACTGCGTCGTGGCGGATCACGCGCGACCCGGGCGCAGCGTTCGCCGCCTCCCGGTCGAGCAAGTCCCCCCTCACGATCTCCAAGCCACGAGACTCCATGCTGGGGCTCGGCTGGACCGGAAACGCGCCGTCGCGCGCGTAACGTCGCAACAGCACATCGTCGACGTCACCATCGTGCAGCACGACGCCGGTCACGAACGCGCCACCCGCGTGCGTTTCCAAGGCTGAGAGGTGCTGCTCCAGGTCGAAGCCTGTCGTCTCTCCCGGCTGTGTCATGATGTTGGCCACGTAGACCTTCTCACAGGTGTTTTGTTGTACTGCTGCGGCAATCCCCGGGACGAGCAAATTCGGTACGACACTCGTGAACAAACTTCCCGGGCCGAAAAACATGATATCTGCGCCGCTGATCGCAGCGAGCACGTCAGGCTGCGCCTCTTTCACTCGCGGTCGCATCTCAACGCGTTCGATACGCTCACCCGATCGCGTGATCTGTACCTCGCCGGTCGACTTGCCTCCGCCAGGATGGTGCGCGATCAGAGACACCTTCCGCCCTGTTGCCGGCAGAACCTGCCCCCGCACTTGCAGCAGCCGGTTCAGTTCGCGCACCGCAGTGTCGAAACTGCCGGTCACGCGCGTCAGCGCGGTAATGAACAAGTTGCCGAAGCTGTGCCCTGCAAGCTCTGCCTCCTCGAAACGATAGCGCAACAGCTGCGCCAGCAACGGTTCCCCATCCGCCAGCGCGACGAGACAGTTGCGAATGTCCCCCGGCGGGACCATATCGAAGTCTTTGCGCAGTCGTCCCGACGAACCACCGTTGTCGGTCACCGTCACGATTGCGGTGATTCGCGACGAGTACTCCTTCAAGCCCGACAACAGACACGCCATGCCGGTACCACCACCAAACGCAACGATGCGAGGACCCCCTCGTTCCCCTTCAGCCACTGCAGGCGGCATCACGAGACCCCCGCGTCGACCTCTTCGAAGATCTCCCGCAGGTTGTCGAGGGGATCAGCGGTCGTCAAATGCTGCATGGCACTCTTGTCCCGCCCCAGGAGTACGATGCGCTTCATTAGCTGAATGTGGTCGCTCTCCTTCCCTGCAGGGGTCAGGATCAGGAACAAGACATGCACTGGCTCGCCATCAGTGGCGCCATAGTCGAGCCCCGCTCGGGTGCGCCCAAACGCCACGCGTAGCTCAGACACATGCGGGCACTCTTTCATATGCGGCACTGCAATACCGTTGCCGATGCCGGTCGTCGCCTCCCGTTCGCGGGAGACAATCGAGCGCTGAATCGACGAGATCGTCGCAGTGTCGAACGACTCGCGCGCGCCAATGCACTCGATCAACTCGCCGATCACGCGCTCTGCTGTCGTGCCCTCGAGGTCGTCGATTCGATTGTCAGCGCCGATCAGTTCGGCGAGTGCGATCGTCACTCTGGAAAATCCGTCCCGTCGACCACGTCTTGATAGGAATCGAGCCCGGCGTCGGGATCGGTCGTCTTCTCAACGACGTTGGCACTATTGCCGCGATGGTCGCGCAGCTTTTCCTTGTGACGCACCAACCGCTTCTCAGCCTTGTCCAGGACCAGATCGATCGCGGCACGCATGCTGTCGTGATCGGCATGCGTAGCAATCGCGTCGCCCTTGGCGACTGACAGAATGATCTCGGCCCGCTGCTGTTGTCCTTCGTGGTCGAGGATGATCTCGATCTTGCTGACGCCTTCGAAGAAGCGGGTCAGCTTGCTTGCCTTCTCCTCGGCATACTTCCGCGTGCCATCAGAAACGTTGCCTCGTGCGGTAACCTGCACGCCCATGCACTTCTCCTTTTGACCAATGATTGCCCACAGACAACCGAGCTGGCACTTCCCGTCCGGGCAGGCGGTTGCTGCCTCTTCTCCCCGTACGAGTCCCTCGCTCCTCGAAAGAACTCGCTCCTCGAAAGAGCTGCGGAACTCGCCAAGGACCCCCCGTAGATCGACCGACGGAGCTTGCGGGCGGGCGAGCGCCGCGGGGCCCGCTGGACCCGCTGGACCCGCTGGACGCCCGACTGCCCACGCCCGACTGCCCACGCGATTGTGTGGGGCCGAATACCACGCGCGGCAACGCCCACGCGGCCATCTGTGGCGCTTCTTCCCCCTTAAATAACATAGCAGCCGATCCGCTCCAAGCCCACAAGCCCCCGATGGGCCTCATTCCGGGTCTCACAACCACAAAAATGGAAGGCACTTAGCATACCGGAGCTCGAGGAGTGGCCTAGAAGCCGAGCGGCTGTGCCTGAAGCGCACAGGGGGGTTCCCCAGGGTATCGGACCTCCATGAGATAGAGGCCGTGAGGGGGAGCCGTGAGCCCGGCCAGCTGGCGCTCACCGGTGCTGAGGACCTGCTGCAGCGACTGGGCCGTACGCTGCCCCTTGCCGACCTCGACCAGGGTCCCGACGCAATTTCGGACCATCTTGTACAGAAACCCCTCGCCGATCACCTGAAAGAAGAGTTCGTGACCGATCTGGCGCCACTCGGCTGCGCGCACGACGCGCACGGTGTCCTCAGGCTCGTCCTTCGACCGATTGCGAAGCCCCGCAAAGTCGTGTTCACCGACGAGCAGCGCTGCGCCCTCGTTCATCGCATCCACGTCGAGCGGCTCACGGATCCACCAGCGGTTTTGGCGCGCGAACGTCGGCGGCTGTTGGCCGGTCCGGATCTGGTACAGGTAGCGTTTCTCGAGCGCCGAAAAGCGGGGGTGGAAATCTGCTGCCGCGACTTCGCATCGCAGCACTCCGACGTCCGGCGGAGTGAGCGCCTGCAGTGCGGACAACAGCTCGCTGGCGGGGCGTACGCGGTCGAGCTCGACCAACACCCGTTGCCCCAGTGCGTGAACGCCACGATCTGTTCGCGACGCGCCGTGGGTCTGACAGCCATTCGGCGACAGCTGGGCCAGCGCTTCTCGCAGACAGCCTTCGACGGTCCGCTGCCCCTCCTGCGCTTGCCAACCGTGGAAATCGGTACCGTCGTACTCGACCACGAGTTGGTACCTGGCGACGTTCATGGCCCTGCTACCAACAACGCTCGGCAATCTGGACCGCGTTCAAAGCTGCCCCCTTCAGCAGCTGATCGCCGACAAGCCAGAGTTGCAACACTTGCGGTGCCGGCTGCCGCAGGCGACCCGCGGCAACGTTGATCTGCCCAGCCAGCGGACCCGGCATCGGTGGCTGCAGCGGATCAGGACAGTAGGTGAGCCCGGGGGCGGCGGCGAGGCAATCCCGAGCGGCCTGCAGCTGCACTGGCTCGTCGAAGAACAGCGTCACTGACTCCGAGTGGCAGCGCTCGACCGGCACGCGCACACAGGTGACGAAAATCTCGAGTCCCGGACGGTCGAGGATCTTCTGCGACTCGCGCACCATCTTCGCTTCCTCGGTAGTCGCCGCCGCCGCATCGCTCTCAACGTCACCGATCAACGGAAACAGGTTGTTGCCGATCGGGAACGGGAACGGATTGCCAGCCTCGAATGCACCCCCAGCGCGCTCCCGCTCCAACGCTTCGAAGCCAGCGCGCCCGGCACCCGACACGGCCTGATAAGTCGAGGCCACGACGCGGAACTCACCCAACGCCAGCAGCGGGTGAATCCCCAATAACAAAACGATCGTCGAGCAATTCGGGTTTGCGATGATGCCGGGCCCGGGTTCGATGCTCGTGCCGTTAATCTCGGGAACGACGAGCGGGACACCATCGGTAAGACGGAAGGCGCTGGAGTTGTCGATAACCTTCGCGCCGGCGGCAACAAATCGGGGCGCCCACTCCTTGGCGACGGCTCCGCTAGCGGCGAACAACGCCACGTCGAACTCCCGCAAGTTGGCTTCCTCCAGCACCAAGACAGGAAGTTCGTCACCAGCGAAAGGTACGGTAGTACCCCGCGAACGCTCAGAGCCGTACAAAGTCGGCGGCTGGGGCAGACCCGCTCGCTGCAGCAGCGTCAACATCTCTTTGCCGACCGCACCTCCAGCGCCGACAACGGCTACGCGCTTCATCCGATTCTTCTCTTCCGATTGCGATTGCGCCGTCGGGCAAGCCACCACGACGTCAGCGGGACTCCGACAATGAACGCTACGACAACGAACACGATCACCAGTTCGTAGCGTCCCATGTTGAAGAGCACGACTAACCCTCGTCACCAACCTCAGGGAGGCGTTTCTCGCGGATCTCCGTCTCGAGCGATGAGAGGAAATCCGTCAGCGGCTGAGCACCGCGATCACCGATTCCATGTTGACGTACCGAGACCGTGCGCGCGTCGGCGTCGCGTCCTCCGACGACGAGCATGTACGGGATCTTCATCTCGGCGCCCGCCTTGACCTTCGCCGGCACCCGGTCGCGGCTTCGATCGATCGTTGCCCGCACACCGATCTTCCGAAGTTCGGCGAGAACCTCCTCGCCGTAGTCGTTGAACTGCTCACCCACCGGCAGTACGCGTACTTGCTCGGGAGCCAGCCAGGTCGGGAAGGCTCCGGCAAAGTGCTCGATCAAGATGCCAATGAAGCGTTCCAACGAACCGAACGGGGCCCTGTGGATCATCACCGGCCGATGCGTTTTGTTGTCTGCGCCGGCATAGCTGATGTCGAAACGCTCTGGCAGATTGTAGTCGACCTGAACCGTCCCCAACTGCCACTCGCGGCCGATCGAGTCGCAGACGATGAAGTCGATCTTCGGACCATAGAACGCGGCTTCTCCAGGCTCTTCAGAGAACGGCACCCCCAGACTCGCAGCCGCCGCCCGACAAGCCGCTTCCGCCCGGTCCCACTTCTCAGAGTCTCCGGTGTACTTGTCGCCGTCGGGGTCGCGGAGACCGACGCGCACGCGATAGTCCTCCATCCCCAGAGTCGACAACACCAGCTTCACGAGCGACAAACAACCCAAGACTTCGTCGGCGACTTGGTCTTCCGTGCAAAACAGATGCGCATCGTCTTGCGTAAAGCCGCGGACTCGCGTCATCCCGTTGAGCTCACCGGACTGCTCCCAGCGATAGACGGTTCCGAACTCCGCCAAGCGCACAGGTAGATCTCGGTAGCTGCGCGGTTGCGACGCATAGATCCGGACGTGGTGCGGGCAATTCATCGGCTTCAGCAGGTAGCCGTCGAGGCTTCCTTCGCTGAGGCGCGAAGTCAGCTCGGCACAGCTGCAGCCCTCGTCCGCAAGTGCCTGCAGAGCGTCCCCCTGAATGATCGGTGGGTACTGACTCTCTTGATAGTACGGGTAGTGGCCACTCGTCCGGTACAGGTCGAGCCGTCCGATGTGCGGGGTGTTCACGGTGTGGTAGCCCTGTTGGACCAGCTCGGTGCGAATGAACTCCTCGAGCTCGCGCCGCACGACCGCTCCGTTTGGGAGCCACAAGACGAGTCCCTGCCCCGCCACGTCATCGATCGAGAACAGGTGGAGCTTCTTGCCCAGCACACGGTGGTCGCGCGCTTTGGCTTCCTCGAGACGTTCGAGGTGTTGCGCCAGTTGTTTCTTGCTGGAGAACGCCGTTCCGTAGACGCGCGTCAGCGAATCGGAGTTCGCGTCGCCGTGCCAGTAGGAAGAGGCCAGGCTCTGCACCTTGAATGCGGCGATGCGCCCGGTACTCGGCACGTGCGGACCGCGACACAGGTCTTCCCAGTTCGTGCCCTGTTCGCCAGTCACGTACCAGGAGAGCTCTTGCGATCCGGCCTCCTTGGCCTTCTCGGCGTTGTCGAGCTTGTACTTGCTGCCTTCCTGCTCGAGCTTGGCCAACCCCTGATCGAGGGGCAGCTCATAGCGGGTAAACGGTCGATCTTCCGCAACGATCTTCGCCATCTCGGCTTCGACCGCTTCGAAGTCTTTCGAACTCAACGGACGATCAGCGGGCAGTGCGATGTCGTAGTAGAAGCCATTGTCGACCGGTGGTCCGTACACCAACTGCGCCTCGGGGATGATGCGCTGAATTGCTTCGGCCATCACATGTGCGCAGCTGTGGCGGATCAGAAACAGGGCATCCGCGTCCGCTTCCTTGTCGCCGCGCGGTAGCGTCACGATCGAGAGTTCTGCATCTTGCGTAAGCGTGCGACCGACGTCACTGAGCTCGCCATCGACCTTGCCGCCAATCGCGGCCTTTGCCAATCCAGGACCGATATCGGCGGCGACCGCCGCGATGGTCAGTGGCTTGTCGTACTCGCGGACGCTTCCGTCCGGTAGCGTGATCCGAGGCATTGCTCTGCATCTCTCCTATGACTGCTTGTTTGACGCAACTTCATCCAGCGCGGGATTCTAGCGAGTCGGAGCGATCGCCGCACGGGAGATTCCGACCTCCTGACCGCTTCTGCTGGCCATCGCCGGCCAAACAGCCAGAATGATCGCGGGGATCCAATCTCCTTGGAGGACGTTTTCGGTGAATGCTCCCTACGACGAACGGCTCGGCATCCTGCACGCCGACATGGACGCGTTCTACGCCGCCGTCGAGTGCCTCGACGATCCTAGTCTGTGCGGACAACCGCTGATCATCGGCCACCCGGGGCGCCGCGGAGTTGTCTCGACCGCGTCCTACGAGGCCCGACGCTACGGGGTCCATTCCGCGATGCCGTCGGTCGAAGCGCTGCGCCTCTGCCCTGTCGGCGTGTGGCGCTCCCCTCGCATGGGCCGCTACACCGAGCTGTCTCAACAGATCCGAGAGATCTTCGGTCGGTACACGCCATTGGTTGAGCCGATTTCCGTCGACGAGGCGTTCCTCGACGTCTTCGGGTCGCTACGCCTCTTTGGCGGCGCCCTGGCGATTGCTACCCAGCTGCAGCAAACCGTCGAGGATGAGACGGGTGGATTGACAGTGTCAATCGGGGTCGCTCCGAACAAGTTCCTCGCCAAGCTGGCCAGCGACCTCGACAAGCCACGCGGGATCAGCGTCATCGATCCAGATCGCGTCGAGGAGCAGCTGGCCCCGCTGCCGATCCGCCGTCTCTGGGGTGTTGGCAAGAAGAGTGAGGCGCGGCTCCACGCGTTGGGTCTGACGACGATCGGCGACGTCGTCCGCTTCGGTGAGGAGTCCCTCGTCCGCCAGTTGGGAGATGTCCATGGGCGTCATCTCTTCGCACTGGCACGGGGACGCGACACCAGGCGGGTTCAGGTCGAACACACCGCCAAATCGATCTCGACCGAGTCGACGTTCGCGCACGACCTCCGTGAGCTCGACCAGATCGATCGCTTTCTGTTCGGCGCCGCAGAGTCGGTAGCGGAGTCACTACGCAAATCTGGCTTCGTCGCGCGCACCGTGCAGCTGAAAGTACGCAGCGGCTCGTTCCACACCTACACCCGTGCGTCGACCCTCGATTCCCCCACCGACCTGCCACAGGTTCTCTACGAGGAGGGACGTCGTCTGTTCGATGAGAAGATCGATCTCCGCGGAGAAGGGATCCGCCTCTTGGGGTTGGGTGCGAAGGGGCTTCTGAGCAGCGACACACTGCTACAAGGCGACCTCTTCCAACCGCCGGAGTCGACCGACTCCCGCGCCGCCGACGTCAGCGACCAAATCCGCAAGAAGCTCGGACGCAGCGCAATCACCCGAGCCCGACTGCTGGGAGACTCGCGCCAAGACAGTGACGAAGAGCCGCAGTAGCGACGGCCCGTTCGCAGACCGGCCGCCTGTAGGACTCGGCCAAGAAGACCACCCGAGTGCCAGCGCTGGGGTCCGGGCTGGGAGCTGGGGAGCTGGGGAGCTGGGGAGCTGGGACAAGGGACAAGGGACAAGGGACAAAACCAGCATCAGTGATCAGAGAACAGGGCGAAGCACACGTGACACAAACCCCGCTTGTCAGTCCGCTCGACCCCCACCCACCGGCCACATCAAGCGTACGCGCCGTCAGGCGACGAGCCAAAGGCATGATCAGTAGCGACCCAGCATTGGCGCGGATCGCGTCGTCGCCGTCAGGCGACGAGCAAGACAACAAGGACAAGGCAAGCGCACGCTAAGGACCCACCAACCGTCTGTCCGCTCGACCCCACCCACTGGCCACATCAGGCGTACGCCCGTCACCCGCGTCGTCGCCGTCAGGCGACGAGCAAACAAACATGATCAGTAGCGACCAAGCAATGGCGCGGGGGTTGGCACGAAGTGCAAGCCCCGTGACATTGCTAGCTACTGATCCCGCGTCGTAGCCGTCAGGCGACGAGCAAGACAACAGGCACAAGGCAAGCGCACGCATCGATGAATCGTGTCGATTTCTTGAGAATCCATGCAATCGCGACTTTCGCGATCCCTGGTCCCTCGTGATTGCTATCGCC
>JBCCHQ010000183.1:0-10947 GCA_039028735.1 Planctomycetota bacterium | reverse complement strand
GCTGTCGCGAAGATCGAAGAGCTTGTGGCCAAGTTCGAGTTCGGATCGGAGCTCGCGCTGCGCAAGTCGTTGGTAGCGCCAGCGGCTGCCACCTATTCCTTCACTCCGAAGCCACAGCAACAAGACGATCGCGGTGCATGTGTCGTCTCGAAGTTCGCGCAGCCGCCGCGCCGCCTGGGCGTGCCGTTCGTGACCGCAACGATGGAGATCGCCGTCGATGACACCGGTTTTCGCCCCGGCCAAGAGCCCGGCGCCGCGCTGACGGCATCGACCTCGTTCTGGCCGGCGGCGGACAAGGAGATCTTGGCGCTGGCTCAGCGAATCACCGGCGACAAGAAGACGGCAGCAGCCAAAGTCGCAGCGATCTTGGCGTGGACCGCACCCGGCAAGCAGATCACTTATGGCGGCCAGACCGGTTCACGCTGGGGCACGGCGCAAGTACTCGCACAGAAGTACGGCCACTGCTGGGACTTCTCCGACTGCTTCGTGACACTCGCCCGCGCGGCTGGAGTGCCCAGTCGGCAGGTTGCCGGTTGGTTGCACGGGAGCAGCGGACACGTTTGGGCCGAGTACTACGACGCGGCACGCAGGGGGTGGCAGCAGGTGGATCCGACCGGCGGGGGACAGCTGGCGTGCGGCATCTATCACATTCCGTACTTCACGTCGGAGGCAGGCGAAATGCCGATTCTGTACCTTGCCATGCCCCGCATCGAGGTCGTGGCGACGACCGGACCCTAGTTCGGCGCCCACCCGACAGCTGTAAGTAGTTATTCTGTATTGCCTTATAGGCTGATGCGTGAGTTGTGTCCCCGGTCTCCGCTGCGCGTCAGTTGGCCCTTGCGGAAGCTACGCTGGGAACGTAACTTATTGGGCTTTTGTAGGCTCGAGAAGAGGTCATCGTCGGCGTCCAGAAGCTGATCACCATCGACGGCCCCGCGGGCTGCGGCAAGAGCACTGTCACGCGCGGCTTGGCCGCGCGGATCGACGGTGTGGCCTTCAGTTCGGGCTGCGTTTACCGCGCCGTGACCTACGGCGCGTTGAATGGTGGTTGCGACTTGCAGGACACCGCGTCGGTCGTGGCCTGGGCCGAAGCTGGACATCTGCAGCTGGTGCCACGCGACGGCGAGATTCGCGTCGAGATCGACGGTACGGATCCTGGCGCCGAGTTGCACACGCCCGAGGTGACGAGCGAGATCCATTGGGTCTCGAGTGCGGCGGAGTTGCGCGCGGCGGTGTTGCAGTTTCAACGCGACATTCGCAGCGATGCGGTCATTGTCGCCGAAGGGCGTGATCTCGGCACGGTTGTGTACCCAGACGCGCCGGTGAAGATTTTTTTGACGGCATCACTCGAAGTGCGAGCGCAGCGGCGTTGGCAGGAGTGGGGCAAAGAACACGATCTCGAAGAGATCATTGCCGATATCCGGCAGCGAGATCAGCGAGATCGAGAACGCGACGTCGCGCCGCTCAAGGCAGCTGACGACGCTGTGACGGTCGACACGTCCACGCTAACGGTGGACGAAGTGATCGGCGCGATCGAGAAAGAGATACCGGACCGGTGGATACCCCGGAAGCCACACGGTTCTACTTAGCGATTCGATGGCTGGCAAGGCAGGCCTGTCGCCTGTACTTCCGCAATCGACGCCGGGGAATCGACAACGTGCCCAAAGAGGGCGGCGTGTTGGTTGCGGCCAACCACGCCAGTTTTTTGGACCCGGTGCTGGTGGGAGTGACTACCGCCCGGCCGCTGCGCTTCGTGGCGCGGCGCAGTTTGTTTCGGAACCCACTCTTTGGGTGGCTGATCCGGAATCTGAATTCGGTACCGATCAACCGCGCAGGAGTCTCGAAGGAGACACTGCGCGTGGTTCTCGAGCAGTTGCGGCTGGGAAGAGCTGTTTTGATCTTCCCGGAGGGGACACGGAGCCCGGACGGACGCCTTGGCGAGTTTCGCAGCGGCGTGGTCCGGTTGGCGCAAATGGGCAACGTCCCGGTGGTGCCAGCGCTCGTGTTCGGTAGCTACGCAGCTTGGGGACGCAAACGGCGCCTCCCGCGTCCGTCGCGAACGGCTGTCGCTTTTTGCGAGCCGTTGACGTTCGAACGGAAGGCCGACGCTGATGAAGCAGTCAAGCTTCTGAAGGAGAGCCTCGAACGGCTCGCCCAGGAGTACGTGGAACAACAAGGTCGGGAATTGCTTCCCGAGGGCTATTCCGAGCGGCCCGAGAACGCTCAGGAAACTGGAGACCGCGTCGCAAACGATGTGACCACTGAATCCTGACTCCGAACGGAAGGGGAGCCAGGCACCAGATCACACGGGGACGAGGCGTCACCTCCACAACACTTTTGACTACGGTAAGTACAAACGACAATGCCAAAGAATGAGCTACTGAAGCAGTTTGCAATCTCGGACGACGCGCTTGCGAGCCAGTTCGAAGAAGCGATGGGCACGATCGACGAAGCAGCCTTGGACGGCTTCTTCCAAGAGTCGGTAGGTGACATCGAAGTCGACGCGATCGTGCAAGGTACGGTCGTCTCCGTGACCAAGGACTCGGTCATGGTGGATGTCGGCTACAAGTCGGAAGGGGTCGTACCGCTCGATCACTTCGAGGACCCGTCGTCGGTCGCCGAAGGCATGTCGATCGACGTGCTGCTCGAAGCTGTCGAGGATGAGGAAGGGCTGGTGCTTCTGTCGAAGCGCAAGGCCGATCGCATTCGCGGCTGGGAGAAGGTCATTGCGACCTACAACGAAGGCGACGTCGTCAAGGGCAAGGTCACCCGCAAGATCAAGGGTGGATTGCTGCTCGACATTGGCGTGCCGGTCTTCCTTCCGGCCTCGCAGATCTCGATCCGTCGCGTTGGCGACGTGGCCGAGTTCATTGGCAAGGACCTCGAGTGCAAGATCATCAAGATCGACGAGCCGCGCATGAACATCGTGGTGAGTCGCCGCAAGCTGCTGGAAGAGCAGCGTGAGGAAGAGAAGACAGCCCTTCTCAAGGAGATCGAGATTGGTCAGATCCGCAAGGGTGTCGTCAAGAACATCACCGACTTTGGTGCGTTCGTCGACCTCGGCGGGATCGACGGCCTGCTCCACATCACGGATATGTCGTGGGGTCGGATCAACCACCCGTCCGAGTTGGTCAAGATCGACGACGAGATCGACATCAAGGTGCTCAAGGTCGACAAAGAGCGCGAGCGTATCTCGCTCGGCCTCAAGCAGACCCAGCCCAGTCCATGGGACAACATCGAAGAGCGCTACCCGGTCGGCTCGAAGGTCACCGGCAACGTTGTCAACGTGCTGTCGTACGGTGCCTTCGTCGAGCTCGAAGAGGGGATCGAAGGTTTGGTCCACGTTTCCGAGATGTCCTGGACCCGTCGCGTCAACCACCCGAGCGCGATGGTCAAGGTTGGCGACGAACTCGATGTCGTCGTTCTCGACATCAAGAAGGACAAGCAAGAGATCTCGCTGGGCATGAAGCAGGTTGAAATCAACCCGTGGACGCTCGTCAACGAGAAGTACCCCGTCGGCTCTATGGTCGGTGGTGTCGTGCGCAACCTCACCAACTACGGCGCGTTCGTCGAGTTGGAAGAGGGGATCGACGGCTTGCTGCACGTCAGCGACATGTCTTGGACGAAGAAGGTCCTGCACCCCAGCGAAGTCCTGAAGAAGGGCGACGAAGTGCAGGCAGTCGTGCTCGAGGTCGACCAGGAACGCAAGCGTGTCGCCCTCGGTATCAAGCAGATGGAAGAGGATCCGTGGGTACGCAGTATCCCGGAGATCTACCAGATCGGTACCGTCGTGCGTGGCGCCGTCACGAAGATCACGAACTTCGGGGCATTCGTGCAGCTCGAAGATGATCTCGAAGGGCTGCTCCATATCTCCGAGCTGTCCGATCACAAGATCAACTCTCCCGAGGAGTGCGTTGCGGTCAACCAGACTGTGGACGTCAAGGTCATCAAGATCGACACGGAGAACCGCAAGATCGGTTTGAGTCTCAAGGACGTGTCGAGTGAAGACTCGGTCGCGCTCGATGAGGCCGAAGCGGCGCACCGCGCTGAGTTCGGCGATCCGACGCCGCCGGCTCCGGTTGCAGAAGCCGCTCCGGCAGAAGCCGCCCCGGCGGAAGCTGCTCCGGCCGAAGCCGCTCCTGCGGAGGAAGCTCCCACGGAGGAAGCTCCCACGGAGGAAGCCCCCGCTGCTGCCGAGGCCGCCGCTCCGGCGGAAGAGGCGCCCGCTGCGGACGCTCCTGCTGCCGAAGGTGGCGACGAGCCGAAGGCTGAGTGACGTTGACGCGACGAACTCTACGAGTTCTCCAAGGGGAGAGAGGCAGGATGACGTCCTGCCTCTCCCTCTTTTCTTTTTTGGTGCTCCTAGCGACCATAGCGACAGCACAAGACGCTGCCTCACCAGGGGCTGCTGGAGCCGCCACCTCGCAGCCAGCAACGCAACCGCATCGTCCGCAGACGAAACCGACGACGAAACCGACGACGAAACCGACGACGGGCGCACAAGAGTCCGAGGACGCGAACGAGGAGAGCGCGGCCGATCGCGGGGTTCCGAATGCTCCACCGGCACCCGATGGGTCTGCATTTCTGTGGGCCAAGTACCAGCTGGCTCGGGAGTACTTTCGCGATGGGAAGTACCAAGCCGCCTATCGGCTGACGGACTCGATCTTGGTTCTGCAACCGGACGTGGCGTTTCGCGACGATGTGCTCCGTCTCCGACGCAAGGCGGAGGCGCGCCATCTCGGCCTGAGTATCGTCGAGGTGCGGTTCGAAGCGGCGGCGCTGCCTGAGGGCGAGGCTCCGAAGTTTCCGGCAGAGCGAATTCAAGGGCACGTCATCATCGAGAACGTGACGGCGGCGCCGCTCCAGGTCGGCCGCGGCCGCGGCGAGCAGCCGATTGGCCAGGCCCGTTGCCGCATCACGGAGTTCTACTCCGATGGCACCGCGTGGAGTCGTGAGGAGACCCAGAACCTCAAGGTCTCGAAGGCCTTCACGCTGGCCCCCGGTGACTCAAGGTCGTTGGAGGTGTCGTTCGAAGTGCCCACGGGGATGTATCCCCCGTGCTTGCAACGGATCGTCGTAAAGGGCGTCTTGCGACCTCGTGAGCTGCGGATCGGCGACCGCGATCCGATCGGCCGGACGATCCCCTGGCAACAGTATGTGCATCTGGGGCTGCCCGAAGAGCTACGCGCAGTGCGTCAGTCGCCGTACAAAGAGATCAAGATGGGGTTGCTGGGGCGTGATGGTCCGCGCCTGGTAGCAGCCACGCATGTGTTCCTCGAGTATCAAGACGATCGTGAGCCATGGCGCAAGGGCACCGATGACGTTGTACGGCTGTTTCTCGACGCACTGACTCCCGAACAAGAACCGCTACACCCGCTGGTCTTTCGCCTCCTCGAGGTCGTGACCGGCGCCCGCTGCGAACCAAGTGTGCGCAGTTGGAAACTTTGGGCTATCAGATGGAAAGCGAAGTCTTCGCCATGAGCGATGCGACCGCCGCGGAATTGGCAGAGATCTCTCGCGGTACCGTGACGATTGACACAACGGCCGAGCTCGAGAAGAAGTGGCGGCGGTCCCGTAAGACCGGCAAGCCGTTGCGGATCAAGCTTGGAGTGGATCCTACCAGTGCAGACCTCCACTTGGGGCATGCCGTGCAGCTGCGCAAGCTGCGGCAGTTCCAGGACTATGGCCACCAGATCGTCTTGATCATTGGCGACTACACCGCGTGTGTTGGCGATCCTTCCGGCCGCAACAAGACACGTCCCCAGCTGACGCACGATGAGGTGCGCGCCAACGCCCAAACCTACTTGGATCAAGCGTGGAAAGTCATCGACGAGTCCAAGACCGAAGTCGTCTACAACGGCGATTGGTTTCGCGAGCTAGCGTTCTTGGATGTCGTTCGCATTGCATCGACGATGACGGTGGCCCGCATCCTGGAGCGGGAGGATTTCTCGAACCGCTACAAAGGTGAACAACCGATCAGCCTTCATGAATTCCTGTATCCGCTGATGCAGGCCCATGACTCTGTCGAAGTGAAGGCCGATGTCGAGATCGGCGGCACGGACCAAACCTTCAATCTGCTGCTCGGACGTGACCGGATGCGTCACGATGAGCTGGAACCGCAGGTTTGCATGACGATGCCGCTGTTGGTTGGCACCGACGGCGAGTTGAAGATGTCGAAGAGCTACGGAAACTACGTCGGGATCGACGATGCTCCTGCCGACATGTTCGGCAAGACGATGTCGATTCCGGACGCATTGATCCGTGACTACTACGATCTATGCACGTCGCTCGCCGGGTCAGAGATCGACGAGATCATGGCGCGTGGACCAAGAGATGCGAAGGCGACACTCGCGAAAACGATCGTCGAGCTGTACCACGGGGCGGCGGCTGGTGCCGAGGCCGAGGAGGCATTCAATCGCGTGTTTCGCGATCGCGAGGATCCGGAGGATATGCCGGAGGTCACGCTTGCCCCGGCGCAGCTCGATGAAGCGGGCACGATCTGGATCGTACAGCTGATCATCGAGGCTGGGTTGGCCGCGAAGAACAACGAGGCGCGCCGCAAAGTCGAGGGTGGTGGCGTCAAGATCGACGGCGAGAAGGTCGAGGACGCGAAAGCACAGATCGCCGTCAAGAACGACATGATCCTGCGGGTCGGGAAGAAGAACTTCCGCCGCATTCGTGTCACGGAGTAGGGGGCTTCATGGGACAGGTGTTCAACGAACCGAGGGACCTCCTGGAGGTCGTGCAGCGCGAGAAGAGCGCGGGCAAGACGTTCGCGTTTGCCAATGGTTGTTTCGAGCTGCTGCACGTCGGCCACATTCGCTATCTGCAGGGTTCGAAGGAAGAAGCGGACTATCTGATCGTCGCCGTCAACAACGACGAGTCCATCGGGCGCATCAAGCCCGACCGCGATCCGATCAATCGCGAGCACGATCGCATGGAGATCATCGCCGCCTTCGAGTGCGTAGACTTCGTCGTACCGATTGCCGAAGACACGCCGATCTCTCTGATCGAGCTACTGCAGCCCGACGTCCACTGCAAGGGGAGTGACTACACCGTCGATCAGTTGGTCGAGCGACCGATCGTCGAGGCGTACGGTGGACGATGTGCGATTGTTGGTGGCCCGAAAGTGCAGAGCACCCGCGACATGCTCAAGACGATGCGCGATCAAGGACGCTAGGTCGAGACTGGACGAGCGCTCGATCTCACGGGCACAGCAGCTGTTCGCACCCCAGCGCACCGGGCGTGGGGTCAGCGCCGCAGATCGTGTTTGGCGCCGCTAGTGGCGGACCGCTCGCAAATAGTGCCGCAAGCAGATAGATCGGATCGCTGATGTCAGCGATCTCGTCGTCGTTCATGTCGACGGTCTGCACACAACCCACAGCCTCCGTCGCAAACAGATAGCCAAGACCGCGTACAGCATCGGCGACGTTGACACTGCCATCCGCGTTCGTGTCCCCACGCAGAAAGTCCATCGTGCAGGTCGGGAACGGTGCAGGGGTCGCCGGTGAGTTGGTCCAAGCAGCTTCGAACATGGCCCAGTCCGTGCAGTCGATGTCACCATCTCCGTCGAAGTCGCCTGTGTAGCCAGCCGCATTTGCAAACGTGGGTTCGGTGCAAGACAGCGCACAAGAGCCGGTGAACAGGCTCTCGAAGCACAGCTGGTCTGTGGCATCGACGCTGCCGTCGTTGTTGAAGTCACCGGGTGCCGGATAGAACTCGATCGGCAAGCCAGGTGTCAAAGTGCGGCCGGCAAAGCCTGGATAGCTGGGCTCGTGCCGGTTGACGCGGAAGACCGGCGTCGAGAATGTATCTCCTTGAGTCGCTGTGAGGGTGCCGCTGGTCGGGTTCCGATAGCGCCAAACCACCGCCCCTGTCGTTTCGACTTCGAACAGGAGGCCAGCGGGTCCATCGCAGATGATCGTATTGCCGTTCGGCAACCGTCGCGCCCCACTGACAAACGGCGAGAAGAAGTCCGTGGGGGTCGGTGCCATGTAGGTCCAGACCAGCGAGGTCGGGCCGAAGGCCGTCCCCGGGGTAAGTATGTAGTTGTTCATTGCATCGACAGGAGGAATCAATTCGTCGATCGACGAGGCATCGCCGCCCGGGCGACCATTGCCGTTGTTGAAAATCAACAGGTTCCCGGCTCCGGGGCGGCCAGGAAGAATCCACTCCACGCAGTGCTGTTTGAACATGCGCTGATCGGTAGGGCCACCCGCCCCATAGTTGGCTGGATTGCCCCAGCGATACAGAAGGTCACCTCCCTTGCCGTAGAGACCGCCTGTGTGGCCAGCCGCTTCGGCAGTCGTCGTCGAGTGGTCGATGATCCAGAACTCATCCATCCCGCGACAGCTGATCGCGATCTGATCGAGGGTCGGGTTGTAGTCGATCGAGTTGGCATGGACCCAATCGAAGCCGGTGTTGCCGATATTGAGGTCTACGAGTTCGGGGTGATCAGCGACGACTCCGAAGTTGCTCTTGGTTGCATCGAAATCCTGAATGACATGGTCCCAAAGGTGCCACTCCCAGACGATTGTGCCCGTTGTCGGTCCCGTCTGCGTGACCTCGACGATGTGCTCGGGGCGGATCTCCGTCGCTGGGCTCAGCAGCGCAGGGTCTTTACCGGCGGCGATGGCGTCCGCTTCAGGGATCCGGTCCCAGGCAAGCAACAGTACGTTGCCGTTGGGCATGGGTTCGACGTCGTGGTGGGCCAAGAATGTCGGCGACGTGTACCAGTAGACCCAGAGCTCGTTGCTGTCCCAGTCGAGGTACTCGACGCCGCCGGCGCTGAGACCACCCGTCGGCGACCCTTGCCGGATGCTGCGCACCAGCACACCATCCTCGCGCAGGTACACCGAGAACCCTGGCAAGTTGGCGCTGCTCCAACTGTGCACCACCCGCCCGTAGTCGTCGATCAAGTAAGTCTCTGTGCTGTTGATCGGCGCAAACAGTACGTAGCCAGGTGCCGTGTTGGTACCTCCCTCGAGCCAACCTACCGTCGGGTCGGTGGCAGCAGTGGCCGACCCGGACATGAGTAGTACATTCGATACGATCAGCAAGCGCACTAGTGTCGACATGGTGTCTCCTCGAATCGCTCCACTCTCATGCTGGACGCATGTTGCGGAAGGAGCCAACGCCTCGTTTGTGGGTAACCCGCGGTCAAAAGCCCGTTGCAACTCGCGCGGTCCCTGCTTCGAGGAAGCCAGGACCGACCCGTACGCGAGCGACCCCAAGTCTCCCGGACAAGGCCTTGCCCTGCAAGCCTCGTCTGTGGCGCCGCAGAGGGCTGTCGCCGTTACCGTCGTGCCCTATTGCAGTAGCGACAGGAATGGAGGACGCGAAAGGGGTCCCGATGCGCTGCCGCGAACGGGCGCAGGCAAGATTCTCGAAGAATGTTGCGCCTGACCTGCGGGCTATGGGCTCTCTTGTTTGATCTCTTCACGAACAGGGAAGGCGGAGGATGATGATGCGATTGTTGGGCGCGCTCTTGGTGAGCGCATTGGTCTCGGGGTGTGCAAGTAACTATGACTTCAAAGCGGCCAGAGGCCAGGCCGGGGAGCTACAGATAACTCGCCTCTCTGAAGATTTGGAGAAGCTGCCACCGTCTGATGATTCGGTCCTGTACGACTTCACGTTTCTGCCACTCCTCCATACGAACGCGCAACTGTGCACCACAGTCGAGAAGGAGAACATGCCCGCTGGGTTCGCCGTCGTCGACCTCGACGCCTGGCTGCCGCTCTTTGGCTTCGTTCACGTCTCCATCGATCGCTACGACGAGAGCCAACAACTGTATGAGAGCAAAGAAGTCGATTCGTACTTGTGGGGCCTGTGGAAGTCGGAGCAAGAGGTTGTCGACACTCGACACGGCCTGCGCCAACACACCGAGAGCTCGTTTCTGTGGATCTTCCAGTGGGAAGCCGGACCGACATATGTCAGGCGCGCCAGCGGCATCTCCACCGCGAGCAGCTCCGGCGCAACGTCGAACGCAGCCCGCCCCGCAGCCATCAGCAGTGTGAACTAGCCCCCTTCGGGGGGGCGATCTACTTCGCGGCGGTTCGTCGGTTCGTCGTGGTTCAGGAGCCTGCTGCGAGCAGGCGGTCGTTGACTGGGGTCGGCACGCCGTGTTTGCGGCCGAAGGCGGCCACGGCTCCGTTGCGCCAGTCGAGCGCCTTTGCGGCGGACGTCTTGACCCAGCCGAGTTCGGTCGTTGTCTCGTGTAGCGTGCTCAAGGCATCGCTGACAGCTACTTCGACACCGTACTCGGGGGCGCATGCGGTGACGGATTCGTGCGCCAGCTGCTCGATCTCATCACCGAAGTCTGCCAAGTACGTGCCGAGGTCGACCCCGTGCACGGCGAGCGGCAGTCCGACTACGGTATTCCAGAAGCCCTTGATGATCATGTCGCGCAGGAAGGCACTCTCATCCGCTGACACCTCGAACGGAACGCCCGCTTGGTTGAACGCTTCCGCGAGTGCATTGGCCCACGGACCAAACAGCACCGAGGTCCGAAGCGGCAAGTAGAAGTCGCCTTTCGACGTGAACCAGATCAACCCACGCGTCGTTCCCGCGAGGTCTGTTGCTGGAATCCCAGCCTCGAGGAATCCGTTCTGGACAAGCACAGTCGAGCTTCGTTGCTGTGCTGAGAAGCGACCAAAAGCAGCAACAATGTCTTCCTCGCGCATGCACAAGAGGCGCGGGCCATCAGTTGCGGCAGTCGCAGCGTCCCAACCGTCGTTGCGGCGGACTGTCGTGACTTGCCACTGCTGCGACTCGAGCGCGCCCCCAAGACGCCGCCCAACCTCACCGGGCCCAATAACAAAAGCAGACTGCGTCATGTCGATCTCTCACTCTATTGAAACCAGTGCAGACACCCCGAGACACATCCCCGCAGCGCCCGCCCGCTCCGCACCGGAGGTGCTGAACGCCGCGCGAAGCGCGGTCGCCGTG
>JBCCHQ010000182.1:0-10984 GCA_039028735.1 Planctomycetota bacterium | reverse complement strand
GCTACCTCTACATGTACTACTGGTACAAGAACAAGACGATCTAGCCGCGTTCTTGTGGCTGTACCAGCAGATAAGAAGGCGGCGTACCAAGCCACTTACTTACCAATGGCAGTCCGATGAGAACTCCATTCTGATGGGTGTGACAAACTGGGTGGATCTTCCAGGAGAGACTGATCCTACTTTGACGATTCTCAATACGTCACCGCTCAGTAATCAAAGACGTTTTCGATGCGTGGTCACGAACTCGTTCGGTTCCGCTATCAGTGAACCCGCTCGCTTGTTCATTGAGTTCTTCGGTGAGGCAGATTTCAGGTTCACAATCGTCCCGCAGTCGCAGCAGGTCATGCCTGGTGGCACAGCGACTGTCGACTACGTCCTTGTGAACACTGGTGCGGTGCCGCTGATACCACTCTCTTCCATCGTAGAAGGCCTCGGTCTATCTACGTTCATCAGTAACCCATCGTGCGATGTTGGTCCCACCTTTCAAGGGGGTGACAACGGGAACGGTTTCTTCGAGCCCGGAGAAACCTGGATCTACAGCTGCACCTACAACAACGTCCAAGCGAACACTTTTGATTCCTTTTGTGTGAGCGCCCGAGCGACGTTCGACTTCGGACCGTTTGGTGGTGCCGGTGCCCTGAACGGTGGAAACGTGCGGCGTATCGCGGACACCGTGTGTATGGATGTGACGACATCGGGACTGACCATCACGTCACAACCCGAGAGTGTCACGCAGCCTGTCGGTCCACCGGCCACCTTCGAGGTAGTGGCGACGGATGGCACGTCGACGCCGCTCAGCTACCAGTGGCAGGTGGAGGAGGAAGACCTCTTCAATGGCGTCGGGCAATGGGAGGATCTGTTCGGCGAAACAGACCCATCGCTGACCGTCCCGGGAACACCGCCCAACGACGGGAAACGCTATCGTTGCTTGGTGTCCAATGCGGCTGAGCTCGTTGTCACCAACACTGTCAGTCTGACGCTTCTCGGTGTCTTCGAGGGGCCAGACTTCACCTTCGAGATCAATCAGCAACAACAGCTGATTGCTCCCGGTGGGACGGCTACGGTCACCTATGTGTTGCGTAACACGGGGCAGATTCCACTGGCACCGTTAGAGGTTTTCGCCCAGGGAGTTAGCGGCTCGCTTTTTGTCAGCGATCCGCCTTGCGACGGGGTACCGGTCTTCATGGGGGGGGCTGGAAACAGCGACAACTTCTTGGAGCCGGGCGAAGTGTGGACGTTCCTCTGTACCTACAGCAACGTTCAAGCCAACACTTTCCAGTCCTTCTGCGTTACCGCTCACGCAACTTTGGGCTCGCTCGTAGGGATCAACAACGGGTTGTCGATCACCCGATTCGCCGATGCCGCCTGCATGGACGTGACAACGTCCGGGTTGACGATCAAGTCGCAACCTCAGGACGAAATCGGTCAACCAGGCGATCAGGTGACGTTTGTGATCGAAGCGATCGACGGAACCACGGTACCCCTGATGTACCAGTGGCAAGGGGATGAGAGTCATCTCCAGAACGGCGCCGTAGCGCCGGTTTGGGTCGACCTGATCGGCGAGACGGGTCCGACGCTCACTTTCACAGTGCTGTCGTTCGCGCCCGACCGCCGCTTCCGGTGCGTGGTTTCCAACTCCACCGAGACCGTCGTCAGCGATACGGCGCGCCTCATCACGGAGCTACCGTCAGGTGAGCCGGACTTCAAGTTCAGAATCATTCCACAGCAGCAGCTGGTCATGGCTGGTTCCACGACCACGGTGATCTACGAGTTTGCCAATACCGGCTCAGTCTCGCTGTTCACGCTTGACGCTAGCAACGGCCTCGGCAGTCCGTTGATCAATAGCAGTCCACCCTGTGACTCGCCGCCAATCTTCCTTGGGGGCGATGCCAACAACAGCTTTAGTTTCGATCCCGGTGAGACGTGGACCTACGAATGCACTTACAGCAACGTGCAGGCGAACGTCTTCAACTCGTTCTGTGTTGATGCGCGGGCAAGCTTCTTCTTCAATCCTGGCCCTATGCAGCAACAGGTCGTGAACGGCGCGTCGGTGATCAGGTTTGCGGATGCTGTGTGTATGGACGTGACGACAACGGGCCTCACGATCACGCAGCAGCCAGAGTCCGTGACCGTGCCGGTCGGCGGACAAGCGTCGTTCACGGTCGCAGCGACCGATGGAGGTTCGACGCTGGCCTATCAATGGCAAATGGACGTGTCCAACAGCCCGGTAGTCACGGGAGTCGTTTGGACGAACATAAACGGGGAAACCAGTCCGACGCTCGTGCTGCCGCCAGCAACATTCCAGCAAGATGGGGCGGCGTTCCGTTGCCTCGTTTCCAACCTAGCAGAAACGGTTGTCAGTAACACCGCGCGCTTGTTCGTGGATACGCCTGGGGGCGGACCGAATCTGTCCTTCGACATCTTCCCGGGGCAGCAGACGGTTGCGCCAGGCGCTGACGTCGAGCTCATCTTCGAGCTCGAGAACAAGGGCGGAGTGCCACTGTCTCCCGACTTTCTAGTCGAATCGGGGCTGCTGAGTCAGATCTTCGCCACCACACCGCCTTGCGATATAGGGCCCATCTTCGTAGGCAAAGACGCAAACTTGGTGCTCGAGCCCGGGGAGACATGGACGTTCGTCTGTACGTACCTCAACGTGCAGCAGTCTTTCTGCGTGGATTCGACCGCGACGCTCGCGGTTGGTGCGTTTTTCCCAGAGTTCGTCAATGGCGGCCTGATCTTCGAGTCCGCGCAAGCGTGTGTCGTCGTGACGACGAACCCGCTGACAATCACGCAGCAACCGCAAGATGCGACAGTGCAGCCGGGGCAGTCAGCGACATTCATGGTCGCAGCTACCGGCGCCGGTCCGATCGGTTATCAGTGGCAGGTCGATGCCAACAGCGTGAACGTCGGGATCAGCCAATGGACAAACATCTTTGGCGCGACTAGCTCGACCTTCACGACCAACCCGGCGTCCCCGGGTGATGATGGCACTCGGTTCCGCTGCATCGTCTCGAACATGAACGAAATGGTCAGCAGCGACTCCGCAAGGTTGTCGGTCGTGCCCGGCGCACCACCGAGCATGGTATTCGAAGCGATTCCTGCCCAGCAAACTGTGCAGCAGGGTGGCACCGCGGCTTTCTTGTTCGCGCTACAGAACGACGGCGGCGAGCCGCTGATCAGCGTCTCGGTCGACGCAGATCAGTGCAGCCCATTGTTTAGTAACGGTGATTCGAACAATAACGGCATGCTGGACCCGGGTGAGACGTGGTTCTACTCCTGTACAGTGGAGAGTGTGCAAGCGGACTTCTGCCTCAACGCGATGGCGAATGCCAGTATTACGCCTCCGGTGATGGCCAACGGTTTCAGCCTGCCCACGGAGTTTGCGCAGGCGTGTGTCACCGTGACGCCAGCACCTCCCGTGCGTTTCAGCGATTGCCAGCTAGTTCTCTACCGCTTCCTGGAGGGTGGCGGGGATCAAGTCGCGGACCTCTCGGGCGAGTCGCCTGCGATCGACTTGACGATCGATGAGCCCAGCAACGTCACCTGGATCGCTGGGGGTGGGCTGTCGGTCAACAATCCGACAGTGATCTCTTCGTTGGTGCCGGCGACCCGCGTCACAACGGAGTGCCAGGCAACCGAAGAACTGACGATCGAGGCTTGGGTGCGTGCGGACAACCTGACGCAAGGTGGTCCAGCACGGATCTGCGCGCTGTCGCAGAACGGGTTCCCCGACGGCGCCAACGCGGTCCTCGGGCAGCAAGCGGGCGAGTTCCGCGCCCGGGCCCGGACCACCATCACGGATCAGTACGGCAAGCCCGAGCTGATCAGTGCCGGTGTGACCACGGCCATGATGCAGCACGTCGTCTTCACGCGTGACAGCTCCGGCTTGGAGACTCTCTACATTGACGCGAGCTCCGTTGCAACTCAGACCAAGTTGGGTTCGCACTCGGCTTGGGATGACAGCTATCAGCTGGCGCTCGCCAACGAACCGAACGGCACGATCCCCGGTGGCTTCTTTCGACCGTGGCTCGGTGATCTGTTGTTGGTGGCGATGTACAGCAAGGCTCTGACGCCTGGCCAGGTGCAGCAGAACTACGACGCTGGCCTGGCTCTGCCACCGGAGCCCCCGACTGGCCCCAACATCATTGCTGGTCCCAGCGATTCCACCGTGTTCGCGGGTCAGAACGCGAGCTTCTCTGTGGTCGCGACGCCTTCTATGCCGTTGATCATCACCGGCAACCTCGAGTTCCAGTGGGAAGAGCTTTTGGGTTCGACATGGACCGAGATCGACCCTCTCTCGAACCCTAGCGCGATCACGGCAAATCTCGTGATTCCAAACGTGATGGAGATCGATGACGGTCGGATGTTCCGCTGTGTTGTTACCGACGATAACGGCAGCACAACCAGTGATTCGGCCACGTTGACGGTGCTGCCAGCACCTCAGCCAGCCATCGAGGTGATGCTCGATCCTGTCGATGCCATTGTGGCGTTGGGTGGGGACATCATTGTCGATGTCACAATCACGAATACCGGCAACGTGCCCTTCTTGTCGGTGATTCCGGAGTTCTCGGCTGGGCCTTCCAGCGGCTTCTGCGGGTTCGGCCCAACCACGACCAGTGGTATCTCTAACATTGTTCCGGGTCAGTCAATCACTATCGGAGCCTGCTTCGAGGATGTGTCGGGCAACGTCAGCTATACGGTTGACGTCATCGGAATCACCCAGGTGGGTCCCACGTTTGCCACGGCGAACGGCACGATCACTGTTTCGCTGACACCGATTCGGATTACCGACAACCAGATCGTATTGTACGAGTTCCTGGAAGGGCAGGGCTCGATGGTAGAGGACACGTCTGGTGTCATGCCGGCACTCAACTTGACGATCGAAGATCCCAGCGCTGTCAGTTGGCTGAGCGGTGGGGGTCTTGCCGTACAACAGGCGACTCGCATCGTTTCACCCGGCCCCGCGACGAAGATCATCGACAGCTGCCAAGACAGCCGAGAGGTCACGATCGAAGTCCTGATTCAAGCGCTCGATGCGCTACAGGCTGGGCCGGGGCGAATCGTGTCTCTGAGTGGCAACGGCTTTCCCACGGGTGGCAATTTCATCCTGGGTCAAGAGTTCGATCAGTTCGAGACCCGGTTGCGAAGCTTGATGACGGATCAGTACGGGCGCCCCGCGCTGCGAACGCCAACTGCTGTCTTCACGACGACGCAGCTCCACCACATCGTCTTGACGCGTGACGAAGATGGGCTACAGAATCTCTACTGTGATGGTGCTCTCGTTGCGAGCCAGAACCCGGCGACTGCGATGGTCGGTGGATCCTTCGCCAATTGGGGCCAGTATCGCTTCTGTCTGGCGAACGAGGCGGAGCCAACGATTCCTGGCGGCTTCTTCCGACCGTGGCTCGGTGATTTGCACCTCGTAGCGATATTTGATCGCGCGCTCGATTCAGACGAGGTGCTCAACAACTACCAGGCGCTGGTGACGCCGAAAGACTAATCTCGCGGCACCCGATGGACGCGAACGCCCGTGGCTGGGTTCACCAGCCGCGGGCGTTTTCCTTTTCCTGGCGGGTTGCAACCCCGGCTGATCGCGACGCGCGGGTCGGCCAACCTCTATGGGTAGTGAAAGCTCTTGCCATCGTAGCGGATCGCGCCTCGTTCGGTTCCGAACCAGATGTCGCCGCGCACGTCTTCGACGATTCCAAAAACTTGCCCGTCGACGTCCAAGATCGTCGTGAGAGGGTCTCCTGACGGTGGTGGGCTAACATCCAAGACATAGAGGGCCATGCTGTATCCACCGTCGCCGTTTGCTGCACTGATCCAGATTCGGCCGTTCGCGGCTTCGTAGATGTAGCCGATGAATCGCGTACTGAGCTGCGCATAGCCGCGGCCGTCGTAACGCCAAAGGCCATCGTTGCCACCCAATAAGATGTCGCCATTCTCCTGTTGGATGATGCTACGGACGTTTTGAAACGTCAGCCCGTCTTGGTTCGTTATGGGCAGAAAGGATTGTCCGTCATAGATGTAGGAGTCACCGCGGGTACCGATCCACATGCGACCCTGCCGGTCTTCGATGATGGAGTTGACGTCGCCGTGCAGCAATCCGTTGGCTGCCGTCAGATTGCGAAAGGACTGGCCGTCGAACAGGCTGATTCCACGCTCGGTGCCGATCCAAAGAAGACCGGAGGAATCTTCCGCGAAGCAGCCGGTGCGATCGTATGCAAGCCCGTCGCGGACCGTGAAGTTTGCGAACGAACTCCCGTCGTATCGATAGACGCCGGCGCCGATCGTGCCGAACCACAGGTTCCCCGCGCGGTCCTCCAGCACTGAGAAGGTGTGATAGCGACGCAGTCGGTCCCGGTTCATGTAGTTCGTGAACGTCTTGCCATCGTAGCCGATGATCCCTTCCCAGGTCGCGAACCACATGTGACCGTTGCGGTCCTGGAGGATGTTGCGCGTGATACTTGCGGGCCCGGTCGCTCGAGAGATCGTTGTGCTCTCCGCAAAGTACGGGTCGTGGTCCGCGCTGGGCGCAGGGGTTGCGTCTGGGGGGGCGGGTGCCGGCGAAGAACAACTGCTCAACCAGAGGAGTGCGGCAACCGTGCACATGAACTTCATATCCCAGTGATCGCGCCGCAAGCTCATGCTGGTCTCACCTTCTCAATTCGTGACACGGGTCTGTCACCATGGAACGGTTGCGAAACTGCGAGGCCCGCGTGTTCGCGAACGGCCTGATCGAGATCCATAGCACATACCAGCATCGTACTTTGTGACTTTTTCGTACAATCGGTGAAACGGTCCGGAATCGGCGGGCTCAGGAGGGTAGAAGAAGCACTGCGGATTTCTAGCTCTCCGAGCCTCTCTGTCTGGAAAGTCTTGCCGATGTCCGATGACAAAGCGCGAATCGACGTCACGACCCTGCTCAGCCAGCAGGAGTGGATGCGGTCTCTTGCGTTTCAGATGGTGTTCGACGATCACCAGGCGGATGACATCGTGCAGGACGCGGCGGTTGCGGCGTTGCGATCCGAGCGGTCCGAGGTGGAGTCACCACGCGCCTGGCTGAGCACCGTCATGCGCAACCTTGCGCGCCGCGGGCATCGTTCTCGCAGTCGACGCGACTCGCGTGAGCGCCGTGCTGCTCGACCCGAGCTGCAGGTGGACGAGGACGTCGTCGAGAGGGCGGAGCTGCATGGCCTCGTAACGAATGAGGTCTTGGCGCTCGAGGAACCCTATCGTTCCACGGTCTTGCTGCGCTTCTTCGATGGTCTGAAACCCTCCGAGATTGCCGAGCGCCTCGATGTGCCGGCTGCGACGGTCCGCGTGCGCCTCAGGCGCGCACTCGACCGGCTGCGTGGCCGCATGGACGAAGCTCATGGGCAAAGTCGGTCCGCATGGTGCCTGCTCTTTGCGAGTGCATTTCGACTGCCGGCACCTCCAACCCTGACGGGAGGCGGATTGCAACCCGGCACGCGCCCTGCTGCAAGCAGTGCGATGCCGAGTGGCACCGTTGTCTCGACTTTGGGAGGCTTCATCGTGACTTCGAAGAAACTCACTGCTGTCGTTGTTATCGGGATTCTCATAGCTGGTTTCTCCTACGTGGCTCTGCAAGGAGGAGAGGATGAATCTTCGCGCCCTGCGCTGGAGAGTGCGAGCTCTGATCACGTGTTCGATCACGAACCACCCAAGTTGGTTTCGCAAGGTGGCAAGCAGACTGGAGAGGAGGCGCCTGCATCGGTAACGCCTGAGCTGGGCGCCCAGGGCCCACGCCTCGCTGTACGGGTCTTGCGCGGAGATACCGAGGAACCGATCGCCAACGTTGTCGTCCTGCTGACGGCGTCCGATGACGAGATCGTCCGCGTCATCACCGACAGCTCTGGAGAGGTGACAGCCAGGGTACCCTTTGGGCGGTACCGCGTCACGGTGGACCATCCAACCCTCGCGCTGGCCGCGCCCGCCACTTGCCTGCACGAAGCTGGGCGTGATCCGTACACGCTACGCTTGTATGCCGGCGGAGCGTTGGTGGGCCACGTTCTTGATCGCGCGACGCGAGAGCCCGTGGCGAATGCCGTTGTGCGTGCGGCAGCGCAAGGAGCGTTGAACTCGCGCGAGGTCGTCAGCGACGGCAACGGAGCGTTTCGACTCGACGGGCTATCCGTGGCGCCGCTCAGCTCGGAGATCACATGGCGAGCGACAGGGTACCTCGCTCCCCCTCGTGTGAACCCGAATCGAGTGAGGGTTGCGTCTGCAGAGGTCCGCGAAGGCTACGTCCTGCTGATCGATCGCGGTGCTGTACTGCGTGGGCGAGTCGTCAATGAGGCTGGAGAGCCCGTCGGCGGCGCGGCCGTGCACTTGTTGGCTCGTCGAACTAGTGGTTCGCAATCGGTCACTGCCAACGCAGCTGGTCAGTATGAGCTTGCGGTCCCGCCCGGGCAGTACCATGTGCGGGCGACGTCGGGCACGGCGGTGCTCGTCGCAGGTCCCTTCGATATTGACTGGAGTGGCTGGGATCGAGATCTGACTCTGAGCGCAGGCGCTCGGGTTTCAGGGGTGCTCGTGGAAGACTCCGGCGCAGTGATGGCAGGTAAGCGGGTGGTCTTCCGTAGTCAAGTGACTGGGGAGCTCGATGCGGAAGTCCCCACAGATTCGAGTGGCCGCTTTGTGGCCGAGGGGCTAGCCCCAGGCAGCTACGACGTGTTTGGCGGATACGGGAACTCGAACCACACCGTCGCGGCAGAGTCGATCACGGTACGAGAAGGGGAACAGCTCGAAGGTGTTGCCATTGTCCTTTCGCTCAATCGTGAGCTGGCGATTCGTGGCCGTGTACTCGACGGCTATGGTGCTGCGGCGAAGCAAGAGTTTCTGTGGCTCACTCATGGTCGCGAGTCTCACTATGGTAGGTCAGACGCGAATGGTGAGTTTGAGTTCTTTGGGTTGCGGGACGTCGAATACACGATTGCGTGGGGCAAGGAACGGCGCACGGTCCTCGCGGGTACGAATGACGTCCTGTTGCAGGAGCCTGGTGCCGTAGTCAAGCAACGAGTCACGGTGCGGGTTCTCGACGCGAGCGGTGCTCCTGTCTACTTGTTCGGCGTGAAGATCCAGCGGCCTCACTCGCGGAGCGACGGGTTCGACGCCGTTGATCACGACGACCCGGAGGTGCAATTGACTCGGTCCCTCGACGAGCGAGTCGAGGTTGCGGTGCAAGCTCCTGACGTGGGTACCGGGAAGATTGTCCTAGAGCCGGAACCCGGAGGCTTTGCGCAGAAGGTGGTCGAGCTGCGGCTGCAGCCGGTGCGACGAATGACGGCTCGAGTCATTGACGAGCAGGGGCAGCCGATCGCTTCGGCCATGATCTATGACGGACCGATCTCTGGTGACGACACGCGCATCCTTGGTCGTAGCCTCGAGGATGGCACAGTCGTGTTCGATGGCAGCGATCTGCGCGAGGTTTTCGTGCAGCATCCTGACTATGCACCCGCCGTGCGGCAACTCGAGACAGACAGACACGGTGAGTCCGTGTCGTTGCAACTTGTACGGGGTGTGATGATCGACGGGCGTATCCACAGGGACGGCAATCCGCTGCGAACCACCTTAACTGTCGATTGTCCGCACGTGGGGCAGCTGCGATTGACGCCAGACGCAGAGGGGCACTTCACGGTACGCGTGCCAACAGGCCCGATTCGTGTGTCTACATCCGTACAAGTGGGCTCTGGGCTGGACGGTACTCGAAGGCTATCGAAGCTGGTCACAGCGGAAGGGCGAGAGACGCTCGAAGTCGATCTAGACATACCTCCGTTCGATTCGGCGTTGTCGGTGACCGTCCGCAAGGGCGCACGCCCCGTGGCCGGTGCAACGGTTACTGTGCAGGTCCAGCTCGCCGCTGAGCTCACGCTCAGCCACACCGGCGTCGCGAATGACCGCGGAGAGTTCCTACTCGAGCACTTGCCGGCCGGGGATGTCTCCGTGCAGGCGATCGATCGAACCGATACGCAGTCGGCGAGAGCGGCCGTCGGTGGCGCAATCTTGGCCAGCGGGCGTACGACGACAGTCGCGCTGTCGGCCGAGGACGCAGTCACCGGCGACGCGCTCGTCCGCGGTCGCGTGCTGACCCTGCGCGGTGGCGAGACGGGTATTGTGATGTTGGTTTCGGGTGAGGTGAAGGCGAATCAAGTCGGTTTGCAGGCGTTGCAGCAGTGGCAGATGTCTGGAGCCGCAGCGTCGCGTGTAGAAGCGACCGGCTGGTACCGAATCCCAGAGGTCGCGGCAGGGCAGTACACGTTGGTGGCTCTTGCGATCGCCGGGAACATTGGCACACCGCAGGAGTTTGCGAAGAAGACGCGCTTGGCGTTGTCACCGCTTTCGATCGAAGACGGCTCCGAGATGACCGTGGACCTCGAGCTACAGGACGATTGACGCTGCTGCGCGCGCGAGAGCGAAGGTTGTCACGGTGCCCCGCTGCGTGAGCCTAGGGGCCTACTCGTCGGCAGCGCGCTCTCGCAGCAGCTCGCGAAAGCTCTCTTGCCAGCTGGAGGCATCTTGGCGCCGGCGCTGCAGCGCTTCTTCTGCGTTGTCCGCAGTCCGGAGCAGTTGCAGTAACGTGGGTGTTGGTGGCTCCATGCCATGCCAGAAGTGATGGAATTCCCCTGGCGGGGCAGGTCACGCAGATGGGAGTCCTCCCTCAGCAGGTCCCCATCCTGTGCGCTAGGGCAGATGCGGACACCACGGCAGCCAGCGCATCCACGGCAGCCCCTGCGGCTGCTTTGGACGAGTGCACTGCGGAGGAAGAATTCCGCGAGCCCTGCGGTGCTATTGTAAAGAGCACAGGTGCAACGGATGCTGCATCAGAGAGCACTGGCATCGGATGGGGACCTCTGGAGAGCAGCCTGGCTGCATCTGATGCCCAAGCCTTGGCCGTGCGTGAGGTGCACGCTGTCGCAGACAGCCCCAGGCCACCGTCCATGGTAGGCACAGCGTCGGAGGC
>JBCCHQ010000181.1:0-11020 GCA_039028735.1 Planctomycetota bacterium | reverse complement strand
GTGCCCGCGCCGTTGCGAGGAGAGAATCGTCCACCTATTCATACCGAACTGCCGGACACTATTTCGGGGAGCACGACAGATCGCTCGTGAGCCGATCCCCGAGCGCCGAGACAGATGCTCCCGAGTCTGATTGTACCGGCAACGAAAGCGATACAGCGGACTCTCCTGGACGCGGGGGTTCGTTGCTCTTGGCGTCAGGTTCTTCGGTGCGTACACAACGCTCCTATTCCTCTTGGGGTGACCGCGCATGTGGGAGGGTAGGACCTCCCCAGAGGGCGCCCAACTGCCCACCCTGCCCACTTCTGGCTCTCAACCCGCTGTTCTGACCCGTTGCGTACCCCTATCGTGGCGCACCGGAATGGTGCCTTCGCCCTCGACAGACTTACACTTCTTCTTCACTCCCTGGTTTACCACCCAATCCGGTAGATTGTCCGTCCAACCGGGGTCCTTTAGACCCCGGTAGTTGGACAGACTCCAGTTCACTCCCACTGTCCAATCGGACAACGGCGCTATTGGACATTGGACTGATCGTCAGGGCGTTGCAGCCATCATCAGTAATGGTCAGTCTAGCGTCCTTTTCCTGGATGAGCCCTTTCTCTAGAAGCTTCTTGCAGCTGGCAGACACAGTCTGCCTTGCAATTCCAGACTCCTCGTGAATCTCGCACCGCCTCAGTGCGCATGGTTGGTGCCGATGTAAGAGCTCAAGGATCTGAAGCTGCCGGCCCGGCAGGCCGCTCTTGGCGGCCCCCGAGTGCTCCAATCGGCAAGAGGTCTCTCCACCAGCAAGTTGGACAGTCTCCAAGCCTGCTGCAATCTTCTCAAACTCCACCCCGTCCTTCTGCTTTTCGCACTTCAGGGTGACCCTTGAGTTGCTCTTGGAGACTTGAATCATGGTGTGTGCTGCTGCCCGAAACACAGAGCTCCCCCTCTCGACGGTGCCAACTTTCCCAGAGTGGTGAACGAGAACGACAGACGCGCCGAGACGCTGTCGAATCAAGTCACAGCTCTGGACCAATAGCCCAGCATCGCGCTGAGAGTTTTCGTCGCCGCTGAAGTTCCTACTCAGCGTGTCGAAGACAACTAGCTTAAAGTCTTGAAACTCGGCAGTGAGGTAGTCGCACAACGCTTGCACTTCCCTGACGTCGTCGAGCTGGAACGGCTCCGTGCGAAACAAGAGGTCACAGGGCGGCTCATCCTCAGACATCCCCCATGCGCGGAGTCGTTTCCCCAAACCTTGCTGGCCCTCGGCCATGAAGTAGAGAACGCGACCGGCGACTGCTCCTTGTCCCATCCACTGGCCAGCCCCCGTCGCGACCGTCAGAGCGAGGTCCAGAGTCACGAACGTCTTGCCCGAACCCGGTGGTCCGTAAACGATAACAATGCCCTGCTCCGGAATAGTGCCGCTGACGATCCAGGACGTCTCTGGCATACGAAAAACGTCTTCCACGGTGAGAAGGTCATATGGATTCTTGGCCGACGGACGGGCCGCGGCACTAGGTTCCGCTGCGAGGAAACTAGGCGCTTCATCGATCAGAAAGTCATCGACTCCATAGCCTGCGGCGAAGTGGTCGACCGCGTCGTGCCCTTTCGCGTGGCTGTTCACTGATCTCCTCGCGTCGTTGCAGAGAGAAGAATCCTGACTTCGCACTCAGCGGATTCGAGATCCAACCGCAGGTCCCAAGCGTATCGGAGCCCCTCGTCGTCAAAGTCGCGTACAATGTTGACGCGGGCGAAGCGACTGAAGACCCGGAGGCAGTGCGGTCGAGCTGTCCTCCAGCCGCCCGCTCCACCCGGAGTCGTGGTCGCGACCAAACCTGCTCTCACCAGCGCTTCGGCTGACTTCTCCCCCTCTGTTATCCAAAGCAGCGAGCCTCCGTTGGACAGCTCCGCGGACAATTCAGGTAGTCGGTAAGGAATCCTGGGCGTGTCACCGAGGTTGAAGACCCACTGACCCGGCCGATCGTGGTCAGGGCGCCTCTGACTCATGACTTTGTCCGTGCCGCTGCCCTTCCGGAGGACTTGGAACAACAGCTTGCTGCCTCCGGATTCGCACGGCCGTCTGTAGTCGTGAATTCGATCCCAGTCGGCATCGACCCAGGGCCTCGGTCCAGCGACCCGCTCGCCGTTTGAGCGACGCCCAAGGGATCTGCCTGCGGCCGAAGCGCGCCTTGGAACAGTCGACAACGATGCGGGTGTTGGATGCCACCAAAGCTCTTGAGCCGAGTGCCGGAGTCCACTTCGGATCCGAGCACAGTAGACACCACCGCCGACTATTGCGTATCCGTGACAGCGCTCCCCCAAGCCGCGCCGCATTCGATCGTGACCATCACAGATCGGACAGGGAAACGCCGGTCCGAACGATCGACGCTGACGATCCTGCGCTTCCTCCCTTGGTTGCCGGCCCCCACCAATGAGCTCTATCCCCATCGACACGTTGGCCCTACCTCGCCCGACCGTCAGCTTGACCAACAAGTCGCTCGAGTTGAGGGTCGACGCCCGGAGCATTGTGACTTGAGTGGGTCATCGCGGCTCCCGTCCCGCGTGTTCGCTGTTCGACTCGTTGAGCCAAGTCAGGACCCTATCGGCATCGAAGCGGACTAGGGTGCCGACGCGGATGGTCGGCAGCCCCTTCCGTCGCGGGCGATCGATCGAGGCCACGGAAGCCCCGATCAACTTCGAGAGCTCGACCCGACTGATGAGCCGCCTATCCGTCACGAGCGGTCCTTCGCACGCTTTCCAGCCACTTGCAGGGGCCCAGTCCTGTCCGCAACCCAGGCTCGCAAGTCTTCCGGGCGAAAACGCAGCTGTTTCTCATTCATCCGAAACACAGGAAGGCCGTCCTCCTTCACATACTTCTTCACCCTATACACAGTGCACCTAAGGTATTCCGCTGCTTCGTCTTCCAACCACAAGGGTTCCACTGCCCACCTTCTTTCTACCGAGTTCCTTGCCCCCCTTTTACCATACGTTAGTCTGCCGTAGCATCTGAAATCTAGCGTTGCTTTCAAGATTGCCACTGAATATCGTCTGCTTGTCGTCTATCGCCGACGAACCGCAGGCCCATCCTCGAGAATCGCCTTGAAAGGTATTTGACCTTTGGATCAACGTGACGTGGCTGCGTTCGAAGCCGCCCTCAGCCAACTGCCGAGCGAGTGCCGACTCTTCGCCATGATCGAGAGAGACGGCTCAACTGCGCTCTCCGCCTCGGACGACGACCTACATTGGCTAAACGATCGCTGTGCCGGTAGCCGCTACAAGTTCCTCGGTGAGAAAGGTTTTCAGCGGCAATGGACACCCCCAGCCTCCGGGAAACTTGATTCCGAGGCGATAGCGGTGCACCTCTACATGTGCTTCCTGACGGACAACCAAGCAGTATCGAGCCTAAGCGCACGCGCGGAGATCCGTCGGTGTCTGTGTCCAGACTGCGGGAAGCACACAATCGACAAGCGTGTGTCGCGTGCTGGCAAGGCGTTCTGCTCACCCGCCTGTCGACAGCGTGCACTCACGAAGTTGCCGCGACACGCGGCCACAGAAGCAGTAGACGCTCTGAGCGAGAGGGAGTCCCAAGACCCAGCCTTCGCCGCCGTAGCGTCCACCGCACCGCATTTACTCTGGAGCCTTTGGAGTCACGACCCCGCTCGGCCATTCGCTTTCGTCAAGGCTGGGCAGCGATGTGGCATCGACGCAGCAACGTTCTTGCGGGAACTCTCCAGCAGGACTCCTGGAGCTCTCGTCGCAGCAACCGTGTACGGCGCCCGCCGTCACGAAGCCGAGGGGACGAGCACCACTTCGAAGCTCTTGGCGCAATTGACAAACGCGGAGCTTCAAGCGAGAGGGCGAGCCAACGCGATTCTGGATCACTACATGCTGAACCCTGACCAAGGCCGAGCGGTCGACGAGATGATCATGAAGGGATCATTCGATATCGGTGCGTTGAATGTCGTAGAAGCATCGATACCGCCCGAAAACTCAGCCGGAACTGATTGCGCCGGACCCAACCCATAGGCGTCCTTGAACGAACCGCGTTGAAGAGAAGGAGGAACTGCCGTGTCGAGCTACCGCAAGCCCTACAAAGAGGCGCGCATCGGACGCCCTCCAATTTGGAAGGCGAAGGTGTGGAACCCATGTAGCGATCGGTACGTCACCCGAACGCTGTTTCCATCCACAGACCGACGAGCCAAGGAACCTGCCCTTGCAGAGGGCCGTCTGCGATCGGCATGGGAACGAGTCAGCAAGCGAAAGCTACCGACGGCGGGGCAGGCCGAACTTCGAGCACACGAGCTTTCGGAGGAGCTGCGAGCTAGCTGCGGATCCATGCCCGCCGCACTTCCACTCCAGGAACTTGTCAGGCTAGAGCTGTCGTCTCCCGGCAAGACCAAGCAGCGCAAGACTGCGACCTTGAACTGTGCCCGCCGCGAGCTGCACCGCTTCGAGACATTCATGGCACGCCACTACGCCACCGCCACAACCGACGTTCGAGACATTCGCGCAATGCACATTCAGGACTACCTGCGACACCTCCTCGGCGAGTCCAATCTCGCCGCAGGTACCGCACGCAACAGCCTCGCCTATGTCCGGCGGATGTTCGAGCTCGGCCTGGAACGTGAGGTGATCCTGACGAATCCGTGCCGGAACGTACGAGTCGCGAGCCCGAAGTTGGGAGAACTGCGTGAGAAGGTCGCTCGACGGGCGTTGACGGAGGACGAAGCGCGTAGCTTGCTCGAGGCTGCACGGCTGCCGTTCAAGGCGTGTGGATTTGCACGTAGAGGTGACCACCGTGCGCTCTTGAAGACCGAGCAAAGGCCTCCCCACTACCTCCACCCGTGGGTCCTAACGGCCCTCGAGACTGGCGCTCGCCTTGGCGAGCTGTTGTCTCGAACCCTGAAGAACCAGCTGACAGGTGAAGTCGAGTACAGCCGGGGACTTCGATGGCAGGACATTGATTGGGACAAGAACGTCATTCGCGTCACAGGCAAGACCGGTGCTAGATCCGTGCCAATGACCGAGGAACTGGCGGTCGAACTTGACCGACTGCGACGCTTCCAGATCGACCATGGTATTCGCAGTGAGCTGGTCTTCGTGACCGACGCAGGCACTCCACTGCGCAACCCGGAACGTGCCTTCCGGTCGGCGGTCAAGCGCGCTGGCATCAAGCGTCGGGTCCGTCCGCATGACCTACGACACACCGCGCTGACACGCTACTCTGACATGGGGCTTGCGCCTTCGATCGTTCAGAAGATCGCTGGGCACAGCACGCCTGCGATGACCGCCAAGTACGTGCACACAGACGACGACACGATGGTTTCGGCTGTGTTGCGGGCGAAATCGAGAGACAAAGAGCTCGCGAAAAGGCTCGCGCAGGCGGGAAATACGGGAGAGCAGCCCTGCGGTCAGCTAGGCGCACAACCACTAAGTGCCGGCGAGCAAACGAACAACAAAGAATGGGCCCAGCAGGACTCGAACCTGCGACCAGCGGATTATGAGTCCGCCGCTCTAACCAACTGAGCTATAGGCCCATCGTGTTCCGCTCGTGCTGATACTTCTTGTGCAACTTGAATGCAGCACTTCCGCAGTGCTAGCACAGTAGCGCTCGTTATCACCGTTTGCGACTGAAAGTGTGAAGGGAGCTGCTTGTGATTTATTCGGTACGCCCCCACCACTCGGGTAACACGATCTCGCCACGGGCGGCTGCGGCTTCGACGAGTGCTGTCGCCTGGTCGAGAGTCTCCCTGAGATCTTCTTTGGTGCGGCGCGGGAGGGGCCAGGGCCACGGAGGTGACTTGGCGAAGCCACCTCGACTGCACTGACCGATCGGTGCGAGGTTGGGTCCGAACCAGGTCAAAACTCGACCTTCTCGGACATCGATCTCTATGTGCACCTTGCCGTCTTCAAAGAGCCACCGCACATCGTCTTCGGGGCCGCGTTGGCGGGCTCCTTCCCTGAGTCGGGACTCGAGGTGGTCGCGGACGTAGATTTGCTCCGGTCCATGCGCATACCTGTAGTAGTACACCTCATCGACTCGCTTGTACGTCAAGGCGACCCACACACCCTCCCACTCCACGAGCACGAGCGACGCTTGTAGAACGATCAGCGCTAGCAGCACTAGCCACAGCATCCGCTGCCGGGCTTGCTTGGTCACCACGCCGCAGCCTTGAACTGCTCGTCCGTGAGGTGCCTCGTCTGTTTGTCTGCGACCGGTGCCCAGTCCCACAGGCGCCGCCTTTCGCGCCTTGGCTGCATCCCGATGAAGGGCAAGCCGGTTGCCCGCACTGCATCGAAAGCCGCCGCCTTGTCTGTGGCGGGCGCCTCGAGGAACTCGACAAATAGCGGCGCGAGCGACAACTCCGGATGGCCCTCCGGTAGCGCGGAGAAGACTTTGGTACGGCCGTCACTGAACCAGCTAACGACTCGCACTTCCGTCGGGTACGTCTTTATTCCCGGGGGCAGATCTGCCCACCAGGCGTGCTCGAACGTGTACACCCACGGCCCGTAGCAGATCTGATTCCTGAAGCCGAACAAGACCAGCAGCGCGAAGAACAGCGCAGCTACCGACGTCAATGGGAGACGGTGCCGTCGAATGAACGGCATCGGATCAAGGTAGGGCTTGTGCTCAGGCTCGTTCATGGCTGCTGGTTCATGGGCGGCTCGTTCATGGCGCTGTGCCCTGCGTGGAGAATGCCGCATCGCGAGCGATGTAACTGCGGGCCGTACTCACGAAACGAGCGGCTAGCCGCGGAAGGGAAGCCTAGTACGGCTGCGGCGCGCGCTTCGGCGCCTTGCCTATTGGCACCTCTATGGTCTTGACTGCCTGGCCCATGCCTACCGTGCGGTAGATCTGGAGCAGCAGCTTGGTGCCGACGGCGCCGTACTGCACGCGCTCGGCGAACCAATAGAGGTCGGCTTCGGTGCGCATCTCACGTTGATCGACTTTGGCGATCAGGTCTCCGGGGAGGAGGCCGGCCGTGATGGCGCTGCCCTTCTTTTCGATGTCTTCGACGACGACGCCGGCCAGCAGCTTTCCTTCTTTCGACCAACGCGATTCAGTGCGTCGGACGAACGAGAAGCTGGCGCCGAGGGCGCCGCGCGTGACGTCCTTGCCTTTGACCAGCTGCTTCGTGATCGCTTGCAGTAGGTCGCCCGGGATCGCGAAGACGACATTGTCGCCGCCGGTTGTCGTGACGTTCGTCGACGATCCGTAGACCTTGCGGCCGCGACCCAGCGAACCTTGCTCGCGGTTCGGGTCGGAGAACGTCAGGGCCAGCATGCCGAAGATCTCGCCGCGATCGGTGACGAGGACGCCGCCAACATCTTGTGGCTGCGATGACAGCGACACGCGAATCAGGCGCGGCAGCGCCGGGTGGCGCAAGCGTCGGTTCGGGCCGCTGATGATGCCGAGGTGATGGGACTGACTCATCCCTTCGCCGGTGCCGATCGCAACAACGACAGAACCTTGCTTCGGTTCTTTGCGTGAAAAGCGCGCCTTCTTCAGGCGCGGTGCATCTTTGAGGTTCAGGATCGTGACGCCCGAGTCCGTGTCAGTGGCTTTCCACGTGGCCGGATACACTTCGCCGTCGGACAACATGACCTCGATCGAGATCTTGCCATTCTTCTCTGGCTCGGGGACGCCGTCACGAAACAGCGTGACGATTTGGTTCTTGCTGATCGCAAGACCCGACGCGGCCAACAGGACAGTCTTCTTGGCGATGGCGGTACCGCGCTCGCCGGTGGCTTCGGAGCTTTCGACGACGCGCACGCCGACGACCGACGGAGATACCTTCTGCACGACCTTCTCGATCGGCTTACCAAAGCCGGTCTCTTCGGCGGGCTGTTGGGCCACTGCCGTCGAGCCGCAACAGAGAAGCGCAACGGTCAGTAGTGTTAGTGCTCGTAGGGACGCACGCTGCATCAGAAACTCACGACCTCTCGCGATCCCTCATCGCCTCGATAGGCTGGGATCCATCCGCCGTTGGGCTGGGCGTCAACGCGCCAACGATCGTAACCACTCTGAAAACCGTCCAGCTGCACCGACATCGGCGCGGCCGTTTTCACTTTGGTATTGGATTCGATGCTATTGGATTCGAGGCGTGCCGTTTCGGTCTCACCGATCGTCGACGTCTCGGAAGTATCGTTTTGGATCGTCGCGACCAGGAACACGCTGATCGGCAACAGCAGCACAGCGAGCAACGCGGCCGCGCGGAAGCGCAGCGCTGTGCGCCGTTGGCGCCGTACCGGTACCGGCTCGCGACGGACGCGGGCCATGACCGATCGGACAAACAGTGGATCTGGGGTCGACTCGACACGCGCCATCGACAGCTGCAGCATCTCGCGCTGCTCGGTCTGGCACTCGGCGCAGTCGGCGATATGCGCAGCGATCGCCTTCGGGGCGTCGCTTGCTCCGTCCTGCTGCGTGAGGCTCTGTGAAAGCCAGAACTCGACCTGCTCACACGAAATCGCAACACCCTCGTCATCACGAGCGCGGCGCACTTCCGTCAGCGTGTGGTGCTTCTTGCGTTCCACGTTCAACCTCTACATTTCCGTCGGCAAACCGGCCGACTCCCACTGCTCGCGGAACAGTTTCCGCGCGCGGTGCAGACGCCACCTCACGGTGGCATGGTTCCAGCCGGCGATCTCCGAGATCTCTTTCGAGGAAAAGCCCTCGAGGTCTCGCAGCACCAGCAGCAACCGGTACTTCTCTGGAACACGTTCGAGGATCTGCCCGACGTGCCCCCGCACTTCTGTCGTCGCTAACAACTCCACCGGTCCGTCTCCGGGATGCTCCCAGACAGCTTCCGGTTCGGCGAAGTTTTGCGGAGTCCGTTTCCGGCGGCGCAGGTGGTCGATCGCGAGGTGAACGACAATGCGATAGAACCACGTGTAGAAGCGCATCGTTGGGTCGTAGCGGTGCAAACTGCGATAGACCCGCAGGAAGGCTTCCTGAGCGACGTCTTTGGCGGTCTCCTCTTCCATCACAAAGTTCCGAGCAATGCTTACAGCTCGCTCTTGGTACTTCGTGACGAGCTGCTCGAAAGCACGCTCGTCGCCATAGCAGGCGCGAGCAATCCACTCGCGATCCTGATCGGCGCTCTCGAGATCCGCTTGGCGCTTTTGCGGGTCGTCGTCTTGTCGACGCCGATACGCGCGCGCACCAAATCTGCTCATCGAACCACTTCCCGGCTCTCCCTGGGACGAACTTCTCAGCGGCCGCAGGACAGACCTCCGGCGCGCCTACGATTCTAATCCCAACGGAGCGCCCTGTCACCCGCCTCGGCGCCTCGGAACCCCTTTTCTTGCAGGGATTTCGAGCTGGCCATTCGCGGTCGACAGCGGTTCAAGGACGATCTCGCGAGCTACCTACGTCTACGGCGCAAAACCGCACACTGTTGGGATTTTCCGGCAGGGAAGGGCGAGAGTTGCGAGAAATCAGTCGCGAATCAGCCCAGAAGTCAGCCGACGACGCCGCGGACGACCGAAACGACGTCCCCTATCTCTTCGCTAGTAAGCGAGTTATGGAACGGTACCGCGAGCGACCGTGTGGCCAGATCGTTTGTGATCGGGAGGCCGCCGGGTGCGGTCAAAGCGTTCGCGTACGGCGGAAACGAATGGATCGCCGGGAAGTACGGCGCGCTCTGGATCGCCGCGGCGGTCAGGGCTTCCTGGACTTCGGTCCGCAGGGCAGCGCTGTCGAGGATGATCGGAAAAACGAACCAGCTGCGGCTCCAGCCACTGGGCAGCGTCGGCAGCGCCTGGAGTCGGGGCATGCCGGCGAACGCGTCGAGGTACTGCGCAGCGACGGCGTCGCGGGCCTCAAGGATCGAATCAAGGCGTGCCAGCTGTGTGCGTCCCAAGGCCGACTGCAGTTCGGTCAGGCGAAAGTTGAACCCCTCGCGCACGAAGTCGAAGCCCCCTTCGCCGCGCCCTTGATTGCGCATGCTGCGGATGCAATCGGCGATCGCTTGGTCGCGGCAAACGACCATCCCCCCCTCGCCGGTCGTCATCTGCTTGTTGGGATAGAAGCCGTAGACGCTGGCGTCGGCGTGGACTCCAACCGGGTCGCCGGCGCAGCGAGCGCCGATCGCCTCGCACGCATCCTGCACGATCGCAAGGCCGCGTTCACGCGCCCAAGGTGCAATCTGCGGCATGTCGACCGGCGTTCCAAACAGATCGACCGGGATCACCGCCCTGCACTCAGGTGTGTACGCGGCTTCGAGATCTTCCAAGCGCACGATACAGCTGTCGGGATCGACTTCGGTAAAGCGCGGCTCGGCTCCGGCCAGGCGAATTGCGTGCGCGGTTCCGATGAAACCATACGACGGCGTCAGCACTTCCCCGCTATCGACGCCGAGGGCCCACAGCGCGAGATACAACCCGGCCGTGCCGCTAGACACGGCCGCACAAGGCAGCCCGTTGTAGCGCGCCGAGAATTCACGTTCGAAGCCCAATCCCTGCTCGCCCCAGCTCAAGATCGGCGAGTCGAGGACGCGGGCCACGGCGGCGCGATCGGTGTCATCGAGGTCGGGGCGCGAGAGTGGAATCCGCCACTCGGTCGCCGTCGGCGGGTTCACGATCCGGTCTGTTCGTTGCTGGTCAGCGGCACCTGCAGCTGCTCGAAGATCCCGGAACGCTCCAGCAGCGCACGAATCTCCGGGCGCTCGAGCTTGCGGCAGCGATCGGAATGACACGCGTCCGGCGTATCGACCGGCACCTCTTGCGCGTTGCCCTGCCATAGCGGCCGGACAACGAACATGTCGTGGCGCTCTTCGAGCCGTGTGCACTCTTCGGGCGTGATCAGATCCTCGTGCATCTTCTCGCCGGCGCGGATGCCGGTCTCGCGAATCTCGACACTGCCCGGCTCCCAACCGCGCCGCTCGCAGTATTCATCGACAAACACTTCGACGAGATCGCGCACGACCAGAGACGGCATCTTCAAGACGAAGAGCTCGCCGCCGCGGCTCGTGTCGGCGGCCTGCAGCACCAGATGCACCGCGTCGCTGATTGTCATCATGAAACGGGTCATGCGACT
>JBCCHQ010000180.1:0-11047 GCA_039028735.1 Planctomycetota bacterium | reverse complement strand
TGTTCAGTGACGTCACGGCGAGTTCAGGAGTCGGCAGCGCGCTGACCGGGATTACCGGCTTCACCGTCCGTTTCTGCGACATGAACCAAGATCGCTACCCAGAGCTGCTCTGGATCGGCGACTTCGGGACCACGCACTATTTGCGCAACAACGGCAACGGCACGTTCACTGACCTCACGAACTCGGCGGGCGTCGGGCTCGACGGGACGGAGATGGGACATGCGGTTGCAGACTTCGACCGCGACGGCGATTTCGATTGGTACGTAACCACGATCAACACTAACAATCTCTACCGCAACAATGGTAATCACAGCTACACGCAGATTGCGGAGCAAGCGGGGCCGGTGTCGACGGGTTGGGGTTGGGCTACCGTCGCTGTCGACTTCAATCACGATACGCTGATCGACATCGCCGCGACCAGTCAAAGCTCAGGCCAGTATTTCTACCGCAATACCAGCACTGCGCTGCCGACGTTGTCGTTCTTCTTCAACTCCGCTGGATTCACGTCTTCCAACAGCGGTCGTGGTTTGGCGAATCTGGACTACGACAACGACGGGGATCAAGACCTGGTCCTGTTCAACTACAGCGGCCCAGTGCAGTTGTTTCGCAACAACGTTGCGGGGGCCCCGGATGCACACTGGTTGCGTATTCAGCTGGGGCACGGCAACGAGCCGGATCTCCCACCCAACGGCGTCGGAGCGGTGATTCACGTGACCGCCGGCGGGATCTCGCAAATGGGACGCCTCGATGCTGGCAGCAACTACCAGAGTCAGAGTGAGCTGTTTGCGCACTTTGGTCTGGGCACGGCAACGCTGGTGGACAGCATCCTCGTCGAGTGGCCCAACGGAAGTAGCACCGTAGTGCTCGACGTCGCGGCGGATCAGACCGTGTTCATCGAACCGGGGATCCCCTTTTTGCGGGGAGACGTGAACGACGACGCGATGGTCAACGTGGCAGATATTGTCGGCAGCGCGGTGGCGATTTTCGGCCTGCAGGCGCCAAAGTGCTATCGATCGGTCGATACGAACGGTGACGGGCTCGCCGACATCACCGACGTCGTGTTCTTGGCTGCACACTTGTTCCTCGGTGCGACGCCTCCACCTGCTCCATTCCCGTCTTGTGCGGTGGGGCCGGTGAACTCTCTGCCGTGTACGGACTCCGCCTGTCTGTAAGCGGTAGCGCGTGTTGTCGCAGAGCTTGAGAGGTCTCACGTGTATTCGACCTTTGGCGAAGGCAGCGCCAGGAGGCCATTTCGCGACTCAGTGCAGTTCGCTGCATCGCTCACTCTGATGTACCTCTTGGTGACGGGGCCGGTGGTTGCTGAGACAGTCACCTATCGCCTCACCGTGGACAACACCTGGAGCGAAGCGACGCACCCGGGCCAGTTTCCCAACAACGGACACTTCTCTTGGTTTGCGGGTGGCTCTCATTCGGCCGCAATCAGCTTCTGGAACCCGGGAACGCTGGCGTCTCCGGCGATCACGCAGATGGCCGAGTTCGGCTTCACTTCGCTGCTGGTAGCAGACGTGAATTCTGCGATCGCTTCTGGCACCGCTGGGACAGTCTTGGACTGGCCGTATTGGTTTTGCCCCAGCGGCACGGCCAGCGGCAGCTGTGGACCTTTGGTTGTGCAGTTCGACATCGACTCGGCCTTCCCACTGGTGACGCTGGTAAGCATGTTGGGGCCGACTCCAGATTGGTTCGTCGGAGTCTCGGGGTTGCCGCTCCACGACGGCAACGACTGGATCGATTCCGTCGTCGTTGACCTCTACCCGTACGACAACGGCACCCGAGACCAGAACCTATTCTTGCTCGGGGGGCCGCTGACGACGCCACCGCAACCGATCTCTCGGATCACTGCGGCTAGCGGCCAGCTGATTGGCCCGGCTTCTTTGGGCACTCTTCACTTCGAACGGCTCGACCGCCCGTTCACGCGTGGCGACGTCAACGGCAACGGTAGTTTCGACTTGCTCGACGTCGTGCTCGTATTGGATGCGCTGTTTTCGGGAGGCGTCTTGCCGTGTGCAGATGCTGCGGACGCAAACGATGACGGTGGCTACGACATTACGGATCCGATCGTAGCATTGTCCTATCTGTTCGCCGGGGCCAGCGCGCTCCCGGCGCCGTTCGCCACTTGTGCGCCTGATCCCAGCCAAGACACTCTCTCTTGCAATGAGTTTGCGAGTTGTCCATAAGCTGTCAGAAGGGGGAGGGGGTTTTCGCTGTTTGGATCACTGCGAATCAAGCGCTGCCAGCTCGATGATGAATTGTCAGAACTCTACCGCGCTCACTTCTGTGCTGGCTGTCACGCCTTGGCTCAGTTTGGTGGTAAACGTGCGTCGCTGTTGACGAACTACGATCAGACATTGCTGGTCGTTGTTGCCGCTGGCGTCGAGTCGACCGGCGGGCCAGATGTTCCCGTCACTGCTGAGGCCGAGGTGCATGACTTACCGTGCACAGCCGTACCTTTTCGCCGGGTCCCGGTCCGATCTCTGTCGCGGAGGGCGCGTGAGTTGGTGGCGACGCTGAACGTGGCGCTGGTTGCGGCCAAGGTACAAGACGACATCACCGATGAACGTCGCTGGACGTATCGACTTGCCGGCAAGCTACTCCGCGCACCCGCGGCGCGTGCTGAAGAGCAGCTGTTTGGCGATGGCTTTCGAGCTGCGGCCTTTCACGAGATTGGTAGTGAGCAAGCGCGAGCCGAAGCGCAAATGGGACGGAATCTGCGCGACTACGCGGAACCAACGGCGCAGCTCCTCGGGCAGATCTTCCAACACCTGGCGACTCTGCATGTTCGTCCCAGCGACGTTGCTGTAGGACTCGAACGCCTGGGGCGCGCGCTCGGTATCTATCTCTACGTCTGGGATGCGATCATCGATCGCTCCCGTGACGCGCGCCGCGGTCGGTTCAATGCGATCGCCGCGTGTGCGGATCCAGCGACGGCGGCAGCAACCCTCGCGGAGCAACTCGACGAGATCGCACAAGCTGCCGATGACGTTTTGCCGAGTGCAGAGGGACAGATCGTCGCCGCGCTCGTAGCGACACTCCGGGGGCGCGCACAGGGTCATAGCCTCGAGAGGCGCGCTGGGGATGAGGCGGCGTACCAGCGGCAGGCCGGAGCTTGCGACTGTTGTTGCGAAGTCGGCAGCTGCGCCCCGGAGGCCTGTTGCTCTTGCGGCGATCTCTGTGCCGGTTGTGTCGAATGCTGCTGTTGGACGGAATCTGCGAAAGCGCGGCGCCAGAAGCGCAAGGCGAGGCGCGCGCAGTCCTAGACGGTCGCAGGCGCCAGAGACAGGTGCTTGTGACATGTGCTTGTGACTCGTGCTTGCGCCGTCTCGCCGTGCTGTTACGCTGCCTGCATGAGAATCGCAGCCGTCCAATTCGCACCGAGTTTCCTCGATACAGCAGCCACGCTCGAGCAGATGCTGGCAGCCATGAGCGAGGCGGCAAACGCAGGCGCCAGCCTCGTTGCGTTTCCCGAGACAGCACTCTCAGGGTATCCAGGCTGGTTATCCCCAACGGGTGGCGCGGCCTTTGATGACTCGGCGCAGAAGCACGCGTACGCGCACTATGTCGACGCCGCTGTCGAGGCTGACGGTCCAGAAGTCGCGCGGCTTGCAGAAGCCGCCCGTGACCTCGATCTGCATCTGGTCACGGGGCTCATAGAGCGTGGGTCCGCACGAGGGCGGGGTTCGACTTGGGCCGGTCTGCTCCAGGTCAGCCGCCGGGTTGCGCCCAGTATTCACCGCAAACTAGTACCCACGTTCGAGGAACGCTTGGTCTGGTCCGCCGGAGACGCCAACGAGTTGCGCACGCACCCCCTAGGACGCGACTTCCGCGTTGGGGCGCTGAACTGTTGGGAGAATTGGATGCCCTTGGCGCGTGCGGCGTTGTACGAACAAGGGGAAGACGTTCATGTTTCGGTCTGGCCCGGCAGCCCTGAGCTAACACGAGATATCAGCCGGTTCACGGCTCGTGAGGGGCGGGTCCTCGTCGTTGCCGCCAGCGGGGTACTGCAAGCGCGAGACATTCCTGACTCGTTCCCGCTCAAGGCAGCTTGGCTCGAGGCGGCTGAGGGGGACTTCATCCACTCCGGCGGTACCCGCATCGTTTCGCCGACTGGCGCCGATCTCGTGGCGCTGGACGAACCTGTTGAGGGGATCGCCTACGCCGACCTCGACCCAGCCGTGCTGCGGAGCGAGCGCCAAAACTTCGACCCCGCAGGGCACTACAGCCGTCCCGATCTGCTGCGCCTGGAAGTCGTCCGCGGTACCCCGCGCTAGGTTCAGGTCGCTCCATGTGGGGGCGCTGGGGGCAACGCTTCTTGGGTCGTGAATACGAAACGCTGATACACCCAAGCGACCCCGAAGAGGGACAGTCCAAGGCCGAGGAAGGAGACCACTCGCCATATGTCCTGCAGCTCTCGCATATCGTACAAGAAAACTTTCGCGACAGCCGCCAGCATGACCGAAAGCGATGCCCAACGAATCTGTGCTTTGATCGGTGTCCGAATCGTTAGCGCGAGGGCGAGCAAGACTCCAGCAAACAGAATCCACGCAGCCGAGTACGCATAGCCTTCCGCGTCGCTGGGTGATGGCCCAGCGAGGACATGGCCGACGAACAAGTGGCGCACTTGCAGTGTGACGAGTCCGAAGGTCAACGCCAGGCCTGCGATGCCGATGGTGCCGACGAGGTCGCGTGACTGTTCCCGCCAATGAAGCAGTCGCGCACTAACGAACGCCAGTACAGCAGGCAGCCCGTAGAGGAACAGCAGTCCATTGAAGATCTGCGTGTGCCCGATGGAGTACGGTTTCGCCAATGGGTTGTCGCCTAGTCCTGCGCCGAGGAGCGACGCGGTCAAGGACGCGATCAGAGTTGCGATCCACGCCTTGGTCAGAGTCACTGACGATACACGCGTACTGATCCAGGCAAGGACGAGACTCAAACCACCCCAGACGGCCGCATAGCTGCCGAATTCATACAAGGTGATGGCATCACCGCTAGCGCGCACGCCGTCGAATCCGTTACGCACCAGCAAGGTGAGCATGCTGAATGCGATCGCTATGGCACCAGCTTGCAAGTATGAACACAGTTGCTCTTTCCAAGCGCGCAACGCGTACGCAGCCAGCGCGAACCCAACGACCGGTATTCCGTATCCCCACAAGATCCAATTGAAGATGAGGCCAGTGCCGACGGGGCTCTGTAGAAGAGGGGCGGCAGCCAAGCGCGTGATGATCAATCCAGCCAATGCGACCGTGGCCCACGTGAGCTCTCGTACTCGTAGGCGGGCAGCGAGCCAAGCGACTACGGGCAACTCGAGCGCCCACGCGATCGTGATCCACGAACGGTGGGCATCATCGGCTTGGCCAACCACGAACCACACCGCTAGTGCAGATAGTGCGGTCGCCGTGACGCAGAGGTTTCCTAGCAATACGCGGTGCCGCTCGTCTTCGCCGTGTCGGCGGTGAACCACAGCAGCAAGTGCGCCGAACACTAAGGCGCCTCCGACAGCCCAGCTCCACCATGGGATCAACAATGTCGTCGGAGCCAACACAGAGTACGTAAGCGTGAGGAAACCTGTTGCGGTAACGCCGCTGAGACGGGACCACCATCGCTCTTGGCCGCTGCCCCACAGGACCGCGCAGCTGCCGAAGACGAAGAGCATCCCGAACAGCATTGAGATCGTTCCCCAGCGAGCCGCGAGCAGCGAAGGTATGGAGGCGGAGCCAAACAGTACACTGAGGCCGTGGCTGCCGCTGGCGGTCTCCGCCCAATGGATCAGTAACATTGCGACCGTAGCCACGGCAAACCACGGCATCGCCAGGTACTGGGGCCGCAACCGAGCCAATACGATCGAGGCCGCGCTGATGAAGGCCAGTTGGCTCCAGTCGAAGTTCGTGAAGTTCCCCGCCCGAGCCAGCGTCGCCGACAAGAAGATGGCGGGAGCTACTGCCAGCCATGGCAACCAACGGCGCGTGTTGGGGGCCGCTGCGGGATCTTCATGCCAGCTACCCAGTACGAAAGCCCCCGTGCTGGCAAGCAGGAAGAGCGAGACCCAATGGCGATCACTGAGGTCCGCAGAGAAGGCGATCCAGCACCCGGCCCACAGCAGTCCTGCAAGCAATGCCGGTAGTGACAACCACCACCAACGTTGCCACCTTGCCAGTGCGATCAACCCAACCTGTAGGAGCAGCAGGTAGCCAAACAGCTGCATCGGGGGCTGGCTGTGCCCGCGAATCAGTGCGGGCATCAAGAAACCGCCGACGAGACCCAAGGTGGCGACGAGTGGGCCGTGGCGCAAGCTCAAGACGATCACGAACGCTGTGCAAACGGCCACCAGAATCAGGCCGACGCCTGGTGGCGCCAGATCGTAGTGCACCAGTCCTAAGATTGCGGCATAGAGGCAGGGTGCGCCGGCCGCAACCAGGCCTGACGCCAGCACGGCCATGCCGCGGCGTCGGACTGTTTCACCGGCGGCGACCATCGCGCTACCGAGTAGGGTCGCGAGTCCGACTTTCATAGGCTCGGTCAACAGACCCTGCTGCACGAAGTACCGCACCAAGAAGGCGCCCGCGAGCGCCACTGCGACGGCAGCGATCCATACGATCACCTTGGTGCTGAGCAGTTCCTCGAGGCTCAAAGGAGCCCGGGCAGGTTTCGTTCTCGCGGGGGCGACCGGGGCCAAGATAGCGGCTGCAGGGGTGACCGCAGCGCCTTCTGCATCGGGCTGGTTGGCAGGTTTGTCAGCGGTCGAAGGAGTGGCCGTAGGCGCGATCGTTTCGGCGGGGGCTTTCGCAGCTACGACGGGGTCTTGCGCGGCCTCGACGCCGGGCGCGTCGGTCTCGTGTGTGTCTGCGATTGGTGTGTCAGCTGTGAGTGGCGCCACCGCTGCGGCGGACTCTGACGCGCTCTTGTTGAGCTTGCGTAGGCGTCGCCGCAGTTGCTCTACTTCGACCGTCAGGCGTTTCGAGTTGTTGTACGCGGCGATGGCCAATCCCAGCGCGATGGGAGGAGCCACGAGCCAGAACAAGCCGAGCAGAACCAGAAATCCAGACATGGGACCGAGCCTTGTCATGTGTGACCCAGTGCTTTGCAGGGTTGCATCCGCAAGCCGCGAGAACGCGTCAAGAAGGACCCCTGAGATTGGGTCAGATCTCTAGGTTCGGAGATCAACGCAAGCAGCGTGCCAGCGGGTCATTGTGGCGGAGCAGGTCGTAGAGCGTTGCCAAGGGGCTGGCTGCCAGCATTCGATGACATGAGACGGACACGGAGTGCACAGGCCGTCGAGGTTTGTATCTGGAGGATTACTCGCCGCGGCTGGGCGTAGGGGGGGATCGACGGGCGCCGCGGACAACCAACACGATGCCAACGACGAAGAGTGCCAAGGCGAGGAGGCCGCCAATCGCCAGCGTGACGAGGACGCGATTGCCGCCTGCAGGTCGCAACGAAAAGAGGCGCTCTTCGTCGAGCTGGGAAATCTCGATCCGGTAAACGCCAGCGCGGGGAAACTCGATCGAGCCGACGCTGTTCCTGCTGCCGGACCCCACGGAGACTTCAGACCGAAAGCTGCTGTGTACGAGCGGCAGGGTGTCGTGCGAGTCGGTGGGGTCGCTGCTGTAGATGCGGACCACGACGCCATCCGGGAGCGTCGCCGATTTGCGATACATCGTCCCTTCATGCAGGGTCTGATACTCATTCCAGAGTACGTACTTGCCTGCCTCAGCCTCGACCACATGTTCTCCCGGGGCCACGAAACGACCGCCCGCTGCATCATCGTATGCCATCAGTAGGACCACGAGGATGGGACCGACGACCGCACTCAGGAGACTCAGCGCAATCATGCCGATGCCTATAATGAGTAGTTTCGTGTTCACCTTGTCCCCCGTGTCGCAGTCGGCAGGTCGCTGTCGCAGTCGGCAGGTCGCTGTCGCAATCGCCAAAAGATGGCGCCTAGCGGCACGATAGCACAGGACCCGAGGCCGCGACACCCGTGTCTCTTGTCCTCACTGGGCTGCCGTCATGGGCATTGGAGAGAGACCGAGCAGTGAGTAGCGCCAGGTGTCCGGTCAGTGGCGCACTGGCCCGATGGCGCCGGCAGCGGCGGGGTCGACGCTATGAACAGCGTGTTCAGGATCGTGATCGCATCCGCAATGTTCACGGCATCGTCGTCATTGCCATCGCAGGCAGCCGCGCATGCGGCTGTTGTCGTTGGCCCCAGCGGAAACAGCAGAGCCAGCAGCCATACCGCGTCGGCGATGTTTACGAGTCCGTCGTCATTGCAGTCTCCACGCTCGAAGGGGATCGGTGATCTGCTGAGAAACACCGTCAAGCTGCCGGTGATCCCCGGTGGTGACGGAAAGCCGACGGTACAACCAGGCGGTGCCACGACGTCCCGGTAGAGGTCGCCGTTCCATTCACCAACTGCAAAACGACTCATCGGCCACGGTGTGGCGAGTGGGGCGCAGGGCGTCGCCAGAACCCCAGTCCCGTCGCCAAACGCAATCTCGAGCGTTGTCGTCGAGTCGAACGGTGCACTGCGGTAGGCGTAGATCAGATCGTCGTGACCGTCTGCGTTCATGTCCTCAATGCGGGGTGAGAACGGACCACAGCCAGCGGCAAACGACTGCCCGAGGGTGAACGAGCCGGCGGGCGATCCAAGATAAACTCCGATCGGTCCGCCACAGGCTGCGGTCAGTTGCGGTTGTTTCACTGCGAAATCGACGAAGCCGTCGCTGTTGACATCGCCGGTCACGAAACCACTATCGTATTGGTTTGTCACAACTGTAGGTGCTGCGAGTCCGCCGCTCGGAAGGCTGAGGTAGACCGCGAGCGACGGTGTCCCACCCAAGTAGGCGGGGACACCGACAACGAGGTCGTAGAGCCCGTCACTGTCGATGTCGGAGATCTCTACTTGATTCGCGCTGCTGCCGGGCAGCAGTTCGACCGGCGCGGCAAATCCTCCGAGGCCGTCCCCGGAGTAAAGGCGTACAGCAGATGAGGCTCCACCCAGTGCGGCGACGACGAAGTCGAGGTGGCCATCGCCGGTGAGATCGCCGACGCTGACAACGGCTTGTTGGCTACCTGTGTCGAAGGTCTGCGTCGCTGAATAGACGCCACTCGAATCGGCAGTTGCGCGAATCACCAGCGGTCCATTGGTCCCGCACAGCAGTTCCGAGACACCGTCCTCATCGAAATCACCGGACGTCACCTGCACCACACCAACACCCAAGTCGAGGACCTGTGGTGGTTCCAACCCGCCAGCCCCATCGGCACGAAACAAGTATAGTAGCGTTGAAGTGCTGGAAACGAGCGCCACCTCATCGATTCCATCGCCGTCCAGATCGAGTGCGAATGCTTGATCGAGCTCGCACGAAACGGGGGCATTGGAAGTTGCAATAAGGTCTGCTCCTGGGCACGGCTGCCCTGAGGCAGCTTGCGTCACACCGTGCGCGATGATCATGAGGACGATCCAGAATCGATGCATCATTTGCTCTTCTCCGTTGCGGAAGCTGGGGCCTGATCTGGGCTACCAGCCGAGGGCCTTTGCATACCAACTCGAGTCGTGTTCGCCGCGCGGTAGGCGCTCTTCTGCCGCGACTGTCGCGTAGAAGATCAACGGTGTGAGCGGTGACCGTGAGAACCTACGAGTGGCGGCGTCCGCCGGCTTGTGCAGCAAGTAGAGGAAGTTCTGGAGGGCACCGGCTTCTTCATCGATTTGTCCCAACCTGCGCGCGATCTCGAACGCACGCCGATAGCATTCCCAGCTGGCGAGCCATTGCGCGCCCAAGTCGAAGCCTTTGACCTTGTACTCCACAAGGCAGTAGCGACCGAGGCCAAGCACAGAGAGCGCCGCAGTCACTCCGACGACGTCTCCCATCTCTTCTGTCGACTCGAGCACTGGCGCGTAGAGTTCGACAATCTTGCGGAATCGATGCGCCCGGAAAAGCTGCGGTGACTTGCGCAGCTGCTTCCAGTTCTCGGCGTACTTCTTGCGCCCCTTTGCGTCTAGAGCTGCTAGCTTCGACACCCACCGTGAGAACTCCTGTGTCTCGAACACGCGGTCCGCGACGCGCGCGCCGCAGGATGCTCGAAGAAGGCTCTTGCTATCGGTGCTCCCCGATGTCAGGTGTTTGTGAATCTCGTCGTGTATCAGGTAGACGGGGGCGTAGGCTTCCCCTTCCCAGCGGGTGCGCAGCGCTCGCCATAGTTCTTCGATCTCTACTTCAGCCTGCTTGTCGCCACGGTCGCAAAGCTCGCGAAACCGCCTACGGGGAGAGCGTGCACCCTCGATGATCTTGGCTATCTCGGAGTTGCGGAGTGCTGCCTTCCAAGTGGAGTCTTTTCGCAGCAGTGTCGTGCTTGGGCTATACTCTGCAGCCACAGCGCGGCGTAGCGCCGCAATCGCTGCCGTTGGTTGTTCCTCGCGGAGGTAGTGGCTGGCAAGTTCGAACTCCGCGATCGCTTTCAGATCTGCTGTTGCGGCAGCTGTCGTCAACAGCGCGATTGCCGGTGCACTCTTGCCACTCCTACTGAGCGCTCGTGCCAAGTAGATCGTTGGAAGACCGGGTGTAGCGTCGACTTTGACGTGACTTCGCAGGGGCGGCACCGCGTCCACGTAGTTGCCCTGCCGGAGTAGAAAGAGCCCACGAGCCAGGTCACTCGAGACGGACATCGTTGGCAAAGTGATCCCATCGGGGATCTCGATCTGCTGCGTTTTGCCCGTGTTGTCGTCCGCAACGGCAGTGGAGTGGGGCACGATTGCGCAGGTCGTCGTTGTGACAAGTGCGAGTGCGAGTAGGTTTCGAACGAAGTCGTGGCGGCGTCTCTCCAAGTCGAGCTCCTTCGTTTCGTCGAGCTGTTGAACTGGGCAGTGCACCGCAAACGGCCTTGTCTTTGGGTTCAGGTCCGCTGCAGCACACTGCCCGAGGATGGACGCCATCACCCCAAGATCGCGTCCACCCGCACCCGGGAATTGCTCCCCGTCGAACAAAGTCCACTTCGTTTAGAAACATCCGTAGCGGGTCTCAGGTTCGGAAATGGTGGG
>JBCCHQ010000179.1:0-11165 GCA_039028735.1 Planctomycetota bacterium | reverse complement strand
CGGCGTGTTTCCGCACCTCGGGAAAATAATCGGAGATGAGGAGGCCGCTCTGCCCGCCGGGCCGGAATTTCCGCCCTGGCTTGGAGCGTGCCACACAGAAGAACGCAAGTCGACAGGCAGGCCGGGGCGCCCTTGAAACGCTAGCTCGCGCCGGCGTCGTCATCGCCTTCGGCGAGAACGGGCGTTGGCTCGAAAGGGACGTGGAAGCGGAAGCAGGAGCCGGTGCCGATCTCTGATTCGAGCTCGAGGGCGCCTCCATGCTGGCGGGCGACGTGCTGTGCGACAGCCAGGCTCATCCCGGTGCCGCGTTGATGATTATTGAGTCCCTGTACGACGCAGCCTTCCAAGAGGGCGCCTTGGATGCCGGCGTCGACGCCGGGGCCGTTGTCTACAACAGAGATGCAAACCTGCTCTTCAACTCGCTCGACGCTGATCTGGACGCTCTCTCCGTCAGGACTGAAACGCACAGCGTTGTCCAAGAGGATACTCAAGGCCATCTCGAGATGGTGCTGATCGCCGGTGATATAGAGCCCAGGCTCGACGGTTTGTTGAATCGTGACGTTGCGTTCGGCCGCGCTGCTCTGTCGCTCGGCAACTCCAGTCTCGATCAGCTCGTCGACGCTGACCACATCGTGTCCGAGCCGAAACGACGACGAACGTAGCTGAAAGAGCAGCAGCAAGCGTTCGAAGTAGTGCTGAATACGCAATCCCGATTCGTGGATGACCGTCAACAACGTCGTGCGCTCCTCGACATCCGCTGCTGCGTCCGGGTCGAGTAAGACTTCCGCAGGCCCAAGAATGCCACTGAGCGGCGTGCGGATCTCGTGTGAGAACAAGCCGAGGATGTCACTGCGTAGGCGGTCGACTTCTTCGAGTGACTTGAGCCGCGCAAACACGCGTGCCTTTGCGAGCAGTTCCTGCGGGTTGAACGGCTTCGTCACGAAATCGTCGGCACCTGCCGCATAGCCCTCCAGCCGCTCGGCAACGAGTGCCTTCGCAGAGACCAGAATCACCTTCGTGAAATGGAATCGAGAATCACCACGCAGTCGCCGACACGTTTCATAGCCATCGATCCCTGGCATCATGATGTCGAGGATGACGAGATCGGGTTGGAACGCTTCCACTTGTTCGAGCGCTTCTTCGCCACTCGATGCATAGTCGAGGATGAACTCGTCCTCGAGGATCTCCTCGAGGATGTCGCGATTCATCGGCTCATCGTCGACGATCAGCACTTTCTGATGTTTAGCATCGGTCGGCGTGGCAGTCATAAGATGCGTTACGCAGTCATCGGGTCTTTGGTGGTGTTGATTTCGTTCAAGGATTCCGCTGTTTCAGATTGTTGTTCAGGCCCATTGATAGGCAGCCGTAGCGTGAAGACAGCACCGCGACCGGTATCGTTGTTGCGAACCTGTATCGATCCGCCGTGAGCCGCAATGATCTCGCAGTTGATAGACATCGAGATGTCCATGCCCCCAGCTGGCGGGCGAGCGCGAGTCGTCTCTGCAAACTGTTCGAAGACTTGGTCGATCTTTTCTGCCGGCACTTCGGGGCCTTCGTCGCTGACCCGAAGTTCGACGCAATCCCCGGCGGCCGCGGCAGCTTCGACCGTTATCTGGCCGCTGTCGGGAGAGCGCTTGGCGGCATTCGTGATCATGTTTCGCAATACTTGGTTCAGGCGATCACGATCCACGCGGGCCTCGCATCCTGGGGCTGTCTCGATCTGCAGTGTAAGAGACCGGTCGGCGAGCATGGTTTGCAGCTCGTCGCTGACGACGGCAATGATCGACTCCAACGGTTGGGAACCGAACTCGTAGGCCATCTTGCCAGCCTCGAGCTTCGCCAAGTCGAGGAGATCGTTGAGGAGTGTCAGCAAGCGCTGGCCGCTGTGCTGGATGTTCTGGAAGTACTTGAGGATCTTCTCAGGCTTTGCGCTCGGCCCCTTTTGAATGCCGAACTCCGCATAGCTCAAGATGCCGTGCATCGGCGTCCGCAAGTCGTGTGACATGTTCGCGAGGAACTCGCTCTTGGCGTGATTGGCCGCGACGGCGGCGTCACGCTCTTGCTGCAGGTCAGCGATCTTTTGCTGCAGCGCAGTCAGCTCTTCGTGTGGTTCCGGTGTCGGCGTGGGCACAGACAATCCTCAAGACCAGCAGGATCCCTCACGTCCATCATCGGCAACAGCGGAGCGTTTTCTGTTGGCGAATTGGCTATGTCGGCCCAGAAGTCCGAAGAAGCGACCGCGGATCTATCGGCCCAATGACAGCGGCACTGAGATCGCGATTCCGCTGCACGATCGCCCACTGCACAAGCCACGACAGCGCCACGAGTTGGCAGTGCGCCGTGTTCGGTTTCAACGTGATTCGAAGAGCACATCGCACGGGACCCCTGGTGGCAGTGTGTGATCTGGGTTCGGTAGTTCCAGGCCGATGCGGAAGGTGTTGCTGGCCGCGTCGATGACGCGATCCACAGATTGGACGACGGCAGTCGGCTGATGGTCCGGAAATCCTACCGGGGATACGGTAGCGCGCTGACCTCGCTGGATCTGACCGAACAGCGTCGCAGGCAGGATGACCTCGACGACGAGCGGATCGATCTGCGCCAGCTCGAGAATCTTCGATTGGTGCTGCCGAGTGACCAGCTCGCCGGGGTGAAGGTGCCGCTCGACAACTACGCCGTCGATCGGACTGCGAATCGTCCGCAGTTCCAGAGCAACCTCGGCGCGGCGTAGCTCGAGATAAGCGATCTTCTGTCGCTCTTGCGACTCCAATACCGCTTCCTGCGCAATAGCGCGCTCCGTGCGGCTGATCGCCAATTCGTTGTTCGAGACGACGCCTTTTGTGTGCAGCAGTTCGGAGCGAGCGAGCTTGCTGTTCTGGTAGCGTAGTTGCTCGTCGCGACTGCGCTTCTCCGCTTCCATCTCGGCTCGGGCCTTGGCCAACTCCATCGTGACGTGTTCGAGCCGCGACTCGAGGAGCGCGAGCACTTGGTCTTTGCGCACTACGTCTCCACGCTGGACCGTCACGGTTTCTAGCAAGCCATCGATCGGCGCACCCAGTTGCAGTGTGTGGTGGGCCTTGATCAGCCCTTCGAACGCGGCGTCGCGACGCATGTCGCTGCCACTGTTCTCGGTTCTTCCGCTGCGATCGCCATCGCCACCAACGGCTCCGGAGGCCACCAGCAGCAGCGTCATGATGATGGTGAGTACGAGCGTTCTTTTCACGACTGAACTCCTGTGGGTTGGGCCGTCGGGTGTTCCTGCTGCGGCGATGTTGTAGATGGTGCCGGGGCGCCACCGGCAAAACCCAGAAGGGCGTCGGTGCGCTCGTCCTGATCGAGAAGTCGTTTTCGCAGTCGCCGCTGACGGTGCTGTGCAACTGTCTGCGTGTGCCGTAGTACCCAACGCAGTAACCAGCGGGGGACTGAGCTTGCCCGATCAGCCCAGCGCGCAGCCACTTGCCGAGCGACGCTACCCGCGTAGCGGGTGACGACTTCGTCTTCGAGCGATACGAAGCCCTCGTGGCTTCCTGGTTGACCTTGCCGGGCGCAGCGACCGTAGAGCTGCCGCTCGACCCGCAAGCTCTCGTGTAGTTCTGCGGCGATGACGTGTAGGCCGCCGCTGGCCATGCACTCAGCTGCCAGCTCGATGTCGGTGCCGCGTCCCGCCATGTCCGTCGCAACCGTGATGGTGCCCGCTTCACCGGCGTGCGCGATGACTTGGGCCTCGTCTTGGTTCTGGCGCGCGTTCAGCACTGTTGGATGCATGCCGTAGAGCTCGAGCAGTTCAGCCACTAGCTCGGACGTGTGTACCGAGCGCGTACCGATCAAGATTGGGCGCTGCGTCTTGTGGACGATCGCTACCCGCTCGACCAAGGCCTTCCACTTCTCACGCGAGGTCGAGAAGAGCTGCGTCGCCATGCGGCTGCGCCGATTCGGCCGATGCGTGGGGATGCTGATGGTGCCCAAGCCATAGATGGACCGCAGCTCACCGGCGACCTCCCGGGCTGTCCCAGTCATGCCGGAGAGATGAGCGTAGCGGCGGAAGAAGCGCTGGTAGCTGATCTTTGCCAGCGTGCTCTTCCCCGGAGTGATTTCGCATCGCTCCTTTGCTTCGATGGCTTGGTGTAGGCCATGTTCCCACGATCGGTCCGGCATGGATCGTCCGGTGTTCTGATCGACGATCTCGACGCAACTGTCGCGTACGATGTAGTGGCGATCACGCTGATACAACTCCCGCGCAGTGAGGGCCTGTAGGACGAGTTCCTCGCGCTGTTTTGGGTGTTCCCAACTGCTGTCAGTGTGGCCGAGAAACTCAGCCAGTCGCGCGATCTCTCCGCGCCCAGCATCAGTGATCGTTACGCTTCCTTGACGGTGATCCACGCTGAAATGTTCGCCCCGGCGTAGCTCAGCGACCAGCCCTAGCGCGTCCTCGTAGCGCCGATCGCTGTCCACTTTCGATTCTTGCTTGGACAGTAGGAGGGGCGTCCGCGCTTCGTCGATGAGAACACTGTCGAGTTCATCGACGATCGCATACTCGAGCCCCTGCAGCAGCAATCGCTCGCTACGGGTTTTGGCACCCGACAGCGCTTCGAGCTGCAGGTGCAATCGAGTTGCGTCGGCTCCCAATGTGATGCGGTCTCGCAGATAGTCGAAAGCGAGTTCCTTGTTGCTGCAGTACGTGACCGAGCAGGCGTACGCGCGTTGCCTCTCCGAGAAGCTCTGCTCATGCGTGATCAGGCCTACGGACAGGCCTAAAGCTTCGTAGATGGGGCCCATGCTTTCGGCATCGCGCTGCGCGAGGTAGTCATTGACCGTGACGATGTGCACCTTGGCACCAGACAGTGCCGCCGTGCATGCAGCGAGCGTCGCAGTCAAGGTCTTACCTTCGCCGGTCTGCATCTCGCAAGCGAAGCCATGCAGCAAGGCCCAGCCACCGAGTAACTGTACGTCATAGTGTCGCTGACCAATCGTACGAGTGGCTACCTCGCGCACGAGCGCGAAGGCTTGCATGGCCAGGTCTTCGCGGATTCCGTGTGTGTGGAGCAAGCGGCGCAGATGCTCGGTTGCCGACTGAATCGAGTCCGTGTCGCAGCTCTCATAGAAGGTCCCTTGCCTACGAATCTGCGCGGCGAGCGTGCGCCGAGCCGCGCGGAAAGCGAGCTTGCGACTGGACAGCCGGACGTTGGCGGTCAGCCTGTCGAACCACCCCTGGTCGAGCTCCGGCTTCTCAGTGTAGGCCGCAAATGTTTTGTGATTCTGTGTTCTGGGACTACCCACTGGACTGCTCCAGGAACAAGCGTTTGATGCCCCGGTACCATCGCTTGGCCAGCGGTTCCCAACCGTGGTGGAAGCGGACGAGGACACGCCCGTCGACGCGCTGACTCTCTTGACTGTCTAGTAGGCGCAGATCGAACTGAAAGATCGTCGCGAGGGCACGGGTCCCCGCTGCATCCGTTGGGTCGGTTGGCGTCTGTCCGCCACCTTCACTTCCGAGTACCGAAGAGGGGAGCTCCCACGAACCTCCAGGGACCTCGCGCTCGATCGCAGCCTCTACGGTTGCACCCAAGTTCTCGATATGACGGACGTGTACAGCGTGAGCCTCGTGGCGGACTAGATCGACACTGCTTTGCGGAACGACGACGCGGACAGAGCGGCCCAATGGTTGCAGCACGTGGGCGATCTGGTCTCCTTTGCGGACGAAGCGCCCTAGCAAGTCGTTAGGGCTCGTGGCCGTCAAGGTTCCACTACCACCACTACGCACAGTGAGGTCCGTGGCGCGCGCACGCTCGACGGCGATCTTCTCGGCGAGCTGCGCAGCTTCCTCCTCGAGCAACGCCGACTCGACACGGTCGGACAAGCGCACCGAGTCCCGCCGTGCCTGGAGCTCTGCAAGCTCGGCCTCGAGCAGCTGTAGGCGATGAATGAGTTCCTGGTTGCTCAGTAGCAAGATCGGGTCGCCCGCCAACACTTCGGTTCCTGGTTGTGCCAGCCAACGGGCGACGAAACCGTCGGCCCCGGCGCGTACGACCGATTCGGGCGGGACCCAGACGACACCCTCGGCTTGGCTACGCAGGGGTGCTGGCAGGAAGCAGATCGCAGCCACAGCAGCAGCAGTGAGTCCAAATGTCACCGTCATCGCGCGGCGTCTCACAGTTGTTAGCTGTGGCGCGGTGACGACGTGAGCGAAGGCGCGACTGATCGGCACCACGCCCCAAGCAAACACGGCCCACAAGGCAAGAAGGACGCCGACAGCAAAGAACTCCTTGGCAACGAAGATGATGATCGCACTGAGTATCAACAGTCGATAGCAGAACGAACCCACCGCGTACGAGGCAAGCCAGACCCGCTCACTGCGACTGCGGGCAGGGTCGACCGCCGCGTCATTACCGATGGCGTGGCGCTCGAACAGGAATGCCAGGTATGACTTGCTCCTTCGCGCGAGGTTGGGCATCTCGATGAGATCCGTCAACATGTAGTAGCCGTCGAAGCGTAGGAGGGGGTTTGCGTTGAAGAGCAGCGTCGAGACGCCGGCGAGAAAGATCACGTCGAAGAGCAGCGCTCGCAGCAGCCCCGGCTCCACCATGCTCCACAAGACAAGTGCGATGCCAGCAATGAACATCTCGACCATCATTCCGGCTCCACCAACGACCATTCGATCGCGCTTGTGGGGGAATGTGGACGCGGCGGACGCATCGACATAGGGGACTGGGCTCAACACAAGGAACAGAATTCCCATCTCGTGGACCGTGCCCCCGAATGCGCGCACCGCACAAGCATGACCCAACTCGTGTAGCACCTTCAGGATCGGAAAGAGTAGCCACAGTAAGATCAAGTTGTGAGGCGCCAAGATTCGATCGGCGACATTCGATGTTAGATCTTGCCAGTGCAAGGCGGCGATCATGAACCCGATCGCTACGACCAGACTCCAAGCGACGAAGACGCTGCGCGAGAACAGTCGCGGGCATCCCTGCTGCAGGCGCCGCAATAGCGGCGCTGGATCACAGAGAGGGATGCGCCACATGAGAGGACTCAGCAGGTTCTGTCGCACCTTGCGCTGATCGCGCGTCGCGCGAGCTCTCTGCACTTGGCGAATGTCAGGAGCTCGGTCCAGCACCAAGACGTCCGCTTGGTGTAGCTGACCCAGTAGCTGGATCAGCTCGTCTTGTGTCGGAGACTTGCTGCCCAGTGACTCGCCAGCTTGTTGCCATAGCTCATCGACGGTCCGAGTTCCGTCCATCATGTTCAAGACTACATAGGTTTCGGGGGTGAAACGATGAACGCGACGATCGGCAGGACTCTCCAGCACGTACCACGGCTCGCCTCGGTAGTAGTGTCTATGAATGCCAACTTCGCGGCTGATCTGGGGGCGTAGCTCGGCGACGCGGTACCACGAGTCACTGTGCATGCGGCCGGTCAACGGACGCCTCCTGGGAGCTGTGTCGTGGCGCCAAGCATCATGGCATCCACGACCAGACGCGCACGCGTAACCAATCGACGATGTCGTGCGTCCAGATCCAGATGTGTCGGCGTGGGCCGATCTCGACTTTGCCGATGCCTTCCATCCCGGGGCGCAGGCGGTCGAGCTCGGTTGTCGTCAGCTGTGCTTCGATACGGAAGAAGTTGCGGCCGTCTCGTGGTACGGACACCGGTGTGATCGAGAAGACCTCGAACGGCAGGCTCTCTCCGGGGAAGGCCGCGAGCGCCAAGGTCCCGTGTTGTTGCTGACGGAGCTGGGCGACATCGCGCTCGTCGACTTCCAGCACCACTCGATACTGGTCTAGCGGAGCGACCTGGAAGAGCACGTCGCCGCGTGCGCACGGCGCGCCGATTGCTTGGCTGAGATCGCCGCTGACGACGACCCCGGCAATCGGAGACGAGATCTCGGTCTGCGAGAGGTGGTACTCGACGAGCGCGCGCCGCGCCTTCGTTTGGTCGAGTTGCGCCGAGAGCACGCGGAGTTGAGCGGCGTCGCCCTCTGCGCGCGCTCGCTGCTTCCGCTTGATCAGCTGCTCGTGCTCGCTGCTGAACTGTTGTAGCTCCAGCTCCAACTCGCGCCGGTCCAGTGTGCATAACACAGTACCGGCTTCGACGAGGTCACCGGGGCGTACGGTCGCGGCGCCGATGTAGCCATCGAACGGAGCAACGGCGGCACGCTGCGTCAGCCCTTCGAGATATGCCCGTCCAGAAACGCGGTAGTTGCCTTTGCCAAGGAATACGAATGCGAGTGCAGCGACCAAGAGTACCGCCGCGATCTTGCGCCCATCGCGACCAGGGCGTAGAAGACTGCGTAGTGAACGTCGCACTGCATCGAACGCCCGACCTCCCAGCCAGCGCTGCTCGCGCCACAACAGGTGGGTGTACGGGCCTGCCATCTGCAGGGCAACTTCACACTCTGTCGCGGTGGCAGTGTCGAGCGGCTTCGCGCCGCTACGCTCGAGCGTCAAGACACCGTAGACGCCGTCATCGTTGGTCAGAGGGATCGAGCAAACGCTGTCGGCCCCGGATCGTTCGGCGAGCGTCGCGTGTTGCCGCAAGATCTGCTGCGATCGATCAGCCACGTCATGGGTTGTGTGGAGCAGTGTCGTTCTTTGATCAACACACTCCTCCATCGCCCGAGTGATGGATTGGACCAGATCGCTGCGTCGCTCGAAGCGAATGGTGTGTGAGATGGTTTGCACCTGGACACGCCGCCCGACGACCCAGCCGAGGCTGACCCGCGACAGGTCGTGCTGAGTTGCGAGTGCGTTGACGAACGCGTCGCTCGTTGCAGCGCTCGTCGGCTGCTGCACGACGGTGGCCAGCAGATTCAGAATCGCACGAAGCTGTGTCGATTCCGGTGCTTGCGGAGCACTAGCCGAGTTTCTCTCGGTCTTCTCGGGCTCGGCTTTGACGCCGAGTCGTGACGTCTCGAGCACGTCCATGGGACTCGCGGCACCTCGTCGAAAGGGGAGCAGAGGATGGGCCATCCCACCCCGCTATTTTTATCGACTTGCGACGCGGGTCGCTTTCTCGGAAAAGGCGGTTTGTCGCGGCTGGGAGCGTGATCTCACGGGTCCCACTAGACGATGACGATCACCGGATGGCAGGGAACAGCGAACTCGACGATCGCGCCTCCCTCTGGGCGGTTGAGCGCGCGAATCCAACCGCCATGGGCCGATACAATTTCGTCGCAGATGGCCAACCCAAGACCTGTGCCGCCAGAGCCCGAGTCGGTGCGGCTACTCTGTGTGAATGGATCGAAGATCGCTTCGAGCTGATCTTCGGGGATTCCGACGCCCTCGTCGGCCACCCAGACCTCCATGGACGGCGTTGTCTCGCCGTCGGGGCTCAGCAGCTCGCCGTTGCGCATTCCCAGTTCAATGGTACCGCCTACTTGCGTGAACTTGATCGCGTTCGAAACGAGGTTACGGATGACCTGGATGATCCGGTCTTTGTCGAGATCAGCTTCGGCCTCAAACGAAGGCTCGGTGTACTTGAGAACGACACCGCGGCTTTCTGCGAGCGTCCCGAACTCCTCGACGACATGCTCGATCAAGCCGCCGATCGCGACGCGCTCGAGACGGAACTCCATCTTGTTGGCTTGCACCTTCGATAGGTCGAGCAGGTTGTTCAGCAGCGACAGTAGGCTCTGACCACTGGTCTGAACGTGCTCGAAGTAGCGCAGCAGCTTCTCGCGCTTGACTTGATCGATCTTGTGAATCCCGAACTCCGAGAAGCTGAGGATTGCGTGCATGGGGGTGCGTAGCTCGTGAGAGATGTTGGCCAAGAATGCTGACTTGGCTTGGTCAGCCGCTTTGGCTGCTTCCATGCTCGCACGAAGCTCCGCTGTGCGCTCCGTCACCTTGGCTTCGATCAGCGAGTTCGTGGCCTGCAGCTCCTTGTTCTTTGTCGTCACTTCATCGCGGGCCGACTTTAGCAACGAGACGAGATGCTCGAGTTCATCGTTCTTCTTCTCGATTTCTGTGACGTCGTCGAAAGTGGCCATAGCACCACGTACGGCGCCATTTGGATCCAATATTGGAGCGCCATTGACCGAGAAGTGTCGCTGATCACCGGCCGCCCCTTGCAGCGGAATCAGGAGGCCCTTTTCGGATTGCCCCTCCTCCAAGACTCGGCGCCACGGGAGGTCTTCGACTCGGTCGACGCCGTACTCGGGGCCGATACAATCCAGCTCGGACGCGCGTCGGCCGACGAGTTCTTCCTGCGCTTCGTTCGCTATTTTGGAGAACGCGGAGTTCGCCATGACGATGCGTTCGTCTTTGTCCAATAGGACGACACCCTCGGCAAGCACGTCGAGGGTCGACTGAACGCGCCCTGGGATCACCGCAGATGGATCGAGGTGACGAAGGGTCTTGCGGATGAAGAAGAAGAACAGTCCAAAGCCAACAACGAGTGAGAACAGACACAGCTCGATGATGCCACCCCACGGGAACCCGAGCGGACCACGACCCGAAATGGCATCGAAGTGGACCTCGACAGAGCCCCAGCGTTCGCCCTTGCGAAAGATTGGGACGATGACCTGATCCGTCGAGGATTGTTCTCCAAACACCGCTTCCCAACCGCCATGGTCGCCGGCTTCAGCGAGCACGTTGCCGTCGACGGTCTTCATGCGGAGCGAGATCAGTTCATCGTTGCGTCCTACGACAGCCCGCATCGAGCGTTCGATCGATCCGAACTGATCGGTCGCGACGGCGACTGAGAACTGAACTGCCAGTGATTCGCAGATCGTCTTGCGAGCGTCCACTGCCATGGCTCGTCGGTTCGGGACCAGGCCGAGCATGTCTGCGCCCAGCAAGATGCTGACTGTCATGAAGGACAGTCCGACACTTATCCGGACGATAGGGGAGCGTAGGATCATGGCTCACCCCCCGGGCTTGGCGAGGATATCCGAATAGTTACGCATGGAAAACGGCCCTGAATTCATTTCTGTCATATTGGCGAGTTGGGCTGAAGAACATGGCATTACTCTGGCATTTATCAACCAGGTAAGCCAATGCAGAATTCTTATAACGAACGATTCAACCGGACTTGCTGCACAGAGATTCGTGTCCGTCCGGTAATCCCCACGTTCAATTCATAAGTCAGCTACGGCATGGTGTTCTCTTTTTGTTAAGGAGAATGACCATGCCGCAATATCAACGAAGAGAAGTGCAAGACTGGCTCAACTT
>JBCCHQ010000178.1:0-11215 GCA_039028735.1 Planctomycetota bacterium | reverse complement strand
TCGGCCAGGATCAACAGCGCAGTGGCAATATCATCGACGAAGGTCGGAGTAATGTACTGGTCGTCGAAGAGGCGTAGCTCCTTACCATCCCGGAGCGCGCCGACGACCCAACGGACGAGGTCGGGCTTTGGCGCTGGCGGCACCGAGTACGGGAACGACACGCGCGCGATCGTCGCGCCGGCGTCGCGCGCGACATGTTCGGCGTCCAACTTCGTGCGGCCGTACCACTCGATCGGATCGGGCGTGTCCGCTTCGGTATAGGGCTCAACCTTGCCCCCGCCGAAGACGAAATCGGTCGACACGTGAACCCAAGGGAGGGAAGCCGCGCGACAGGCGGCGGCCACGTTCTCGGTTCCGCACACGTTGACCTGGAAACAGGCACCATGCTTGTCGCCGTCTTGTTGGTGTGCCGCCGACACGTCGGTGAATGCCGCCAGGTGCACGAGGGCGGCCGCGTCCGCCACCGCCGCAACCGCCCCCTGCAACGAGTGAGCGTCACAAATGTCGGCACCGCCCCCGCGATGTAGCGGCACGATCTCGAAGCCCGACTGGGCAGCCAGCGCGACGACGCGGCTACCGATCAAGCCCGAACTCCCTGTCACGAGTAGTTTGCGCACTTGGCGTTGTCTCCTCCGTTTGCTCGAGCCTACTTCTCAGCCCTCACCGTTCTGCCAGACGTCCTCTGTCGGTACCCGGACGCACCGTGCTTCTGCTCGCGCTCGACGCACGAGGACTCCCGTCCACCCCCGTTGTTTGCGCTCCTGGTCTCGCTCGATGGCGGCACGGTATAGCGCGACGCGTCCAAGCGCCACCCCGACGCACACGAGCGAGTGCCGCCACAGACGACACTTCCCTGTGAGTCTTGCCGGTTGGGCCCTTGGTTTGTGCCCCACCGGAACCGCCAACCCCTTACAGGACAACGATTGCAGCGAATCGGCACGGCAACTGCTATTGCTCCATCGCCAGAGCGGACTTTGTTTCGCGATGCACCCTGGCACCTGCGGGCGCCGCGTTTCTCGACGAGCACGGCCCGTGTGCTTGTCGAGAGCGCAGCCCGCTCCTTTCAAAGTGCCGCCCAGCACCCTGCCTTGCTTGCGGCGAACCGTCCGAGGGGAATCGGCGGAAGGGGAAACGACGTGTCGCGCTCTACAATCGTGTTCCTGCTCACCGCGATGGTCAGTGTCGTGTTTTCCGTCACGTCTGCACAGGAGACGCAGCCGCGCGGTACCACGACGAAACCAGCGGACACCCAACCTACCGACGACGAGGCCGAAGCGAACGGCAAAGAGAACGGCGATCGCTCCGGCACCGCGCAGCACCCCGAGGCCCGCCCGCGCAACAGTGCCGCACGGATCCAGCCCACCGCCCCGCCGTTTCGGCTCGCAGACAGCAGTGGCAACACACACACTCTCGACCAATACAAAGACCAGATCCTGGTCCTCGAGTGGATCCACCCCGAGTGTCCGTACGTGACCCGCTTGTACCGGTCGCAGACCATGCAGAAGCTCGCCAAGCGCTACAGCCAAGGGGACCGCAAAGTCATCTGGCTAGCGATCAACTCCAGCCATTTCGCGACGCGCGCACAGATGGAAGCATGGCGTAGCAAACACAGCCTGCCCTACCCGATCTTGCTGGACCCGACGGGCAGCGTCGGCAAGGCCTACGGCGCCGTGCGAACGCCACACATGTTCATCGTCAAAGACCGCCAGATCGTCTATTCCGGCGCCGTCGACGACGCCCCGCTAGGGCGCAACCCCGAGCCGACGAACTATGTCGCGCAGGCTCTCGACGAGCTACTGACTGGGACGGTCGTCTCACGGCCGAAAACGACCCCCTACGGCTGTTTCGTGAAGTACGCGGCGCCCTCCCGCTCCAGCGCTACGGCTCGCAGCGGTAAGCGCTAGGACTGGCCCGCCTTGCTGCGGCGCGCAAGAATGGCTGAGTCCAGCCCGAATTTCGTCGCATCCGGGGTCTGAATCCTCCCGAACAACAAGTAGAATCTCGAACGGGTCGGCATCGTTACGCCGCCCGAGGCTGCGGGATTTTCTTGAGAGCTGCACTACGCAGGAGAGACGAGTCGATCATGACAAGCACCAATGACTTTCAACCCAACGAAGCGTTCCGCCTGAAGGTTGGCCTGGCCGAGATGCTGCGGGGCGGCGTCATCATGGACGTGACGAACCCGCAGGAAGCCAAGATCGCCGAAGAGGCCGGCGCTGTCGCCGTGATGGCGCTCGAGCGTGTCCCGTCCGATATCCGGCGCGATGGCGGGGTCGCTCGGATGTCTGCCGTCGAAATGATCGAAGAGGTCAAGAGCGCGGTCTCGATCCCAGTCATGGCCAAAGCGCGAATCGGCCATTTCATGGAAGCCGAGATCCTGCAGGAACTCGCGGTCGACTTCATTGACGAGAGCGAAGTTCTGACCCCCGCGGACCACGCGTTCCACATCGACAAGAACGCGTTCAAAGTGCCGTTCGTATGTGGCTGCACGAACCTGGCAGAAGCGCTGCGTCGCATCGGCGAAGGCGCAGCAATGTTGCGCACAAAGGGGGAAGCCGGTACCGGCGACATCGTCGAAGGTGTGCGCCACATCCGCGCCGTCACCCGTGACATTCGCGCGCTGACGATGCTGCCAAAGCAAGAGTTGATGACCGTCGCCAAGGAGATGGGCGCCCCGTACGACCTCGTGTGCGCCGTGGCGAGCAAGGGCCGCCTGCCGGTCCCGAACTTTGCCGCGGGCGGGGTCGCAACCCCAGCCGACGCAGCACTTGTCATGCGCCTCGGCGCCGAGGCGGTCTTCGTCGGTTCTGGGGTCTTCAAGTCCGAAGATCCAGCCCGCACCGCGAGCGCCATCGTGCGTGCTACCGCTCACTTCGAGGATGCCGGCGAGGTCATGGAGGCGTCGCGAGGGATCGGCTCAGCGATGTCAGGGATCTCGGCTCGCGACCTGCCGCCGGAAGACCAGCTGCAGGGGCGCGGGTGGTAGCGCCGACACACCCTGCGGTCCTCGCGCTGCAGGGTTCGGTGGAACCGCATCTCGCCATGCTGCGGCTGCTGGGGCACCAACCAGTCGCGGTGCGCACGGCCACCCAGCTCCGCGGCGTCACCCACCTCGTCATTCCGGGGGGGGAATCGACGACGCTCCACAACCTGCTCCAACGGTTCGACGTCTGGGAGCCGATCCGGCAACGCGCCAACGACGGTTCCTTGGCCGTTTTCGGCACTTGTGCCGGTGCCATCCTCTTGGGGAACACTGCGACCGAGCGGCCACCACGCATGGGAGTCGTCGACGTCGACGTCGAACGCAACGCCTACGGGCGTCAGCTCGATAGCTTCGCGGCGCAGATCACGATGAAGGCCCCCCTACACGACATGAAGGGGATCTTCATCCGGGCGCCACGGTTCGGTGCTGTCGGAGGTGGGGTCGAGGTACTTGGGAGGCACAACGGAGAGGCTGTGGTGCTCCGGGCGGGACGCCACTTGCTAGCAGCATTTCACCCGGAGCTCACCGACGACGCGCAGTTGCATCAGCTCTTCTTGGAGCTGTAGCGAGACTCAGATTCGGAGCATGGCACTGAGGCGGTACAGCTCCTTCTGCATTTCTTTCGTTGCCTTGTAACGGCTCGCCGGCATTACGTGCATGTAGCGCACGACCCAGATTCGTGACTTGTCGCGAGCCGGGATCATGTACGTATCGAGACGTGCGAACACCTTTTCATTGGTGCCGAACTTGACGTCGAGACGGTGTACCTGCATGCCGCGACGCTTGTGCGCTTTGGTCGTGATGACTTGGTCCGTGATCGGTGCGTCTTGGTTGCGGAACTCCTGCTTGACCGCATTGAGCTTCGTACCGTTGCCGACTTCGTCGATCGCGACGCGAATCCACTCCGAGCTGTCGTTCTTCTTCTCCATCAACATGCGCGCGCCCTTGAACCACCGGGCGATGCGGCCGCGCGCCTCTTCGATGCGGTTGATCTCCGACGTCTTGTTGGAGCCGTCCTCCATCGCCTGCGCTTTCTCCATCTGCGCGTCGAGCTGCTCGAGCAAGTCGCCCTTGCGGGCGTCGACGTCGATCATCAACCACCCCTTCATCGACTCCTTGTACTTCTTCCCCTTCGCGCCGTACGCGAACGCGGGGTCCTTCTTGCTGATGAAGGGTTTCTTGCCGATCGCCTTACCGAAGGTCTGTTTCGGCTTCTCAGCCTTCTGCTGGGCGATGGACACAGCCCCGGTCGTCAGGACCAAAGCAGCGATCAGAATGGGCAGCGGACGAAATGACATGAGTCTCCTCTCGGTGAGATACTGCGCGTACGGCCATGATAGCCCTGAAGCCAGACGGCGGAAGAGCAAATAGCCCCGCATCAGGAATACGAAGCGCTCGCGGGGCTATTCAAGCCCACTTCCCGCCCTTCCGGTGGGCTCAAACCGGGAACAGCGGCGTTCCGGCTCGACCTCGCCCTCGCGAGGTGCCTCGCTGAAGCTCGATCTGGCCATGCTACTGCAACTCCCTCGGTCGCATCGACGCCCTCGTCGCGGCAGGAGCGGTGGCAGTGGCGTCGGTGGTCAGAGGCGGCAGTGGGTTCGCTCGCAACCGCACCCGCAGCCGCCGCAGATCTCCGAGCATCCGAAACGGAGTCCGCCACCCCACTGACGACGTGCCAGTTTCGCGATCGATGAGATCCGCAGGGATCTCAGCGCACGGCACTGCCCGTTCCTGCAAACGGTAGATCGCTTCGGCGTCGAAGAGCCAGCCGCACTCGCGCAGCTGCAACTGCTCATAGACGCCACGGCGGTAGATCTTCAACGCCGAGTTCACGTGCCGGACCCGCAGTCCCAAAGCGTACTTCGCGATCGCGTTGTAGATCACCGACTGCACCCTGCGGTAGAGGCCGCGCGGATCGCTAGCCCGATAGCTCAAAACCGCGCCGTGCTCGTCCAGCAGTGATAGCGCGTGCGCGACAGCCGAGAACGGAAACGGCAAGTCGGCCGTGATCATCACGATCGCGTCCATCTCGGCGGCGGCGAAACCCACGCGCAGCGCCGACCCAAAGCCGTTGCGAGCGCCCTCGTGAATCACCCGCACCGCTGAGTTGTCTGCGGCCAGTTGGTCGCATGCAGCTCCGGACCCATCGCTGCTCCCACTCTCGACCAGGATGATCTCGTAGTGGCTGCAATGGTCTGCCAGGAAACCCAAAATGGCCTGCACGGCCGGACCGACGGCATCGACTTCGTTGTATACGGGTACGATCACCGACAGTGTAGGTTGCAACGACATGGCTCTGGCATTCCCCAAACAATCACGACGACAATTACCACAACAGACGCGACAGAATCGCAGACTGCGAGCGGCGGCGTCCCGGAAAGAGACGGCGCCCTATCGTCGTTATCGGACTGCCAAGGGTTGCGGTTGAGCGGCGTTTGCCCAGGTTCAGAAGCGCTGCAGGAAGTTCCGGGCTTCACGCCAGCGGTCGCCCAGCGCCCGGTCTCCGGCTAGATCGGCCAACTCGATCAGGCGTGACGCCAGCTGCGCGTGGTGCGGGTTGCGCGCCATCGAACGCTGCATCGTCGCCACCGCATCGTCTGTCTGATCGAGGCGATGGTATGCGAGTGCGAGATCTGCGAGCACGAAACCATCGCGCGGCGCGTACTTCTCGGCGAGCAGCAGCTCCGTGAGCGCTTCTTCATGACGCTCGAGCTCGCTCAACACCCCAAGCGCAAAGAATGCCCGGGTATGGCTATCGAGTGGCTTGCGAGCCAAGTAGTCGCGACAGAACGCAACAGCATCGTCACCACGCTTCTCAGCGAGCAAGAACTGGCACAGCGTATTGAAGACAGCGCCATACGGCTGCTCGCCAGCAACGAGTTCGCGGCCCAGTCGATGCGCTTCCTCCGTGTCGCCGCGCTGGTAGAGATGGCGCAGCAGGAGTGAATAGGCGCCCGCGAAGTCGTGGTGCAGCTCCTTCTCGAGCGCCTGATCACGGCGCGCGCGATCGAGCGCCTTGCGGCCAGCGTCGACGTCGCCAAAGAACAGCAAGACGTCGCTGCCGTAGTACAGAGACGCGCGCGGACTCATTGCCTCACCGACTCCCCCCCACTCTTCGTAGAGGGCCGCGGCTTCTTCCCGGCGTTGCTGCGAACGGTGCATCAACACGAGTTCACGCCGCACCGGTAGCCAATCGGGATGACGCGCGAGTGCTCGCTGCAGCAACTCGATGACGTCGGTCGCTTGCGGTCCATAGGTACGCGCGGTCTTGACCAACGTGTCACGCAGAATCTCCTCGGACGCGGGCGTAGCACCGGGGACGTCGAGCCCGCCGGCGAGGACCTCGAGCGCTTCTTCACGCTGCCCGGCAGGCGCCAATAGCTCTAGCGCGAGACGGCCGCGAGCCAAGTGGTCCGCCGGATCCTCGGCGAGACGCGTCTCGTACAGCGCAATCGCTTCGTCGAGCCGATCCGTGGCTCGGTAGAGGTAGCTGAGTTCTTGGCGCGCCGAGGAGAAGTCGCTGTGTTCGGCGAGGGCGGGCCCGAGGAGGTCTTGAATCGGCTGATAACGAGTCGCCGGCGCTGGCTGCGGCCCCAGCTGGGCTTCGACACGCTCCAGCTCTTGCAGCTGTAACACTCGCACGCGCGCGAGCTGAAACAGCGTCTCGTCGTCGAACTTTGTCGTCAGCGAACGTTCGAAGTGCTGCTCCGCCCGCGGTAGGTCAGCAAGGATCAAAGACAGCGCTCCTTGCGCGCGCTCGATCCCGTCTGTCGGCAAGAGGCCGCGGCCCCCGTCCCAGAGGGGGCGCATCTTCTGATAGGAATCGTAGGCTTCCTGCGCCAGCTCTTGGATCTCGCCGTCGTAGAGCGCGTTGGCCGGGGCTCCCTGCAGCAAGTGTTCGAAGTTGACTCGGCTCCGCAGGTCGACGAAGTTGCCCTCGGCGCGATTCATGTGCGTCTTGATGTAGGCGCTGTGCATGACCAAGACGAGTAGTCCGCTCAGCGCCAGCGCGAACGCCCCCCCGACTTGGGTCCAACGACCGCTCTTCTTGAAAGCAAACCGGTGCACACGCACGTCGCGATCGACGAACAAACGCAGTGCTTTCCATGCCAAGAACGTCAGGCAAGCTGCAATACCGACCGCAAACAGCATCGGGACCTTGCCGTACACGCCCCGCACACTCCAGAACACGGCTACGGCAAACAGCGCCAGCATGAGCTCTTCGGGCCACGACAAGTCGTACTGACGGCTCTTGCGGGCGACGCCACGCCGCAGTAGCTGCGGACGGGCGAAACCGTACGACAGCGCTTGCGTCGGGCAGACCGAAACACAGTCCATGCACTTCATGCAGCCGGGGCTGACCACCGCCTCATGCAGCTGGATCTCCTCATGCACGCGCACATTGGACGTGCAGTGCGCCGTGCACTGACCGCACTTGTCGCAGACATCGAGATTGGCCTTGATGCGTCCAATGGCGAGGCGATCGGCCGGAAAGAAGATGCCCCCATACGGACATCCATACGTGCAAAAGCCCTTGGCCCCCAAGAAGTAGACCACCCCGAACGTACACACGAAGATGAACGGGATCGCCACTTCGATCGATGCAAACGTCGCCCAAAAGTCCTCGGTCATCAGGTGATTGCTCCACCCTGGCAGCGGCGGCAACGGTTGCAGACCCGCGTACAACGCCGGCGCAAAGCTCTCGAGCACTGGATAGACGACAAACCGCACGAAGGTCGGCCAGACGAACATGTACAGGCCCAAGAGGAGCGGCACCCAGACGAGGAGTCGCGAGCGAAACAACCGCGGGCGAACACCGCACTTCTTCATCAGCCACGCGCAGAGGTCCTGCAACGCGACGATGTGACACGCCCAGCCGCACACGAAGCGACCAAAAACTGCCGTCAGCAGGATCGATGTCAGGAAGAAGACCGTGCCGGCGTTGAACTCGCCGCGCTCGAGGAAGAACATCGTTTCGGAGGGTTCGACCGGCGATACGGTACGCCCCGTCATCCACCAATGCGTCAGGTGCGCAGCGATCGCCAGGTGGACCAGGATCAACACGATCGTGCGCCAACGCGTAGCGCGCGAAGGCAAGCGGGGCGCGCGCTTTTGCTTGGCCCCGGAAGCCGTGGGTTCGGAGCAACCGCCCGTTGGGCTCGCGGGCTTGGCGTCTGCAGTCACTGGGCCGTCTGCGGTCACTGGAGCGCTAGTCCTCGAGGAAGAGATCGAGTTCGGCGACGTGCTGCGACTCCACGGCAACCTGCTCGCGCAAGAATTCCTCCAGCGTGACGTCCGCGTCTGGATCTGCCGCCACGTCATCGAGGAGCTCACGATACGCATCGAGAGCCGCTTGTTCGAACTCGCGAGCGGTGCGGATCGCCTCGGCGGCCGTGGTCTTCTCTGCCGGGATCTGCACGCGCAGATCGAGTTCTGGCACCCCGCCCATGTGCAGGATGCGCTCGCCAATCGTCTGCGCGTGCTCCAGCGTTTCTTGCAGATTCTCCTGCAAAGTTTGCCGCACCAGCAGACGCTCGAGCCCGGTCACCGTTACCGACAAGTGCAGGTAGCGCAAACCCGCTTCGATCTCCTCGGCAAACAGCTCGTTCAATCGACGTAGGATCTCTTCTTTTTTCATCTTATTTGGCGTCGCTCTCTGCGGAATCTTCAATGCGCGGTAGGTTCGTCAGTCGGGCCTGCAGGCAAACGTCGTCGCAGGTACAGCAAGCGGCGGGTTCACCACCGCACTCTTTCTGGAAGCTGCCAAAAGCGTCGGAGAAGGCCTGCTGCGCTGCGCCCCCTTCGAGCGCATAGCGCAAGAAGTGCAACGCATGCAGCGCCGACGATGGGCTGACCAAGTGCTCGATCTTACAGGTGTCACGATCGGCCCGCTCGGCATCGACACCAAGGACATCCTCAAACAGCTTCTTCATGACGACCTTGCGGGCGCGCACGGACTGCGCGATCGCATTGCCAATCTCGGAGAGACCGAGGAAGCGGCGTTCATCTTCCGTGACGAGGCCCCTTTGCTTGAGCCCCTTCAACGTCACGGAGACACTCCCGCGGGTGATCTCTAGCAGCCGCGCCACATCGGAGACTCGGGCGTACCCGTATTCCTCCAACAACTCTGCAATCGCCACAATGTGGTGGGCTGCAGAGTGGCTAATCGGGTTTTGATCGAACTCTTTCCAAGAATCCATTCGCCGGCTTCCCCCACAAGTTCCTTCTCGAAAGAATGTTACGTACTCTGGTACAAACCCCGCCGCGGCGTCGAGGCCGGCGAGGATAGCACGCGCGACGGTCCCGGTGAAGGAAAGGACGCAGCAAGGGCACGGATACGCCCGAGGCGTCAGCAACCTCATGTCTGCCGCCCAGCGCGGTAGCGTGCGAGCTGAAATCCTCGCAAGCCGCGGCGGCGCCGAACTGGTCATTCAGGCGCACTTCGATCGCAACCCCGTCGCAGGCGCCGAAGTCGTCGTCTCCCGGCACGATCGCATGGAGCCGGAGCCAATGACAGCTGACGAAGCCGGAGAAGTCCGAACTGCATTGCCTACCTGTCTTGCCCTCCTCAGGGCCTGCTTGGGACCCGCTCTCACGCCGAGGAACAGGTGAGTGGCAAACACCAAGATAGAGTAGCCACGACTAGACGGCAGCCTTAGGGGCAGACAAGTTCGTGCTCGAGACGCACTCTGCCAGCGTCGGTGAGCTGCAACGCTGCCCCAGACTTGTTCAACTGCCCCGCCTGGCAAAGACGCGCTGACACTGACTCGAGATGGGCTGGGGTCCACGCCAGAGCTGCACACAAATCGCCGATGTTGGATTCGCCACGAGCAACTCGGCGCAGGACAACGTGCTCAAACAGCGCTGTCTTCTGCACCCGGCGATGACGCCAGCGCGACAACAGACCGCGGCTGGGCGCAGCCACGAGCACTACCAAGAAGATACCGCCAGCGAGGGCCGACATCGGACCCGTCGGAGCAATGTCGAGCGCGAACCCGAGATAGAATCCCCCAACTGCACTGAGTGCACTGAGCAAAACACTCCAACGCAACATACCTCCAAGCGTGTCTGCCAGCAGGTAGGCCGCCGCGGGGGGAGTGATCATGAGTGCAACCACGAGAATCGAGCCTGCCGTCTCGAAAGCACTAACGGTGGTTAGCGATACCAGACCCAGCCAAGACGCATGCAAGAGTCCAGGGCGCAGTCGAAACGACTGCGCGAGCGCCGGATCGAAAACCATGAGCTTCAGCTCTTTGAAGTACACCCAAATGAATGCGCTGACGACCGCGAGTACTGACAACATTATGTAGAACGATTTCGGCCCGAGACTCGTAGCTCCGACCGTCCAAGCGTCCAGCGGCGCGAGGGCTAGGTTACCGTCAATGATACAATGAGCGTGGAAGTGCACATTGCGAAGCTCAAGGCTCGCGAGAAGGATTCCGATGCTGAACAACGCCGCAAAGACGATGCCCAGAGACGCATCGTCGTCGACGAGTTTCGTGCGCCGCAGCCCCTGGACGAGCAATACCATCACAAGTCCCATCACAGCCGCTGACAGAATCAACAGCGGTGAGCTGCGGTCGCGAAGGAGCACGAACGCGACGATGATCCCGGGTAGAACGGCATGGCTGAGCCCCTCGGACACGAGAGCCTCACGCTTTGCGACCAAGAACACGCCACAAACAGAGCACGTAACTGCTGTAATGAGAGCGACTGCCAGCGTCCACAACTCGATAGTCATGATGCACCGCCGCTCACCAGCGCCTTACGAGTCCGCTGGCGGTTGCGAGCTTTTGCGACGAGACCGCGCCGCGGTGCAAAAACCAGCGAGACGACGAACACAATCGTGGCCGCCAGCACGATCAGCGGACCCGTAGGCAAACCCGTGCCAAGAGCGCTGACAAGCGAACCCGCAGTGCCGCAGAGGGCTCCAAAGAACGCCGCGAGCAGGACCATGGGTCCGAGGTGCCGCGTCCATTGGCGCGCGGCACTGGCTGGTGTGATCAACAGCGCAATCATCAACACAACGCCGACCGCCTGAATCCCAATGACGATGCCAATGACAAGGATCACGATCAGCAAGTCGTCGAGGCGGCGCGTCTTCAAACCAAGTCCATGCGCAAAGAGAGGATCAAAGGTGTAGACCTTGAACTCCTTCCACAGCAAGAACAAGATCGCTAGCGAGACCGCGCCTAGAATCGCAATCATCCAGAGATCTGCACGGCCCATCGC
>JBCCHQ010000177.1:0-11233 GCA_039028735.1 Planctomycetota bacterium | reverse complement strand
CTTGTGCCAAGAGAAAGGGGGCGAACCCTATCATACCGATCGCACCCATACTGCTTTTTTGTCTGATTTTGGGGACCGGGTTTTGGAGGGACACGAGATCGCTGTCCGAGAGTTTCTTGCCCGCTGCGGGGTAAAGTGCCTGACTGCGACCAGCGAGTCCCTATGTGAAGTTTTGGCCGTCAGAGCGAATGCCCTCGTCGCCGGGAGTCAGCACTAGTTTTGCAGTAGCTGCAAAGAGTCGCGTCAGTGGAACGAGCCCGGTGGCCTTACCGGCATCCAGGACGGGAATGAACTCCAGCTGCGCCTCGCAGGCCATTTCGATCAACGGCAAGAGGCGGGTTTCGGGAGTCGCGGTTGGCAGTCCCTGCACCAATGCGTCGCCGATGCGGATGTCTGAGCGGGCTTGGACGACATCGAGCAGGTGACGATCGAGCAACTCTGGGTCGTCCCGCACCGACTTCTGCGGCGCCCACAGTGCGAGGAGGCTCTTGAGCAACAAGCGTGCTGTCACGAAGCCGACGTAGTTGCCGCGGTCATCGACAATGACCAAGGCCGCGGGTCGCTCAGGCGTCGCTTGCAGCTCCACAAGCGCCCGGCGCACGTCGCTGACTTGGGCGTCCACTGCCATCGTCTGGTAGTTGGTAACCTGCAGCTCGCGGGCGCGAATGACGTCAGTCACTTGGCTCCTCCTCGCCCAGCTTGTGGAGAGCTTCGTCCAGACCGCGCAGCAACGCTTCAGACGTGACCTGGCCCTGCAGACGCCCATCGTCATGGCAGATCGGCACGACTGACTGATCGAGTTCGAGAGACTGCGCGATGATCTCGCCAAGCGTTGCGTCCGCATAGAGGTCACCCACGTCGCGTCTGGCAATCGTCGCGATCGACGTTGCCAAGTCCTGTCGCAGCCGCTCGGCCAAGTCCGCATCACTGAGATCTACGGCGTCGGCACTCTTGGTCTTGGCCGCCAGCGTGCGCAGCGCAGCCCACGGCGAAAGCTCCCCGTAGAGGCGGGCCTCTCGTGACTGCAAGAAGAGCGGCTCTGGACTCAACGCCTTGCTGTGTTCGAGTAAGCCCGACATCAGCCAGACGGCCTCGCGCAGCTGGTGTTGGTAGCCAAAGCGAATACTCCGCGTCGAAACCAGGTCGCGGGCACGGATGTGTGGACAGCTCGCCCCCTCGGCCGTGCCCACCCCACTGGTGCTTTGCTCGTGCCGGACAATACTCCAGGCGCGGGCCATCGCGAGCTCGGTCGACTGGAACAGTCGGTTGTCAGCATAGAACAGGTTTTGCTCACCGATCTGCTTGCGCAATCCAGACCCCGTGAGAACCTCGGCTAGTTCTTCCTCGATGCCGCTCGCGACGAGGTGCACGTTGCGAGCCCGTAACAGCTCCCAGAAATGTCCCAGCATCGCCATCGCTGTGGCCCCGACCGCGCGCAGTCGCTTCATTCGCAACACGACGACTCGCGTCTCTGGGCGCAAACTGCGCAACAACTCATAGTCGAGGTCCTCCGCAGCAGCGAAATAGAGGTCGCCCTCCATGTTGATCGTGACCACAGGAGACGGCGCCGCCTGGTTGAACGGCACCTCCTCGAAGCTCGAATCCTCAGTCGGCACGAGCTGAGTCAGGTCCGTCTTCCCGGTAGTGCGCAACAGAATGAAGATCGACAGAAAGACGCCGACGAACACAGCGTACTCGAGCGGCAACAGCAGCGTAGAAACCAACGTTCCGACCAGCACGAGGCGCGGGTTCGCACCGCTGGTCCAAGACAGCTTTAGATGATGCTTGTCGATCATCGAGTAGGCGACGACGATCAAAATGCCAGCGAGCGCAGCCTTCGGGATGAAGTTCGCGATCGGCCCCAGCAACAACAGCGCTACCAACGTCCAGACGGCCGAGAAGATCGCGGCCATGCGCGTCCGCCCACCCGACTTGAAACAGACCGCAGTGCGTGTGAACGATCCAGAACCGGCAAAGCAGCCGAGGAAAGAACCGACCATGTTCGACGCACCCTGGCCGACGAATTCACGGGTGTAGCGCAGTCGCTGGCCGGATGTCGCGGCCACAGCCCGCGCGATCGAAGCGGCTTCGATCAGGCCAAGTATCGCGAGTGCAACAGCCCCCAGGCCCAGCTCCCGGGTCAGCTCATAGTTTGGACTCGCGACCAGTGACGGCACCGAGAAACCCATCAGCTTGCCACTGATCGGTTCGATGTCCTTGACGATGTCGACCTTGTTTGCGCCCATTTCTGGAAGGTGCCAGCCCAGGAAGTACGAGAGCGCCCCACCGATTGCGATCGCCAACAGCGCGCCAGGAAGCCGCTGGTGGATCCGACCCGCTGTAACAACGACAACCACCGTCACCGCACCGACGGCCGCCGCATACGGGTTCACGTCCGGCAACCGCTGGATCGTCGCGATGACAACCTCATGGAATCGTTCAGCGTGCACGCCGGTGAGATCGATCCCCAGTAGGTTCTTCAGCTGATTGGCGGCAATCATGACACCCGCGCCGGCAGTGAAACCGACGACGACTGAATTGGAAACGTAGCGAACAATGCCACCCAGCCGCAGGACGCCGAACAAGACCTGCACGAAACCGGTCAAGAACGTCAAGAAGAACACCGCCTCGAGAAGCGTAATGTCGTACTTTGCTGGGAGGTGTGCGGTGAGGCTGAGAATGACCATGCATAGCGCGTTGGTCGGCCCCGTGACGAGATGGCTCGAGCTGCCAATGACTGCGGCGATCACACAGGTGACAATCGCGGTATAGAGGCCGTAGACCGGAGGGAGTCCAGCGATCAACGCATACGCCATCGCCTGCGGCACACCCATGACGGCAACGGTCAGCCCTGCTACGGCATCGGCACGCAGGTCCGAGCGTAGATAGTCTACGGTCTGGTGTGCGAAGTTACGGCTAGGAGAGTCCGTGTCCGCTGCGCTCACGCTTGGGTCGTCCGATCTACTACCTTGGGGCAGGCCACGACGATGACAAAACCGTGCAAGTTGTGCACCTAGAATTCACAGGAACCTTGGCGACCAAGATAGGTCTGAAGGCGCGAGAAGGAGGCTTTCTTGAGAACGGTGATGCTATTGCTGGCCCTGGCCATGCTGCCAGGATGCGCCAGCCAAGTCGCGGCCAAGCGACAAAGAGCGCCCGAACGAGCTGCACGATTTGCTGACGGGGCAGCGGCGCGACCCGCCGCCGTCCTCGCCGCCGAAAGCGTTGCGCTCGCTGACCCGGACAACGAAGACGCGACCAGCGACCGTTCCGTGGTCTACGAAGCGGACTATCAGATCCTCGTGCCGTCCGCGCGCGAGGCCGGCGCCCGCTTTCTCGAGCATGCCAAGACATTGGGCGGACGCTTGTCGTCGCGATCGTTGAGTCGGGTCGAGGTACGCGTACCGGCCGCACGTTTCCAAGCCTTACTCGAGTTCCTGCCGGGACTCGGTCGCGTCGTCGCGGAATCGGTGCGCGCAACCGATGTGACGGACACCGTGACCGACCTGCGGTTGCGGCTGCAAACAGCCCGCACGTCACACACGCGGTTGCTGTCGCTCCTGGACAAGACCAGCAATGTCGAGGAGATCCTCGCCGTCGAAAAGGAGATCCGGCGCCTGATTGGCGAGATCGAACAGCTCGAGGGGCAACTCAAGAACCTGTCTGAACAAGTGGCCTACTCTCGCGTGGCCGTCGCGTTTCGCAACCTCAAGAACACAACGAGTGGCAGTCCGGCCGCCCGCGGTCCAAGCCGCTTCTGGTGGATCAACCGCGTAGGAGTGGAGAGCTTCGATGACTAGAGCCACCGCAATCCTGGTGTGCACGGCCGTGCTCAGTTGTGGTACCGGCTGCCTGCACCTCGATGTACCTCGTGACTTCCTGGTCGTCTCGTCGTGGACCGACGCGTTCGAAGTACCGCCAGCGGCTCACATCGCGGCTGTCGCGGCCGACGAAGCGCAGCTGCGCGTGTCGTCGTTTCGAGACGACTGGGACGGCAATCTCGACTACTGGTACCAAGCACTCGAGCACGATCTCGTCGATCGCCGCGGCTACACGTTGCTACAGCGTGCTGACCGCCAAGACGCCAAGGGCCTCAGCGGACGGGAAATGGTCTTTTCCGTCACCCACGCTGGGATCTCGAAGAAGTACCTAGTTTGCGTGTTCGACGCCGGCCAGCGCATCCGGGTCGTCGAGCTGACCGCGGCGGCAGAGGTCTTCGACCGCCACTTGGAGGCCGTCCAGGCGGCGATTGCGACGCTGCGCTAAGGACGCCCCAACTGGGGATTCGCCGTGACGGAGTGTGGACGGACTGGCCGACGTGGCCTATTCTCCGGACCGAATCGTTCACACCGCGGAAGGGATCAAACGATGGCCAGTGAGTATCAGAAGATGGTAGCCGAGGAGGCCAAGAGCTTCCTCGAGACCGTTGCGTCCGACTACGACGACGACAAGGGCGAGTTTGGCGGCAAGTCCGACGCGCCGAACTTTCCGAAATGGCTCGATCGCACCCGCAAACTGCTCGACCGCATCGACGAAGTTTCGAAGGGCTGGGGACGTTTGGAGGCGCAGATGGTCGCGCAGAACTCACGCAACGCCGTGCAGTTCGGGTCGCCGAAAGAGAGCGCCTACTTCGCGTATCACAAGGATGTGATGCAAGAGCTGAAGAAGCTGCGCAAGAAGTAGAGCCGCGCCGTGCAGCTGAGAATCGTCGCTCATCGGGGGCATGCGCATAGGTTCCCCGAGAACTCCACAACCGGTGTCGAGGATGCGCTGCGCTGCGGCGCCGACGACATCGAAATCGACATCCAGCTGACCCGCGACGGCGTGGCCGTCCTGTATCACGACGCGACGCTCGACCGGGTCTCCGGCATGGCTGGATCGCTGCTGGATCTCGATGCCACCACCGCGATGCAGATACCCGCGGGGGAACCGCAGCGATTCGGCGACCAGTTCGCAGGAGTGAAGATTGCGCCGCTCGCCTCGCTCTGCCAGATCCTCGCCTCCCATCCCAGCGCGACTCTCTTCGCCGAAATCAAAGAAGAGAGCTTGCTCCACCACTCCCCCTCGAACCTCGTCGCGACGGTCCTCGAGGATCTCCGGCCAATCATCGAACGCGTAACCGTGATCTCTTACGACCCCGAGATTCTGCGCTTGGCTCGTGCCCAGGGGCGTCCAATCGGCTGGGTCGTCCGCAAGTACGACGACGACCATCGTCAGGTCCTCGACGAACTACAGCCAGACATCGCCATCGTCAACCACACCAAGATCGACGACGTGTTGTGGCAGGGGGCTTGGTCGTGGATGGCCTATGAGGTCACCAGCGCTCAGCTGGCGCGGTCACTTGCCGCGCAAGGATTCCGGTACGTCGAGACGATGGCCGTCGCTGCGCTGCGTGCCGGACTGGACCCGTCCCCGTAGACTTTCTCGGCCCTTGGTGCGTGGCTGCCTTCTGGCGCGTTGCTGCGCTTCGTGCGCTCTCGTTAGCTCTCGTTAGCTCTCTTTGGCCTCACTGGGCTCGCTGACGCTACCCGATTCGGGGCAACATCGGCCCCCGGCGCGAAATACTCCTGGACCGCACCCTCGAAACAGCCGAATCCACAAAGAGACACTGTGTCGATCTGTTTCGATGGCCATGAGAGTGAGTGCCAAGGGAGGCTCCACCCCAATGACCAAATCTCGGAGCCCGCTGTCGTCGACGTCGACCAAGAGGCGTGTGCAGTGGCATCCCCGCTCTGACGCACCTGAAGCTGTCGAACGACAGTCGCTCGTCGTCGTTGCCAACCGCTTGCCAGTGCATCGGTTACCCGACAGCAGCAAGATCGGTTGGTCGACGAGTCCAGGTGGCCTCGTCAGCGCGCTCAAGTCCGTCCTGAACGGCAAGGAGCTGTGTTGGGTCGGATGGTCGGGGGAAGCGGAACGCTCCCATCAACCGTTTCGGCACGACGGCATCTACAACTGCCCAGTGACGCTGACGCAGGAAGATCTCGAAGGCTATTACTCCGGCTTTGCCAACCGCATCCTGTGGCCTCTGTTTCACGACGCGGTCCGCCCTCCCGAGTACCGACGTCGATGGTGGAAACCGTACGTCGAAGTGAACCGCCGCTTTGCCGAAGCGACGGCCGAGGTCCTGCAGGAGAACGGCACGGCTTGGATTCACGACTACCACTTGATGCTGGTGCCGCAGATGTTGCGAGAGCTAGTACCGAGCGCGAAGATCAGCTTCTTCTTGCACATCCCTTTCCCACCGGAAGAGCTGTTTGCACAACTGCCGTGGCGTAGGGAGCTGCTGCAAGGTGTGCTGGGCGCCGACGTCATCGGGTTTCAAACGCAACTGGGAGCGCAGAACTTCACGCGTCTGGCGCAGCGTTACGCAGACTCGCGAGGTTCAGACGGTTTATTGAAAGTCGACGACCGCGTTACGAAAGTAGATTGCTTTCCGATCTCGATCGACCGCAGCCGCTTCGAATCGGTAGCTGCGATGCCCAACGTTCAGAAGCGGGCGCGCGAGCTGCGAGAAAAGATCGGGGCCCACAAGAAGATCTTCCTTGGGGTCGACCGTCTCGACTACACCAAGGGTATCGATGTACGTCTGACGGCGTTTCGAACGCTGCTGGAGAACGATCCTTCCCTCTGCGACAAGGTTGCCTTCGTGCAGATCGCGGTGCCTTCACGTGAGAAGGTGCAAGAGTACGCAGAGGTGCGCACGACGATCGAGCAAGAAGTCGGGCGCATCAACGGCACGTTCGGCTCTCCCGGGCAAGTGCCGCTGCACTATCACTATCAATCGCTCCCGATCGAAGAACTTGTGGCGTTCTATCTGGCCGCAGACGTCATGGTCGTCACACCGTTTCGCGACGGCATGAACCTGGTCGCCAAGGAGTACGTCACGACTCGCCTCGACAACACCGGGCTACTGATTCTCAGCGAGTTCACGGGCGCAGCCAAAGAGCTCAACCAGGCCTTGCTGGTGAATCCACACGACATCGACGGACTCGCTGCAACCTTTCGCACAGCCCTCGAGATCAGCCCGGCTGAGGTGCAGAGCCGCATGACAGCTCTGCGGCAGGTGATTCAAAACCACGATGTTCACCAATGGGCTGACGAATGCCTGGGACTGACGCGCATATGAACCCGTACGATCAAATCGACTCGCTCGCAATGGCGCCAGTACTGCTGATCGCGTCCGACTACGACGGCACTCTGTCGCCGATCGTGCACGACCCGGCGAAGGCGTTCCCAGAGCCAGAGATGATGGTCGCCCTGAAGGCGCTGGCAGCGATGCCGCAGACCCATGTGTCCATCATTTCGGGACGATCGCTACGTGATCTTGCAACGTTCACGGGATCCCCGTCGAACGTCCACCTCGTCGGCAGTCACGGCAGCGAATTCGAGCCGGGCTTCGGCGACCAATTGGGTCCGGAAGTCCTCGAGAGACTGGACCGCGTCACGAGCGAAGTGCAAGCCATCGTCGACGACACACCGGGGACACAGCTGGAGCGCAAGCCGGCTAGCATCGCATTCCACTATCGCCAAATGGAAGGCGACCCGAGCGCCGCAGTCGATGCCGTCATGAGTGGGCCCGCGACGCTGGAGGGGGTCTACACGAAGACCGGCAAGAAGGTCATCGAGTTCTCGGTCGTCGCAACGGACAAGGGCGTGGCTCTAGAGCGGATTCGCAGCCGCGTTGGGGCCACCGTCTGTGTCTATATCGGCGACGACGTCACCGATGAAGATGCCTTCAAGACGATGAGCGGACCCGACGTCTCGATCAAAGTCGGAGACGAAGAAACGGCGGCCGTCTATCGCGTTCGTAACATCCATGGAGTGGCGCGCTTCCTCGCGCAGTTGACAGAAGAGCGAGCGCGCTGGCTGGCTGGTGCACAGGCGACACCGATCGAAGGGCACTCTTGCCTCTCGGACCAACGGACCTGCGCCCTTGTGAACGGGCACGGAGCGATCAACTGGTTCTGCGCGCCGCGGCTCGACTCGCCGGCGATCTTCGCCGACTTGCTGGGCGGGCCGACAGCCGGCTACTTCCAGATCACCGAGTCGGGCGTGACGACGCCGACGGCGCAAGCGTACGACGACAATACGAAGATCTTACGCACGGAGTGGTCGACATTCTCGGTCGTCGACTACCTTGACGTATCGGGCGGCCGTCCCCTGCAACGCGCCGGGCGCACCGACCTCGTCAGAGTGCTGGAAGGCAGTGGCAGCGCCGAGATCGTCTTCGCACCACGCCTCGAGTTTGGGCGCACGGCGACGCGCTTGATCGTGCGGGACAATGGACTCGAAGTGGACGACGGTGCAGACCCATGCGTGCTCTACTCCCCCGGCATCCATTGGACCATCGAGCGCGAGGGTAAGCATGACACAGCGCGCGCCGCCGTGGCGCTGGACGCTTCAGCATTGGTGCTCGAACTTCGCTATGGGACTGGCGATCTGTCCGCGCCCCGGATCAACGAAGCGCAAAGGCGCAAGCAGACTCGCGACTACTGGAGCAATTGGGTCGACCAACTGCAGCTGCCCGAAGTCGAGAAGGAACTGGTCACTCGTAGCGCGCTGACACTGAAGTCGCTGGTGTACGGGCCGACGGGGGCGTTCGCGGCGGCAGCTACGACCAGCCTGCCGGAGCACTTGGGCGGTATCCGCAACTGGGACTACCGCTACTGCTGGCTGCGCGACGGCGCAATGAGTGCCGAGGCCCTAGTGGAGCTGGGCGTGTCTTCGGAGGCGATGCAGTTCCTCGATTGGGTCCTGAACGTCTTGGATGACTGCGTGGCTCCGGAGCAGTTGCGGCCGGTGTACACGCTGGCGGGGAACGAGCTCGGCACCGAAGGTGAGATCGCCGAGCTGTCTGGATACCGCGGTAGTCGACCGGTGCGGGTCGGCAATGCAGCTTCTCGGCAGTTGCAGCTCGATGTCTTCGGTCCTCTCGTGCAGCTGATCTATGTATTGCTGGAACGGGGCGCGCCGCTGTCGACTGAACACTGGCGTCTCGTCGAGGCTATGGTCTGCGCCGTGCAGCGACGTTGGCAGGAACCCGACCACGGGATCTGGGAGATCCGTGGACCACGCCGCCACTACGTGCACTCGAAGACAATGTGTTGGCTGGCTGTCGACCGCGCGATTCGCGTTGCCGAACGGTTCCTTGGTGGCAGCGCCCCAGAGTGGATCGCACTGCGCGACGAGATCGCAAGCGACGTGCTCGAGAATGGCTTCAAACCGGAAGTCGGCACCTTCGCCGCCGCATACGACGGCACGGACCTCGACGCTTCGGTACTGTACGTCGGGATGACGGGGCTGGTCGCGCCGGACGATCCTCGCTTCGTCGGTACCGTGCGGGCAATGGATCGCTATCTTCGCGACGGAGCTAGCGTCTACCGCTACCGTTTCGACGACGGCCTACCGGGGGCCGAGGGCGGATTCCACATCTGCACGACGTGGCTGATCGAATCGCTGCTGCTGATCGGCGATGTCGACGCGGCCGATGAGCTCTTCCAAGACTATGTCGCGCTGGCAGGGCCGACGGGGCTGCTGCCGGAAGAGTTCGACACCAAGCTGCAGGTAAGCCTTGGCAACCACCCGCAAGCGTACTCCCACCTGGGATTGATCCGCTGTGCTCGGCGCCTGGAGATGGCACGCACGGGGACTGCGGCCCAATTCGCACCCGAGACCCACTAGCCGACGCAGCCCCCTGGGGCCAACCGACGCGCGACGGACGTCGCTCGCCCCGAGGGTAGGTCCGCCACCCCGATTCCGCTTGCTCGGGGGTACGTCATTTGCGAGAACGGGTGCCCCGAGCTGCCCCGGAGGACCGAGATGGGGGCCGCCAAACCGAGACACCAGCAGGGAAGCGCAACCATGAACCTCGCCGAGATAACGACCGACCCGCGCAGCTGCCGGTTCTCAGGCACCTTCACACGCAACCTCTTCGGAAGAAGCTACTTGCTGGCTCTCCTTTGCGTCGGGTTGTTGCCGACCCTGGCGCTCGCCCAGCCAGAGGGCGCGACGATCCCCGGGCGCGGCCTCGAAGGTGTCGAAGACGGCACCAAGCCTGCCGACGGCGACGGCGAGGCGGCGCCGGAAGCTGTGCGTGTGCGGGAGGTTCCGGTCATCGAGGTTGTCGATGCCCTGGAACGGGTGGCGGGGCGCGCCGTGAGTTTCCCGACATTTCGCGCCGAGGGGCATGTGGTGCGAATCCTCGGCGATCTGCCGGTGGACAGTTACCTGCTCCTGAAGGCGCTACTCGACGCACACGGCTACGTGGTTGTCGAAGATCTGCGCGCCGGCATCGTTCGGATTCGCAACACTCACACCCGGGTGCGCGAAATCGAACAACCCAAGCAGAGGAAGAAGAAGCCTGAGGCCGAGAAGCAGAACGACCGCGGGACGCTGGTATCGGCAGTCTGTCCGCTGACTCACCTCGACGTCGAAGCCACGTTCGACATGACCCGGATGCTGCTACGGAGCCGACAGCGCGCGATTGGTGACGTGACCAAGCCGAAGGTGGAGATGGTGCTGCCGGAACGCAGCATCGTCATCAGCGGCCGACTGCCTCTAGTCATGCGCGTGCAGAAGTTGCTACGTTGGGTCGACACGCCATTCGGCGACGTGCATCCAGTGTTTCGGAGTTTCTCGCTGCACAACATTGGCGTAGTCGAGATGACCAAACGCATCGAAGAGCTCTTGGGCATTCCGTATCAGATCCTGGTCGTCGACGAAGAGTCTTCTGAGCTGCGGACGAGTTCGTCGCCGGGCATCGAGAAGCTTGATCCTAATCAAGAATACACGCGAATCCTCGGTCTCCCAGGCGCCGGTAAGATCGTCGTCGAGTCGAACAACATCAAGACGTTGGAGCTCACTACGCATCTCGTCGTACTGTTGAACAAGGAAGACCCGTACCTGCGATCGAGCACCTTCGCTTACCAGGGCACGCACACGTTGGTCGAGTCGCTGGAGAAGCGCTTGCGCCAATTCATCTGGGAGGGGGGTTTGCCCGAGAGAGATCTGGACGAGGCCAAGAAGTCAGGCCTCTTCCCCACCCGCATCATCGCCCACGCGCCGTCGAACACCCTCCTCATTCAAACCCCCCCGTGGAAGTTCGAGCACATGCTCGCCTTCCTCCAAAAAATCGACACCCCCCAATAACCCCCCCCTCCCCCAACCGAGGGTAAGGACTGGCACCTAGCTTGCTGTGATCTCGTGGCGAAGCGGCTCCTCCGACAGGAGG
>JBCCHQ010000176.1:0-11301 GCA_039028735.1 Planctomycetota bacterium | reverse complement strand
GGCCTAGAAGAAGACTACGTTGAAGAAGGCCAAGAAGAAGGATACGAAGAAGAAGGCCAAGAAGAAGTCCACGAAGAAGAAGGCCAAGCGCAAGACGGCCAAGCGTAAGACAGCAAAGAAGAAGACTACGAAGAAGAAGGCAAAGAGGGGAAAACGCTAGAGGCGGCTTCGGCTGCCTCCGCCTACAAAGCGTGGCGGCGGCGGGCCAAACTAAAAAAAGCGGAGCCGCCGCTCGGGGCCAAACCCAAGTACGATTTTTGGGACCCCGCCTCGAAGTAGTGAAAGGAGGGCGAAAGCAATTTTCGCCCTCCTTTGCTTTTTTGGTCACAGATGTTGCGCCTCCGGCGGCCGTTGTTTTCGAATAGGACCAGCCTAGGTCCATTCGCGTCGCTTGCTGTGACTGGGTAGGAACTGCCTGGCAGGTTGCCCCTCAGCTATCTCTGCGCCAAAAAAGCTCTCTTCTTTTCGAATGGGACCAGCCTAGGTCCATTCGCGTCGCTTCCCTCGCTGGGGTCGGGGATGACCCACAGATGTTGCGCCTCCGGCGGCCGTTGCTTTCGAATGGGACCAGCCTAGGTCCATTCGCGTCGCTTGCTGTGACTGGGTAGGAACTGCCTGGCAGGTTGCCGCTCAGCTACGTCTGCGCCAAAAGAGCTGCGGGCGCGAGCGTCTCACTCCCAATATCTCGTGCGGATTTCCGCGTCGTACTCCCTCCTCGCTGAGTTCCAGATGCATGCGCTTCGCTGCCTGTGGCTCTCCTCGGATTCGACTCCGCAAACGGCGTGGGCGGCTCGTGATGCTGTTCTCAGGGGCGGGGATTGCGGGTTGGGGGTGATTCTCCGCAAAAGTTCCATTTCTTGGTTGGTTCCGAAGTTGCTTACCCGGAACATTCCGGAGCGTTCGCTCGTAGCGACGTGGGGCAATGCCTGAGAAGAGAGCTGATGAACAACTTGGATTCGCGACCGTGGCGTTGGGTGCTCGTAGGTTTCGTGACCGTTGCCTTGGTCGGCGTCGGTGGGTGTTCCTTTGAGATGCCGGAAGGTGTTGCTGGGAAGACGGTTACCGAAGCAGAAGAGGAGCCGGAAGAGGCTCGCACGTTGGTTGTCGTCGAGGCGCCGCGCCGCGATGTGATTCGCGAGTCGGTCACGCTCAATGGGGACCTCGAGGCGCTCGACATGATCGAGTTGACGTCGACCGTAGCGGAGCGGGTCCGCACGCTGCACGCAAAAGAAGGGGACGTGGTCGCAGCTGGGGCGCTGCTCGTGCAGTTCGAAGACCGCGAGCAGCAGTTTGCACTGCGGGAAGCACTACAGCGCCACGAGGAGGCGAAAGAGACCAGTGCCAGTGCCGCCCTCGACGAACGCGAGGCGGGGCACACCGAAGAGTTGCGGAAAATCGCCTACGAGAAGGCTGCGCGCGAGTACGCGCGGATCGAGAAGGTCATCGCCGAGGGGAAGCAGAAGGCGCTGACCCAGGAAGAGATCGAGCAAAAGAGCTATGCGCGGGATGACGCGCGCCTGCAGTGGGAGGTGGCGCGGACTGCGAAGGAACGCTCGGCGGTGACGACACGGCTGCGCAAGCTAGCGGAAGAGCAGGCAAGCATCGCCGTCGACAAGGCTCGTCACGCGCAGAGTCAGACGGCGATTCGATCACCGATCGACGGCGTGATCGCGCTGCTGGAAGTACGTCCGGGTGAGTTCGTGTCCAGTGGCGCGCTGGTCGCTTCCGTAGTGAGTTCGAAGCAGCTCTACACGGACGTGCGTTTGCCGCAGCGTACGTTACCGCTTCTGGTACCTGGCAAGCGAGTCGCGATCGAAGCCGAAGTCTACCCAGGAGTTCAGTTCGGGGGGCGGGTCGACGTCGTGCACCCGACGATCGATGCGACCGAGGGCACCGTTAAGGTGCGCGTAATGGTCGATCCTGACCTGCGCTTGCGCCCTGGCATGTACGCGGCGGTGTCGCTGGATCTACTCGTGCACGAAGACGCGCTGCTGGTACCGAAGCGCGCGCGGTTGTTCGAAAACAGCGAGTCGATCCTGTTCGTCGCCCGCGAAGGTCGCGCCCACCGCATCCCGGTACAGATCGGCCTCCAGAACAGTCGCGAACTCGAAGTTTTGCCCAATGCCGCGGCCAAAGACGCTTTGCGCGACGACGATCAGATCATCGTCCGGGGACAGTCCCAGCTCAAAGACGGCATGGCAGTTGTCATCGAGGGGGAAGCGGAAGCCGAAGCCGTCGAAAGTGACGACGCCGGCGACGATCCCGAGGCGACCGCTGCCGATGGCGAGACCGCGGAAGGGCGCGAGGGCTAGGCAGTGAAAGACACCACGGAGTCGGCTCACCGCGGCAACGCGGTCATTGCGCTCGCTGTCCGTCGTCCCGTCGCTGTGATGATGATTGCGACCGCGATCGTCGTCTTTGGCGCCATTTCGCTGTCGCGTCTCCCGATGGACCTGATGCCGGAGATCTCCTATCCCAGCGTAACGGTGCGCGCGGCCTATCCCGGAGCGGCCCCCGAAGATGTCGAAGACCGTGTGGCGCGGCGCCTGGAGCAGGCGTTGTCGGTCGTCAAGGGAGTGCAGCGAGTTACGTCCGTTTCGAAGGCCGAAACGGCAGACATCATCTTGGAGTTCGTCTGGGGCACTGACGTCAAGGCGGCGATTCAAGACATCCGCGAGAAGCTGGACCAGACCTTCCTGCCCGACAGCGTCGAGCGGCCGACGATTCTGCGCTACGACCCCCGCCTCGATCCCGTGTTGCAGATTGGTGTCGCAGCACCCGGTTGGGAGCCGCGCCGTTTGCGACATCTCGTAGAGGAGGAGATCGAACGACGTCTCGAGACCGTTGCAGGGGTGGCTGCCGTCAAAGTTCGTGGCGGCCTCGAGGAAGAGATCCACATTGAAGTCGACGAAGCGAAGACTCGCAGCCGCGGCATTGGCATCGCCGAGATCGCGCAGCGACTGGCCGAAGAGAATCTCGATCAGGCAGCGGGGCTACTGCGTGAGGGCAACGTCTCGTACATCGTGCGGACCCGCAACGAGCTGTCATCGCTGCGCGAGATGGAATCGCTGCCGCTGCGCCGCGAAGGCGATTCGATCGTACGTCTTGGAGACGTTGCCACGGTTACCGCAAAGCACCGCAAGCAAACCGTGATCACGCGTGTTGCTGGTGAGCCCGCCGTCCTGGTCGAAGTCTATCGCGAGGCAGGGGCCAACATCGTGGCTCTGGCCGACCGCGTACGCGATCGCCTGCTCGGCACCCCAGCTCAACAGCGGCAGCTGGAGAAGTGGCGCGCCCGCGACCGAGCTGTCTACTCCGGAACGATCTTGGAAGCAGACGACGAAGACGATGGCGACGAAGGCGATGGCGACGAAGGTGAAGGCGACGAAGGTGAAGGCGACGCCAGCGAAGAAGGAGACACCGTAGAAGAGGACGAAATGGCGTCTGGCTGGGGAGGGGAGAACGACAAGCGCGTCGTCCGCCCCGATTTCGTCGGTGCGTTCCTGCCGGCAGAGATTCAGCCTGTCATCTTGTCCGATCAATCGACGTTCATCGGTGGCGCGATCGGGGACCTGCGCCAGACCGCAATCCTGGGTGGTCTGATCGCGATGTTGATTCTGTATGCCTTCCTCGGACGAGCGCTGCTGACCGGGATCGTTGCCCTCTCGATTCCGTTCTCGGTCGTCGCGACGTTTGCACCGATGCACTTGGGAGGGATTTCGCTCAACATCATGTCTCTCGGGGGGCTGGCCCTCGGAGTCGGCATGCTCGTCGACTCGAGCATCGTTGTGCTCGAATCGATCTTCCGGCGCCGCGAAGCGGGGGATGACCCGATCACCGCAGCGATAACAGGTGCTTCGCAGGTGGGCGGCGCCGTGTTCGCGTCGACGCTGACGACGATCGCTGTGTTCTTTCCGATCGTGTTTGTCGAAGGGGTCGCCGGGCAGGTGTTTCGGGACCAGGCGATGACAGTGATCTACTCACTGCTTGCTTCGCTGGTTGCTTCGCTGACGGTCGTGCCCGCGCTCGCTGCGCGAGTACCCGAGGCGGCGGGCGCGACGGGGCGGGAGTTGCTCGAGCACCGTTACTGGGTCCGAATGCGCCTGCCGTCGCTACGCTTCCAGCCAAAGGTCTCGTGGTTCCTGTTCATTGTCCCGCGGACGATGTATCTGGTCGTGCGAGTGTTTGTCTACGTCGGCGTTTGGTGCGTCCAGGGGCTCTACTTCGCTGGCGTGTTCGTTACGCAAGGGCTCTTCGGTCTCGGTGCGTTCATCGGTGGCGTCGTCACCGCACCCCCGAAGCGCTGGATCGCTTCCCTTCTTGGCACGACCGAGAAGCTGTACGTCTCGGTGCTGCGGGGCGCGTTGCGAACACGCGCGGTTGTGCTGCTGCTTGCCGCATTGAGTCTCGTTGGCGCCTACTTCCTGGCCGGTCGCATCGGTTCAGAGCTGATCCCGTCCGTGGCTCAGGGCGAGCTCGACGTGATGGTGCGCTACCGTGTTGGTACTCCCGTACTCGTGACGGCAGATCTCGTGCGCCCGGTCGAGAAGGCACTCGCCGAGATTCCGGGCGTCTCGTCGGTAGCGGCGACGATCGGGCTCGATCCGGAGGAAGTGCAGGAAGGGGATGTCGGGGAGCACACGGCACGCTTTCGCATCCGCCTCGATGACGGTGCCGAAGCCCCTGACGTCGTTGAGCGTCGCGTCGTGGCACGGGTCCAAGAGCTGCTTCGTGGCGTCACCCACGAAGTCGATCGGCCGGTGCTGTTCTCGTTCAAGACTCCGGTCGAAGTCGAAGTTCGGGGCCATGACCTGCAGCGCCTCGATGAACTGGCTACGGCCGTCACCGATCGGCTCGAAACGATCCCTGGACTCCGCGACGTGCGCAGCAACATTGCGCGGGGGCACCCCGAGTGCCACTTGTTCCCGAACCGCGAGAAGATGGCGCTCTTTGGCGTCAGCAGTCAGCAACTTGCCGACGCGTTGCGGCGCAAGAACGTCGGTGAGGTGGCGACTTTGTATCGCTCGCAGGACCGTAAGGTCGACGTGCGCGTACAGGTCGACGAGACCGATCGAGCATCTTTGCAGGATCTCCTGAGTCTCGTCGTCATGCCTCGCGACGGTGGCGGCGGCTGGACGGTTGAAGACTTGATCGACGGCTACGAGTTCCGCGCCGGGCCGTCAGAGATTCGCCGCATCTCACAACAGCGCGCGGCTGTCGTGTCGGCCAGTCTCTCGGGTTTCGACCTCGGCGGCGTGTCTGACCGCATCGAACGTGACATCTACGAGTCGGTTCCGTTGCCGGCTGACTTCGACATCCGAGTCGGGGGACAGAAGGCCGAGATGGAGCGCTCTCGTGCGTCGCTGATCGCGGCATTGGCGTTAGCCATCTTCCTCGTCTACGTAGTCATGGCTTCGCAGTTCGAGTCTCTGATACAGCCGTTCATCATCTTGTTCACGATCCCTCTCGCAGCCGTTGGCGTGATGGCAACACTTGCGATCTCTGGTACGACGCTGTCGATCTTGTCGTTCATCGGCATGATCGTGTTGGCCGGAATCGTCGTGAACAACGCGATTGTGCTGATCGATCTCGTGAACCGCTTGCGAGACGAAGGCGAAACTATCGTCGACGCGTTGATCGAGGGCGGCCGCCGTCGCTTGCGTCCGATCCTGATGACGACACTCACGACCGTGCTCGGCATGGTGCCATTGACCGGTGTCCTCGGCGGGATCCCCCATCCTGAAGCGCTGGACTTGTTGTTTGGCACTGGGCAGGGCGCTGAGATTCGTGCGCCGCTGGCGTACACCGTCATCGGCGGTTTGCTCTCCAGTACGATTCTGACGCTGGTCGTGATCCCGGTCGTCTACTCCCTGCTAGCTGGAGCCCGTCGACGTAGCGCCGAGGTGCTGGCATGACCGAGACCGTGCACGGTTCTGCTGCTGTTCGCCGGCCTGTCACGGTCTTGATGGCTGTCTTGACGTTGATCGTCATTGGGGTCATTGCCTACTCGCGAATTCCGCTGCAGCTGACACCGCCGGGGATCAGCAACCCACAGCTGACGATTTGGATCCCGCTGACCACGCTGTCGCCGAATGAGGTGATGGAGGAGATCGCGCGTCCGATCGAAGAACAGCTGCGTACCGTTCCAGGCCTGACGGAAGTCACTAGCTACTCCTCGTCGGATTTCTGTCAGGTGCGCGTCGAACATGGCGACGATCAGGACGCCGATGCGATCTACGCAGACATCCAAGATCGTATGGAGCGGATTCTTCCGTCGCTTCCGGAGGGCACAGAGCGTTACCGAATCTTCAAGTTCGATCTCGATCGGGACCTCCCCATCATCTTCATGGCCGTGAGTTTCGATGACGCCGTCAGCGACCCAGACGGCTTGCTCGATAACGTGATTCAGCCGCGCATCGAAGGCGTCGATGGCGTGGCTCGGGTTTCGACGATGGGGCAGATCGCATCGGAAGTTGAGATCGAGCTGGATCCAGAGCGCGTCAACGCGCTGGGCGTGAACATGGAGCGACTTGTGCAGCGCTTACGGCAGGACAATGCCGTAGAGCCGCTGGGTGTCGTCGAAGAGGATTCGACGCGCCACATCGTGAGGCTGTCTGGGCGCTTCGACGACTTCGACGAGATTCGCAACTTCCCCGTGCGCCAGTCCCTGCTCCTCGGGGACATCGCTGTCGTGCAAGAGCGGCGCGGCCTCCGGGACTTCCTCGCACGCGTCGATGGTCGCATTTCACGACTGGTGCAGATCTCGAAGGAGTCGGACGCCAACACCGTCGACACTTGTTTGCGCGTCCAAGCAGAACTCGACCGTATGGAGATCGACCCGCGCACACGGGGTGTCTCGTTCTTGGCCTACTTCAACCAGGGAGAACAGATCGAGGCTGCGGTCGCTGGTGTGCGGCAGACGTCACTGTGGGGAGGGCTCTTCGCCGTCATCGTCTTGTTCTTCTTCTTGCGGCAGCTGCCGCTGACGTTTCTCGTGGCGTTGTCCATTCCGCTATCGATTCTTGGAGCCGTCACAGCGATCTTCTTTCGCGGTGGCACGTTCAACGTGATTTCCCTCAGTGGACTGACGCTGAGCATCGGCATGTTGGTCGATAATGCGATCGTGGTTGCCGAGAATATCTTTCGACACCGTGAGCTGGGAGCGTCACCGCTCGTTGCCGCCGGGCGCGGCGTTCGGGAAGTGGCGTTGCCGGTGACACTCGCGACACTGACTACGGTCGCCGTTTTCGTGCCACTGATGTTCCTTACCGGCGACGGCAACGTGCGCGTCATTGCCGTAGAAGTGGGCTTGCCGATCTGCTACGCGGTGCTGGCGAGCTTGTTGGTGAGTCTGATAGCAGTTCCGGCTGCCACGCGTTTCCTGCGACCACGTGCAGCTACGCAGCCGCGCGTCTTTGCGTGGCTCAGCGATGGCTATCGAGCGCTCCTCTCGTGGTCGTTGCGCCACCGATTGTTGACGATCGGTTGCGCGTTCTTCCTGCTGATGGGAACGGTAACCCTGCAGCCAATGTTGATGGAGAGTACTGGGCGCGCCGAGGGCGGTGCGAGCCAAGTCCAGATCGACATCAACTGTCCACCGTTCTTCAGTCTCGAAGATACCGACGCCGTGATGGAGGAGATCCGTCGCGCCTGCGACCCGATCCGTGAAGAGCTGCAGATCGAAACGATTGCGTGTTGGTACGATCGTGGAGGGGGTACGTTCGCATGCTTCAACAAGCCGGGAGCGAGAAAAACGCGTGAGCAGTTTCTCGAGCGGCTGCGCGAGGTAGTGCCCCAGACCGCAGGCGTAGAGTATAGCTTTGTTCGAGAACTCTCCGACGAGCGGTCGGTCTACATCGAAGCGCGCGGTCGTGACCCCAAGCGTGTCAATGACTTGTTGGGGGAACTACGCGAGCAGTTGCGCCCCGTGCCAGGCGTTGTGCAGGCCAAGACTCGCCGTGAACGTGCCCGCGAGGAGATTGTCGTCGAGGTTGAGCGCGAGCGGGCTCAGCGCTATGGCGTCAATCCGAGCCAAGTGTCGAACTTGGTTTCTTGGGCGCTTCGTGGCGCACCGCTTGCCGACTTTCACGCTCCAGACGGCGAGAAACCGACTTGGATACGCTACGCAGGCAGCGATCTCGAGAACATCGGCGATTTGTATCGGGTGCCGATCTACTCTCCTGACGGACGCGAGATCCCGGTCGCAACGATCGCAGATTTCTCGGTCGAGCGAGGTCTTCCTGGGATCCGACGACGCAACGGTCAGGTCTACGAGAGGTTGACCGTCGTCTTGTCCCCGGAAGTCGACAACCGCTTGTTCACGACGTTTGTCGACGCGGCGATTGCTGACTTGGATGTCGGCGAGGGCTATACGGTTGAGCTGGGTGGTCGCAATCTGCGCGGTGGCGAGGCCTTTGGAGAGTTGATCGGGGCGGCCATTGTCGGCGCGCTGCTGATCTTCGTGATCATGGGCGTGTTGTTCGAATCGGTCGTGTTGCCGATCTCTGTTTTTGCCAGCGTCCCGGCGCTCTTCATCGGCAGCTCGTGGTTCCTGTTCTTGTTCGATGTGCCTCCCAATGAGGTCGTGCCCATCGGGTCGCTACTGCTCCTGGGAATCGTCGTCAACAACGCGATCGTGTTTGTCGACTGCATCAATCGCTATCGTCTCGTGCAACCCGATCGCTTCACTGCAATCTTGCGCGCCGGTGAGGATCGACTGCGTCCGATCTTGATGACTGCGTGTACGACGATCTTTGGTTTGATCCCGCTGAGCTTCATGGATCAACAAGGAGAAGGTGTCGACTATCGCCCGTTGGGTGTGATCGTCATGGGCGGGCTGATCGTGGCGACGGTGTTCACGCTGACCGTAGTACCGGTTGCGTACACGATCGTCGATAGCGTGCGTCGGTCGATGTCACACGGGTGGCAGTTGTCGCGCAGCAATCTGCCGGGTGGTCGGCGCGGTAGCTAGCGCCCCAGCAGGCTTGGTGCCATCGGCGCAATGCCGTCGAGTGCCTCGCGCAGCCAGTTCCAGTCTTCTTCGCTGTCTGGCAGTTCGGGCGTCTCTTCTTCCTCGTCGTTGCCGCCGCGCTCTTTCTGGATCACAAGGATGCGCGCGCGACCGATGCCGTCGTACTCCGGCTCTGGGTAGACCTCGTCGTCCGACGAGACGTTCTCCCGCTCGAGACCATAGTCGTCGAGGTGCACGTGCAGCCCCGGGAGGCCGAGGAAGTGGTGGTCTTCGATGCGTTGCTTGCCACCGTGAATGTCGTAGACCTCGAAGACCGTTCCGAGGACCTTCTTCAGGCCGCGGTAACCGACTCCATCTTCGATGTAGATGATGTCTACCTGGACTGCGTCGAGCACTTCTCGCAAGTAACGACGCAGCCGTACTCCGAACAGCTGGCGGTAGGGCGGTCCGATACAACCGTCGGATGAGTGCTCGAACGACAGTCCCTCCTCGTCCTCGTCGCGGGTGAGGCCGTTCACGAACCAGTAGTGCGGGGCGAGCAGGAAGCCAGTGCCCTTGCGGTACGTGCGGGACGCCGCAATCTTGAACAGTCGACGTAAGCGGCGGTGGATCCGGCGTCGCTTCCAGACGAGGTCCCAGCGGTCCACGCGGCGTACGAGTTGTGGATCCGCGAGTTCGTCAACCGTGACATCGATGAGCGCAGTCTCACCGGGCAGGGTTTCCGCTGCCCGTGCGCTGCCGTCCGTGACCCGAAACACCAGGTCGGCTCGATTGCTGGGGGGCGGCACCGTTGCAAACACCACGTCCCAACCGCCGACGCGCAGTCGTTGTCGCAAACGGTCGACCTCGAGCCCGTCAGCAGTGAGCTGTTCCTCGGTAGCGAGGATCCACACGGTGTTGTTGCGCTTCTCGGTCGGCGAACCAAGGAGTGGTTGCGCCCAGAAAAGGTACAAGCCACGACCCAGGATCGTGATCAACAGCGGCGCTGTCGTCCAAAGAAACACGCCACCCAGCATCAAAGTCACTGGCGTACTGGTGTCCCACGGTGTGCGACCCCCACCTGCTAGCAGGCCCAGAATGAGGATTGCGAGCGCGATCCACGTGTTTGCTTGTCGCAAGAAGCTCGTGAATGGGATCGAAAACACTTCGCCGCTCTGGTTCTTCGCGAGGGCGATCAGCGGCTTCCCCTCGGGGCGTCGCGGATAGAGCTGCGCCAGCACCAATGCGAAGATGGCGGTTCCCAGTCCCCACGGATAGCCAAGAGTCAGACTCGCCAGCAGCACCGTCGTGAAGTACAGGGTCGTCAGCAAGAACGTGAAACGACGCCGTTGACTGGCGTGCTCGCCGTAGTTGCGACGTACGAGCGTATCGTGGATCAAAATGAACGCGACGAGCAGAGACACGAACACTCCGAGCGCGAGCGTCAGCAGCAACACGCCGAGCCCTGCGAAGTAGACCGTTGCGCTGGTCGTCAGCAGCACTTGCCGCAGCCCTTCCGGGAGCGCACCACTGCCGAGTGCCAACGAGATCACGATCAGCCAGCCGACACGGCTGACCATCCGAAACGATGGGACTGGTCGCGACTTCTGCACGGTGTCACCGCGGAGGTCGATGCCAATGCTGTGTTGCAGCTGGTTCTTGAGCAGCGTCACGCGCCGTCGCACCCACGACGTGACATGCGCCCGCCACGGCACGTAGGCATCGGGAAGCTCCGCGCTGATTCTCAGCCAGACAGCGATCGCAAGTACGCCCAAGAGGTCGAAGATCTCACCCGGGCTTTGACGCCCGAAGATCTCGATCGGCACAATCGCCGCCGCGGTCATCGTCCAGTAGACCAGCGGGCGCACCGGGACCGGTAGCCGCAGTCGTACTTGCGAAAGTCGGGAGGAGAGTTTTGCCACGAGTCTTCTTGTTCGTCTATCTAGTGAGTTGGTCGAGAGTGCGCGCGGTTAGCTCTTGTGGGCTCCGTCGCGATACGGCGACGCCGCCGAGCGTCCACAGCCGCACACGGCGACTTTGCGCGCTTCGTCGAAGGTCTCGACGTGCGGCACGATGCCGCTGCCGGAATGACTGCCATCGCAGTAGGGCATCTTCTGCGATTTTCCACACTTGCAGAACGCACAAGTGCCGGCCTCGACGTCGATGACATACGGTGTTTCCTGGGGCATTTTGGGTACATCCTTCCAACCTAGTCTACCCCATCTGCCGGTTGCTCCCGAGCGCCAAAAAACGTTGGTCCGGCGCTCTCAATACGCCGTTTTTTGTCTGTTTGATGGAGGGATTTATCGGACGTGCCAGGAACGGCTCCGGCGGTGCGGAGGGGCCGGAGG
>JBCCHQ010000175.1:0-11637 GCA_039028735.1 Planctomycetota bacterium | reverse complement strand
CCCCCCCCCCCCCCCCCCCCCCCCCCCCCCCCCCCCCCCCCCCCCCCCCCCCCCCCCCCCCCCCCCCGCCCCCCCCCCCCGCCCGCCCCACCCCCCCCCCCCACCTCGCCCGCCCCCCCCCCCAGAGCATGCGGGGCTGGTGCAGGCTGCTCTCCAGGGCTCCATGGACCTGCAGCTCGTCGAGGAGTTCGAGGTCCTTCCTGGCGCCGAGCAAGGCGATGGTGGCTACGCCGCTTTGCTGCGCAAGCGACCCTGAGCGGTCGAGCTCACTGCGGGCTCGATCGAGCAAGTTGAGTACAACAGATAGCCCCCCCGCTTCACGTGCCCGACCGCGGCGCGCAACAGCTGCGTCTGTAGCTGAGAGTGCGCCCGCATCTTCTCCGGAATCAGACGCCAGCGCGCTTCGTGCCGCCGTGCCAACACTCCGGTATTCGAGCACGGCACATCGACGATCACGTGATCGAACGAGTCGAGCCGGAGGCGCGTGGGATCGGCCGGCACTTCTTGCAGGTGCACCTGCGGCGTGTCGAGACCAAGGCGCTCGAGATTGGCTCGGATTCGATCGAGGCGGCGGGCATCCACGTCGCAGGCGAGCGTGTGCGTGTAGCCGCCGCGATCGAGCAACGTGGCAAGCTTACCGCCAGGTGCAGCACACAAATCCAGCAACGTGGCATGCTCCACCCTCGGCAGCAGCCATGCGACACGACGAGCTGTCAGATCCTGCACCCAGAACTCACCGTGGTCAAAGCCTGGGAGACGCTCGATCTCCCCGGAGTGCGGGAGCAGCAGGGTGCGCGGATCCATCGTGGCCTGCGGCTCGATCCCAGACAGCTTCAACTTTCGCAAGTAGTGCTCAGGGTTCACGTTACTCTTCAAGACGATGCACGGTGTCGGGGGTCGATTGTTCCAACGGAGCATCTCCAGCAGCGCGCGCTCCTCGTAGCGGCTGATCCAATGCCGCAGCATGTCGGGGGGGTGCGAGAACTTGATCGCCAGCAGTTCGGGGAAGTTGCTCGCGCGAGAAGGGAGCTCCAACCCTTTCACACGCGCCCAAGCACCGTCCCCCCAGATCGTATCGGGCGCGTCGATCATCGCCCGATCGTGCAGATCCTTCGATACTGCGCTTTCGATCTTGTCGCAGGCCCCTCGCAAAGAGGCATTGAGGAAGCCGACGAAGCGCTTGCGATCCTCTTCCTTCTCCCGCGCGCCGGCGAGCTCGTCCCACGCGTGCACGGTCGAATTGACGACCGCGTGGGCCGGCGTATCGAGGTACAAACGCTGGTAGATCCCCAGCGCGAACGCGTTGCGCACGGTGCGCGGATAGCGCCGTAGCGGCTTGTAACTGAAGTGCTCAGAGATATTTAGAAGCGTGTTGCGGTGGCGGATCGCACCGTAGCACAGCGTTGTCAGGAAACCCCGGTCGCGCGTCTCCCACGAGACCTTGCGCAGCTGCTCGTGCACGAGGTCTTCCATGTGCACGTTCTTCTTGTCGTCCCACTCGTACAGCAAGCGGAGCGCTACCGTTCTTGGCGTCATCGGGGTCCCTGTTCTTGGTTCGTTGGTGTGTCGTCGTTCGGGAGGTCACTCTGGAGCCGCTGCCCGACCTGCATCGGGGTGCCCCGCAAGAACTCGTCTGCCTCGAGCAGGCGCTTCCCCGCTCGCTGAAGTTGTTTCAACACTAGGACTTCCGTCCCGGAGGAGCCACAGGCGACAGCGATCCCATCGCCGGAGCACGACAAAATCGTGCCAGGCTTAGTGGGGGAGTGCTCCGTAGTCTCGACCGCGACCCTATCGACAAACAGGAGCACGGGCTCGCCATCTCCAGGAGGCAGCCAGCGACAGAACGAGCGCGGCCACGGGGTCATCGCCAGCACCTGATTCTCGATATCCGACGCCGGAGCACGCCAATCGATCCACCCTTCTGGCTTACGAATGATCGGCGCAAATGTTGCCTGCGAATGATCTTGTGGCGTCACGTCCGGATTGCCGGATTCCAGCGAGGGGAGATGCTCCGCCAGCAGGTCTGCTCCCATCTCGGACAATGCTGCCTCCAACTGCACCCGATCCTGCTTCGTGGTGATCGGCAGCTCTCTATGCCCGACGATCGGGCCGGCATCCATCTCCTTTACCATTTGGTACAGCGTAATGCCGTGCTCCGTCTCGTTAGCAAGTATGCTACGGGCAACGGGAGCAGCGCCTCGGTACCTTGGCAACAGAGACGGGTGTAGATTGTAGCTTTGTTGTGGAATCGCGGCGAGGAAGCGGCGCGTCAGAAACAACCGAAAGTCGCATACAATCGCAAGTTGCGGCTGCACCTCCTGGAGCAACGGGTCTGCGTGCTCCCGCCGGAGCGTCGGCAGCTCGAAGCAGGGGAGGGCCAACTCGGCGGCCGTCACTTTGACAGGGGTCGGGACGGGTTTGCGGCGTCGTCCCCCAGGCGCATCGGGGACGGTGCCCACAACAATCTGGCGAGGGCGGAGCTGCTGCAGTCGCCGCAGCGCGGGGAGCCCAAAGGGCCCCGAGCCGAGGAACAAGATTGTCACGAGGGCTGTTGGCGCCAGTCGACGAGGATGTCGCCGAACTGCGCCTCCTGGGCGAAAGTGATCATCTGCAGCTTCGCCATCTCGAGAATGGCCAGAAAGCTCGCGATCATATGCCCGAGGCTCGCACCTGGCGGGAAGATCTCGGTGAAACGGATCTGCTTCTCGCCCCCTTCGAAACGGGAGCGCAGCTGGCGGATGACGTCGGATACCGGCACTTCATCGAACTCGATGACCTTCACCTCGCTGCGATGCCGCTGCTCGTCGAGCACGCGGTGGAACGCCGAGCAGAGATCCCAGATCGAAATCTCGCCGATTTCCAGCACCGCTTCGGGCTCCGGCAGCTCGTCAGGAGGAATCCGATCGAACTGCAGCGCGCGACGTTTGTGGACGTCCTCGAGCAACACCGCCCGTTCTTTGATCTCTTTGTATTCGAGCAGCTGCTCGACCAGGCTCGCCCGCGGGTCATCGACCTCGACGTCGAGCACGTCCTCGTCGCCTTCCGTCTCCTCGGGGCGCGGAAGCAGCATCCGCGACTTGATCTCCATCAAACGCGCGGCCATCACGAGGAACTCTCCGGCTACCGACACATCGACGAGCTTGGCCTGCTCGAGGACCCGGACGTGCGACAGGTACTGATCCAGCACCAACGCGATCGGGATATCGAAGATCTCGACCTCATTCTTGTGGATGAGATAGAGCAGCAGATCGAGGGGCCCGGCGAATGCCGGTAGATGGGCGTAGAAACGGTCTGATTCCACTCCTGGTGACTCCACTACGTTTGTTTCCACGACTCGAGATTCTACGCCAAGGGCTGCGGTAGTCGGGGGAATCCCAGCTGCCGAAGGCTCCGAGACGCCACTCTTGAGGTTGCTGCGAATCAAATCATCCTCCCCCGAACAGGAGATTCACGAAGTCCGCAATCCACCTTAGCACAGTGCGGATTGCAAGGTGAAGTCGGTGCCCCTGCCAGATCATTAAGATGACAACGATGACGAGCCCCGCGAAGCCAAGGCTCTGGTAGGGCCCCCGGAGCCGCCGAGGCAGCAGGTACTTCGCAACGTGGTGGCCATCGAGAGGGGGGATCGGGATCAAGTTCAATAGGACCAAGAGGACGTTCCACTGAGCAATCTTCTGGACGATGTCCAGCTCGGCATCACCCCGCGTCGCTACTTCGGTACGCAGCAGGATCTTGGCGACGACCAGCATCAGGAACGCGATCAACAGGTTCATGACGATCCCGGCCATGCTGACGAGGATGTCGCCGAGCACCAACCGTCGGTAGTTGGCCGGGACCACCGGGACCGGCTTGGCCCAGCCAAAGACGAGACCGGCCTGAAGCATCACGATGATCGGCACCAGGATCGACCCGATCAGCGAGATGTTCGGGATCGGGTTCAGCGTGATTCGACCCAGATCGCGCCCGGTCTTGTCGCCACACCAAAAGGCAACCAACGCATGCGCCAACTCGTGCAGCACGATCGAGTAGATCACGGCCGCTAGGACAATGATGTCAGGCCACGTCACGTTCACACGGGTCTCCTTCGGTCCCACGAGTTGCCGCACAAGAATAGGTGACCTGAGATCGTTTGGTACCGCTTTCTCCGCTCGGGCACGTGCCGGAGCACGCGGCTACTACGGAGGGTGTGATTGTCCGGTGACACAACACAGAGATCTTGACGCTGCGGGAGGCTGACATCTGGACGCGACTTTCTCCGGAATCCCAATGATGTCGATTGGGGGGGAGGTACACTCACCGGCGATGAACGAAACAATTCCAGCCCCGTTCGAGGGCTGCCGACCGAGTCTCCTCATCCTCGACGTGGATGGGGTCCTGACCGACAATCGGATCTGGCTCAACGGCGCCGGTGATGAGTGGAAGTCGTTTCATGTACCCGACGGCACCGGCATCGTTTTGATGCGCCAGGCCGGGATCGAACTCGCGCTGTTGTCAGGGCGAGCTTCGGCCGTGGTCCACCGGCGCGCCGAAGAGCTTGGCATCGAACGTCACCTGTCGGGGATCCATACCAAAGAAGCGGCTGTGGCCGAGATCTTGGCCGAAACCGGGATCGACGCCAAGGACACCGTCTACATGGGCGATGACCTGATCGACATCCCACCGATGCGCGCCGTCGGTCTACCTGTGGCTGTCGCGAACGCGCATTCGATGGTCAAAGAAGCAGCGTGTGCTGTCACCAAGAACAGCGGTGGCAATGGGGCGGTTCGGGAAGTGTGCGAGTGGATTCTCCACGCGCGCGGGGAATGGTCTGACGCCGTCAGGAGGTACCTGCCATGAGACGTTTCACATTCTTCATCTCGGTCTTCTCTGTGGGACTTGTGATGTTCCTCGCCTTCACGAATCAATTCGGTCGCATCTTCCATGGCGATGAAGAGAGCGCCAAAAAGCCCGACTGGATCGAGAAGGCACAGCAAGAGACGGGAAGTCGCAACCGGGTCAAGTTCCAAAAGACCGACCGCACGAACAACCGCTTGCAGTTCGAACTGCGCGGCGATCTCGAAGATCCCAACGGCACAGCGATCGACATGTCCAACATGACCGAGCCGCAAGTGCTGACGAACGCAGTGATCACTCTACCACTCGAACCTGGCGGCTCGCCCACAGAGGATGCGCTGACAGCGATGACCGAATTCGTCCTGCGCGCCGGCAAGATTCAATACGACAACAACAACTCACGCCTGAAGCTGATGGACGGCATCACCGGCGACGGCGATGACGGCACGCACTTCGAAACGACGTCCCTCGACGTCCGCTACGACGACGACACCAAGCAAGCCCGCATGTTCGGGACGAAGCCGGTGCGCATCTCTTTTCCCGCCGTCGAGATCTACGGCCGCAGCGGCTTTACCGGGATCGTCGATACCGCAGCGGGCCTCGACGAGTTGAAGATTCTGCCACCTGTCGTGGTGTCGCTGGATCGCAGCAAGGGGGGCGGCCTCCTCGGCCTGCGTCCGACCAAAGGCAGTGACTCCCGCGGCGCGGGAATCGAGCAGCAGGTCTTCTTGGTTGGCGACGGCGAACTGACGATCGACCGCATCAACAACAAAGCCGTGTTCCACGATCGCGTGCGCATCTTCGAAGCGCCGAAAACGGCTACGATCGATAACCCGCCTCCTCCCGGAGACAGTTGGTTCTCTTGTGAGGAACTGCAACTCGCCTTCGACTCGACGACGCTGAAGTTCATCGGTGCAACCGCACTCCGCGGAGAGCGTCCGGTAGAAGTACACCTGCCCGACAACAACATGATCGCGGCCGGCCGGCTGCAGTGGAACGAAGGCAGCGGCGAAGCGTTGCTCGATGAAGGAATCGAGGGCTCGGGCAAGTTCGTCAACTTCCGAGCCGACAAGGCTCGCTTGCTGAGTCTCGAACGTCGCTGCCACCTCGATGGAAACGTCACGGCCGAGTTTCAACGTACAGCGAAGGCGGAAACGGCGGGGGGCAACCCACGCCTGTTGAGTCGTTGGAAGATGACCGGCACCGACCACGCCGAGCTCTCGTGGCTGGAGAAGAGTCGCAATCAGACCGAACGCGGCAGGTTGCGGGAGTTCCGCGCGACGGCTGCGGTGGCCCACGGTCTCCGGATCACCGAGGAGCGCGAGAACGGCGCTGAACTAACCGGCACCACCGTCGTCTACGACGGCGCGTCCGACACGCTGAAGATGTTGGGCACCGCGAAGGCCCCGCAGCTGCGCCCATCGTTTCGGGAAGGCCCCGGCGGCCGCAACGAAATCGCAGCGGGTCAGATTGCGCTCGCGTTGACAACACCGAAGCTGATCTTCACCGAAGCCGTGCACTTCGTGATCTACGACTTGCCGGCCAGGGACCTCCCGACGAAAGAATCATCGGAGGCCAAGGAACCACGTTGGCTCCGTGACCGCGGCGCCAACGACCACGCCAAGGGCACCTGTCATCAACTGGCCTTGGCCTGGGACGAGAATCGCGCCCTACAGGATGTCATCGCGAGTGCGAAAGAGGGGGCCGCACAGGAGATCATGTTCGAACTGGTTGGCTCGGAGCGTGCGAAGCTCGAAGGGCGCGCCGTCTCGTGGGCCGCAGACGACCAACGGATCCGTCTCGAAGGCACACCCGGATCGCTGTCGTATCGGGACAACGCCGTCCGGTTGTCGGGAGAAGAGATTCACTTCGACATCATCAAGCACACTCTCGCAGCCAACGATTCGCATCAGGTGCGCCTCGAGGCTCGCACGGAACTGCTGCCCAGCAGCTCCGACCCCAACGCGCAGCGCGGCCAGCCATCGCAGCAGCGCCCTGTCGTGATCTTGAGCCCTCGGTTGCACGTGCAACTTGCCACGACGGACGCCCGCGAACAGACTTCGGTCAAACCGGCGAGCTACAACGACGATGCGCTCGGGAACGTCGTGTTTGCGCGGGCATGGGATGACGCGGGGGGCTTCGTCGAGATCAGCGATGGAGTCCTGGTCGCCATGGGACAAGAAGTGTTGTGGGACGCGGCCGCCAGCGAACTCGAACTGAAAGGGGAAGCGCGGCAGCGGATTCTCCATCTCGAGGGGGACAACGACGACGAATTGACTGCGAAGTCGATCAAAGTCTTCACCGACAAACGGCAAGTCGTCCTCGACGGCGAAGTGCGAGGCTGGATTCACCAACAGCCACCGACCGGATCGAGCAACACGTCCAGAGTGGACGTGCCGTGGAACTTCAGCGCGACGCGCGTGACTGCCGCGTTGGCCGAGGTCAGCATCGGGGGTAAGACCGAACTTGTTCTCGACGACGTCACAGCCAAGGGGCGGATCCGCATCGAGAGCCCAGACCGATCGGTTGGGTTCGAGGGTTCCGCGTGCCAGTGGGCCCGCAGCCGCCAGACCCTGATTGTCAGCGATCCGGATGACGAGCTGGCGCTGCAGACGCTGCGCTACGGCGCACCGGAAGGTGGCCAGAGTGACGTGCGCGCGCGCGAGATTCGCGTTACGCGCAATCCGGGAGCACACAACGCGACAGAGACGCTGTGGGTATTTCTCACAGGCGACGTCGTCGGCAACTTTCAGACAACAACGGCAGTGACTGGCAACGGTGGTTTGCAAAAGCCAACGTCGCTACGCCTGCTTGCCGAGAACCTGCTGGCAGAGCTGCGCCCGGCGCCGCAACAACGAAAAAGCCGAAACAGCAAGCAGCCGCTGCAGCTTCACACAGTCAGCGTCTGGCAAGGGGTCAACTTCCTGTCCGGTGACCTCTGCGTGCTGGCGGACCGGTCCACCTACACGCGCGCTAACGAGACACTAGTGTTCTCGGCGTTCGACGGGAACCGCGTGCAGCTGATCGAGAAGAACGTCACCTCGAAGTCGTTCGAGCAGCTCACGCTCCGGCAGCGCGAGAACGGCAAGTACTCGGTGAAGGCTCGCGGAGGCAGCGGCACTCAGGGTGCCGAGATTCTGAAGATCTTGGAGCTGCTCGGACGCAGCGAGAAAGCACCGCGCAAGAGATGATTGCGTCGCCGTTGGACGACCTATTGGTGCGCGCCGCAAACGCCGCGGAGCAAGGCCATCTCCAGGAAGGGATCGCGTTGTACCGCGAGGTGTTGGCGCTGCAGCCAGAACACGCGGTGGCGCGCAACAATCTCGGTTGCCTGCTGCTCGAAGCAGATCAGGTGGACGAGGCGGTCGCGATCCTGGAGGCCGACGAAACCGGCTTGAATTCGCAGCAGCGCGCGAACTTGGGCTATGCACTGTTCAACCAGGGCGAGCTGCATCACGCCGAGCAGGTCTTGCGGACGGTTATCGATACGGACCCGGAAGACTCTGACGCCCGCAACCATCTCGGCATGGTACTGCTGCATCGCGGGCAGACCAACGCCGCGATCGACCAGCTGCAGATCGTGGTGCGACGCTTCCCAAACAAAGTGGAGGCGTGGAACAACTTGGGATGCGCCCTGCGAGAAGCCGGGCAACACGACAAAGCGGTTCGCGCGATCGAGCAGGCATTGCTGGTGGATCCGTACAACGTCGACGCCCGCAACAACATGGGGTGCATCTACCGCGAGATGGACCAAACGGAGCTGGCCATTGAAGAGTTGCAGATCGCCGTACACTTGGAGCCAGAGAATCCCGCGATCCATCGCAACTTGGCACTGAGCTTTCACAAGCATGGCGACCCCCACAAAGCGCTCTCACACCTGCGAAGCTCTTTGCGTTTCGCAGCGCGTGGCGACGGAACTTCACAGATTCACGAACTGCTGCACGAACTCGAGGTCAGCGTTTGGGAATCTCCGAACAAGAACGATTCGCCCGGCGACACCGGGCCTTTGGAGACAAGCAAATGAAGAAGTCGATAGGTTCGCTACTCACGGTAGCGTTGGTGACAACACTGGTCGCATCGCTGACGGGATGCACGATCCTGAACGCAATCTTGGGTGAGTACACGGAACCAGAGTTCGACATCCGAGAGGCGCGGGTTCTGGTCCCGGCGTTTCGTGACGGTCGCATGTTCCACTACGAGTCGACGCGGGGCGACGCCGTCGGCAACGCGGTCGCGATGCAGCTGCAGAGCGAGGGCGGGTGTCAGCTGGTCGGCGACCACGAGGTCGAGGATGGAGTCATCCGCGGCGACTACCCCGATCCGCCCCCTTGGGGGCAGCTGGGGGCTGATGCCGGCGCCGACTTCGTCGTGCTGGGATGGCTCCGCTCGGTCAAGGTCAGCGACGATGTCGTCTACGGGATGTTGCAGGGGAGCGCTGAGGTCAGAGTCGAAGTCTGGGACACGCGCGAGAAGCGTGCCGTGCACAAGAAGACCTTCACGGTGAAGTTTCCCGAAGACACCAACAAGGAGGTCACCCCCGTCGGCGAAATCACGGAGATGCAGCTAGAGAAGAAGTTGCTAAGCCGCGCGGCCGTGAAAATCGGTCATATCTACTGCGGAGAGCACCACCGGCGCTGAGGGGGGTCGAACCCGGCAAGAAGCCTCTCGCCTTTGCGGCAGGGGGGCCAGAGCGCGGCGCGGGCGCCTGGCTGCGCTGCGGTCGTGATCGTGGGAGACCTGAGGAATTGCCAGAACGCACCGGGTACACTCGACAGCGATCGTAGAGTACACTAGGGGCACGGTTCACCAGGTACGCCGGCATTCCGGCTGAAGGAACCGCCAGATCAGCGAGCTCCCATGCGGGGGCATTGAAGGTTGAACGACGAAGGTTGAACGACATGGAACTTCCGAGCAGCGCTCTCTTGGCATTCGGCATGCCCGGCCCCTTCGAACTGACCATCATCATGGTCATCGCTCTCCTTCTGTTTGGACGTCGCCTCCCCGACGTCATGCGCTCGGTCGGCAAGAGTGTCGTCGAGTTCAAGAAGGGGATCCGCGGTATCGAAGACGAAGTCGACGAAGCCGCGTCCTCATCGCAAAAGGACATTACGAGCCCACCGTCCAATCCCAGCTCGTAGAGCCTGAATCGGGAAGACCTGATTCGTAACGCCCGGGCTCATCACGCCACCCTAACGGCGACGCTTCGACCAGGCTGCGCGAGAAACATCGGCGCAGCGCATTCAGGTCGTGTTCGGTTGTTCGGGGATGAACGTGTCGCAGACTAGCGCCCGACGCGTAGTCGTTCCGCGAGAAACTCAGGGAGTCCCGCCTGTAGGATCAGCTCAGCCGACTGTTCGATGTCGTACTCAATGCGATGAATCCGCGCCGTCTCTTGTTCGGTGTCGTAGGTACCAAACGACGCGAGCGGATTGTTGTCGCGGGGCTGACCGACGCTGCCCACGTTGACGATGGCTTTCTGCGCGTCGGTAATCGTCACCTCTGGGTCGAGCGTGTACGTGATCACTTCGTTGAGCAAGAACGTGATCGGCACGTGGGAGTGACCGATGAAGCACGACTTCGTCGTCATACGCTCCATCGTCAGAAACGCATCATAAGAAGTCTGCACGTAGTCGAAGAGTTCCGGTGAGTCGAGGCTACCGTGGACGAACGTGCACTCTTCTTGGACTTCGATCAGCGGCAGATCCGCGAGGTACTGCTTCTGCTCTTCATTCAACTGGTCACGCGTCCACAACGTCGCTTGGCGCGCATGCGTGTTGAAGTATTCGATGTTGATCTTGCCGAGTGCGGCGTAGTCGTGATTGCCGGCGACGACCCAATCGGACACTTCGCGAATGCGATCAACGCAGTAGCCCGGCTCGGCGCCGTAGCCGACGATATCGCCAAGGCAAACGATCTTGTCACAGCTCAGTCGCTCGACCGCAGCCAGCACCGTGTCGAGTGCTTGCCGGTTGCCGTGAATGTCGCTGATGATTCCGATGAGCACGGACACACCTACTGGGTTGACTCGGAGCCAAGCGCGAAGCGCAACTTGGCAGATAAGCATCGTTTCGCGGCAACGGGCCACGAAGACAGTGATCGGGGCGGGAACACCCCGTTCCTTGTCTATCGCCCAAAGCCGGCTTCCTTCTGAAGGGAATTGAGCGCCGCAAACTCAAAACTGCGCGAATCAAAAACTCCGCAAATCAAAACTTCACGGGAGCTCTCGAGAGCACTTGCCTGCCGCTTCAGATCCACCGTCTGTAGGATTGTTTGCCGGATGCCACTTAGATGCAACCCTTTCTTCCACGACATTTGAACGCTAACCCAATTGGCCACATGGGATTACGTAGATTCAGCGAGTTATCCACATCGATAACTGCCTAGCAAATGGACAGCGCTCGGCAGCGCCGGGCGAGTGTGAGTGGTTCCGATGAGCACCCCCGATCAAGAACCCGGGAGCAACTGAGACAGTGCGAGGGGTTCGTGAGATAGAAACTTGCTCTAGAAAGAGGGACGCCAAGTCGACGACGCAAGCTCGAAGAGTCGTGACGGCGGGGGCCACGCAAGTAGGAACCGGAGGATTGTTCCACGTGGAACAATCGAGCGGGCCCGGTTGTCCTTGGCCCCGCACCAAGATGTTCCACGTGGAACATCCCCCAGACCCCGCGCAGGGCTGTTGCTTGACGAGAAACAACATTGTTCCACGTGGAACATTCCAGACATGACCTCTTCTCTCTTGGTCCCACGCCCGCTTTCCCTTTTCCCTTTTCCCTTTTCCCTTTTCCCTTTTCCCTTTTCCCTTTT
>JBCCHQ010000174.1:0-11721 GCA_039028735.1 Planctomycetota bacterium | reverse complement strand
TGGTGTACTCGGCCCAAGCATCCATTTCCTTCGGAAGCTGGCGCATTGCTTCATGGTAGTGCCCCGCCTCGCACAACGATCGAATCGAACTGCTCGGCTCGCCCACGGCGCCTTGCGGCGAGCTGGTACAACCCGTCGCTGCCGTTGCGAAGAGCAGCGACGAACAGATTGACCAACACTTCATCTCCCAACTCCCTTCGATCGCAGCGTAGCAGAGTGCGCGGCAGGTCTACCGTGGTGTTTCTCATGACATTCTGGACTTTTCTGACGAACTTTCGCGCAACACACTAGCAGCCGGGTGCAGCGTGTGGGGCGAGTCGCAAGGGCGCAATCGAGCAGTTGCCCCTGAGGCGATTGCTGAAACGGCCTCGCGCTGCCCCGGTTGGTGCCGAGCGACCTCGAGACCTAAGGCCTCGATCCTGTGTGTTATCTTGTGAAAACGCCAGCGGTTGTGCTCTTGCCGCAGGCCCAAAGAGTCGCTGGACCCCCACACAACCTCTGAATCTGGAGCGTGTTGGCTTCCTTCGCCAAGCGCAACGAGTCGCTGCTGGACCCCCACACCCCCACACCCCCACAGCAGGCGACATCTAGCACGAAGGTGTCGGAACTGCACAGCCAAGCGAACAGCCCGTATCCGGACCACACCCGGTCGTAGGGTTAGGGACAGGCAGAGGAACCGCTGGGGAACCGAATAGTGAGTTCAGGATGATTACGGCGTCGGCGATGTTGATCGAGCAATCGTTGTTTGCATCGGCGGCGTCTAGGCAGTGGAGTTCATTTTGATTCACACCCGGGAATAGATTCCCCAGAAGGTAGACCGCGTCGGCGACGTTGTTGGAGCCATCACCATTCGTGTCGCCGCGAATGAACTCCGGAGTCAATGAATACACACCTTGGCCCCCAGTCACACCGTTGAAGGCCTCGAAGTAGATGGTGCCGGTGTCATCGATGATGGCGTTCGAGAGCGCGACGAATTGGTTGGCAACTAGGAACAATGAGTTCCGCAAGATCAGCGTCCCATTGAGAAACAACCCCTGCGTGATATCTGGATCGGTGGCATTCTCGATAGAAGCGATAACGACAAGGTCTCCCACTGCATTGATGGAACAGGAATCAATCGCGCCGATGGTGCCACCTGTGCCGCTGCCCGCGGGTAGCCCGGCCTGGAAAACTAGGCCTGCTGCCGTGACTATGGCATCGCTCGATGCAGCCGGCTGGGAAGCCAGTTTCACGAAGACGGCCCAGTCGCCGGTGGATGCGATTGAGGTACATTCGAAGCTATTCACTGAGTCGGGATTTGGGCCCGTAAGGGGCGTAACAGAGTCTCCCTCTCCCACAAGGAGCTCTAGGCTATTTGTCGAGTTGAGGACTCGAAAGATGGCCTCATCGGTGGAGGCTGCGCCATTACCCTGGCCGAGAAAGACGACATCTCCGGCCCCGTTCCATTCCACTAGATCGAAGTCGTTAGTCCAGATTTGGCTGTCAAAGGAACCGCCGCCTACGATGGTTGTTCCCACTTGCTGGAGTATGGTACCACCCCGAAGCAAGGCCGTGTCACCTAGGGGCTGCAACACGGTCTTGCAGCAAAACGTGCCCGAGTCAGTCAAGCCGAAAAAACTCATGTCGCCGTACGCTTGCCCGGAGGCCCCCGGAATGGGGTTGCCGGTGCGAGCGACCAGCGTGAGTCCGCTCCCGTCCCAGATGTATGCCACACGATCAAAATTCCCCCCGAGGAGAGTGGTTGCGACCAGTGCTTCCCCTGTTGAGGTGATGCGGGAGGTAGATGGCTCCAGCGTCGCAGGAAAGCCAAGCTGAAAGCCACTTCCGGAGGGGTCGAAGTCTCCTTGCTGATACGCGATGGCTCCGTTTACCCACACAAACGCTCCAACCGTTGAACCTGTCAGCATCAAGTTGCCACCGCGCGCGACTGGCGCCGCGGCAAACCCAACCATCCCAGTCGCGGGGGCAGGTACTGGATCTCCGGACACGAGGACCGGAGTGATTTCGTATGCTTGGACGGTTGAACTGCAAAGGATCAGTCCAACAACGACAAGCTGTAGAGATCGAAAGAAACTCATTACTAGCTCCTTCAGAAGTTGTATGAGCGGCTATCCACCGTTCGTTACTCATTTCCCCAGAGAATGCGCAGTCCCGTGTCTACGAGTTGAAGCGCTCGAGGGAGAAGAATGTCAACCTCGCCGTCGCCATCAAGGTCCGCCAGCCTTAGGGAGTTGCCGACGGCTACGTCGCCAGGGACGAGGAGCTCTGGGGCGCCAAAGATCCCCGGCCCCAATTGTCGGACGACGCTGACGCCTCCGTGTCCCACCGCGTTGACGGTCGGGGGGGGTGGCGACAGATACAGCACATCGAGATCACCATCGGCGTCGATATCATGCGGCACAATCCGCGTCTGCTCGCCTACCAAGACGCCTGGGACAGCGCTTGTGCCCGGAATCTCAAATTTCAGGAAGCTGCCAGATGTTGTGCGCTCTCGGACTTGAATCGGTGTGCCCCCAAAACCTACACCAACCGATAGTGTCAGAAGGTCTACGTCCCCGTCGCCATCGATGTCGGAGTCCACGATAACGCTTGCGCCGGCACCCGGAGAGGCGACGGGGGTCGGGTCGAAGGGACCGGAGGCTTGGCCTGAGAATGTGTACAAGAAGTCGCCTGAGGTGCCAAAGCCAATCGTTCCAACCACTAGGTCCAGGTTGTCGTCGCCATCCTCATCGAAAAGCCGAATTGTCTCTGGTGCGGCTTGCAGGGGGGCCCCTTGGTCATCGAGGACTTCATAGCGAAAAGACTCGGCGTATTGTCCAGGAGCGTTCGAGTCAAAACCGAGTACGGTGAGATTTCGATCGTGAGCAGTTACCAACTCAAGCACACCGTCTCGGTCGTAGTCTTCGACCAGAAGCTTGTCGATGATGTTGATCAGTGGATTCGCCGACATGTTGTCTGCGCCCTGCAGCTCGAGACGTGAGCCGAACACCCCAGGTTCCTCTTGGAACCAGATATTGATGTTGTTTGTCCGTGCACTCACGCCGATCAGTTCGTTGTCGCCGTCCTGATCGAGGTCGGCGGCGTCTACGCGGACCGGAACCCCGGTGAGAAGAATCGGATCACCGAACTCAAGTGGTGTCGAGACGAAAGTCCTAGGCGCGCTCTGGAAGGTGATCTGAAAAGTGCCGGCGGCACCGAGGCCGATGAAACCACCGTGGGACGTAGCCATATCCATGTCACCATCACTGTCCATGTCGGCCACGACGACATCGTTGAATCCATCAGTGACCCCGGGTGTGTGTATCAGAGTTGCCGATTCGGGGAAGAGCTCGATGCCTCGGCTCGTCTGGAGCAGCGCAACGATCTCGTTGTTCGTTCGGTTGCGGTACACGATGTCGAGATCCCCGTCGCCCTCGATGTCCGCCACGGATAGCTCATCGGCCGCATCTGTGTTGCGGGTAGAGACGATCGTCGCTCCGACGTAGGGGAACGTTTGAGGATCGGCGAAGCTGCCAGGGCTCGTCTGCCGAAAAATGTGAACTCCCTTTGAGCCCTGCGCAATGACATCGACCTGTCCGTCCCCGTCCATGTCTGCGACTTCAAGGTGTTGAACACCCTCCGTGTTGAGCTCGGAACCGCGGAGAATCAGCGGCGCTGTAGCGTCGAATACACCGGGCTCGAGTTGCCAGTAGATCGTGATGGCGCCCGCGTACGTTGGAGCCACGGCTGGTCCTTGGCCAATCGAAAAATGCCCGTGTCCAGCGAGGATGTCGAGATCACCGTCCCCGTCGAGATCAGCGAGTTCGACGCAGGTTACTGCGGCAGTGTCGGGAATATTCGGCGCGAAAGCGCTCGGTTCCCCGATCTCGATGACGTTGCCATCGAAGTCGACTCCCGCTGCTTGGAGGTGTACAGAGATTCTGCCCCGAGAGTTGAGTGTAGAGTCCCCCGCGTTGGCGACCAGCAAGTCCATAAGTCCGTCTCCGTTGATGTCTCCAGTGGCGACGTCTCGAGTTCCTCGCGTTAGGGTGTCGTTACCAAAGTGTTGCGGTTGGATCTGGAAGTCGCCCTCGCTCCCTTGCAGGTAGATCAGGACTACGTGCTGCAGGCCGGTCAGGGCAGACTGGTTATTGAGTTGAACCAATTGGCGCGCTGGCTGCGTGGCGATGAGGTCGGTGCGTCCGTCACCGTTCACATCGGCGGTTTCTAGGGAACCGAGGACTTGCGATTGAACGCTCTCCGTCAACAGCGTTGTCGGCAAGATCTCCGCTTGAGGTTCGAAGGTGAGCGGTCCCGTGCCTCGAAGGATTTCCACGCGTTGATCTCGGCGTAGGTGGATCAAGTCGATGTCACCGTCAGCGTCGATGTCCGTAACATGAGTCGCGGTTCTTAGGGAGTTGCCCAGCGGTAGATCAAGTCGCTGTGGAGATGAGAACTGTCCCGGTGCCGTCTGCAGGACGACTCGTGGTTCGCTGCCGTTGCTGATGAATACGTCTAGGTCGCCATCTCGGTCGAAGTCGACGACGACCGGAGCAATGAAGTCGAGGCTATCAGTAAAATCCTGGATCGGGTCAAGCGAAAGGCCGTCGAGGACAACGCGGCGATGTCCGATTGCCGACGAAGTGGGGCGCTCCGCTGTTGTTTCGGATGGCACGCCCGCTTCGGTGTCAAAGGGAATCACGCGAAGGTTGACATTGCCACCGCGCGGGTTGTCCGAGGAGTCCCAAGCAAAGGCATTCTGAGCACCAGTCGGTGACGAAGAGAAGTGATAGGTCGAACGGTTCACGCGCCAACGCCGCGGCCCGGAAAGAAGGGGGGCGAGTGGTTCATCGACGGTGACGATGTTCGTGCTCGGCGGAGCAGTGGTAATCGTTCGGCGCTGCTCGATACCGCCAATCACGATGAGGTCCGAGGTCGTCGGGTCAACGATGAGTCGTGCCCCTTCGTGTCCCGCAGCGATCTGCGCCCCGGTCGCCAGCGGCAGTTCGGACAGTACATAAGCAAAGGGGTTGGCGAATCCACTCGCGTCGAGATCGTGCGGCGAGCGGCGGTTCATGGCGCGGAGCTCGCAGGTGCCGGATCCCGGGTGAGTCGTTACCAGGAGACGTACGCCGCTGCGATCCAGGGCGATTCCTTTTGGGGAAGGGAAAGTCACCGTGTTGATGGGCGTTGGACCCGGGTCGGGAAGTAGTGCGTCGGAGACCGTTGCCCTTGCCAAGTCGACCGCAACGACACGGTTAGCCGTGTTCTCGGCGACAAGGGCTGTTCTGCGATCGAGCGGATCGACCGCCACGCCCCACGGGGTGGCAAGCCCGGAAACGATCGTAGTCACCAGCGCTGGCGTCGATGCAAAGCTGACACGAAGCAGCGCGTTGCCGGTTGTGGCAAGAACGCTGCCCTCCGACAGGGCGGCAAGTCCCCGAATTCCGTCGGCACCAGTGGTTGAATCGGTAGAAGTTCCGACAAGTGCGCCGCTCGAGGTACTCCGCTGCTCGATGGTGAAACTGCTGCCGTTGAAGGCAGAGGTGAAGAAGCTCTCTCCTGTAGGCGACAGCGCTATGGCAGTGGGCTGACCGCTCCCAGTAGCCAATGTGCTGTGTGAGGTGCCAGTCGCTAACTCGACTACTTGCACGCGCCAGCTGCCAATAGTCGGTTGATCGAGCAGGAGCGCTCGCAACCCGTCGCCGACAGGGACGGCAGCGACGGGGCTTAGAAGCGGGTTCGTCAACCAGGTCCCCGGCAGTGAAATCGGCAGCTCTGACGGGCGCAGGAGTTCAAGTTTTCGTTCCACAAGATCGGGCGTGGAGATCGGCACCTCGCTGGTCCCCAGTTCGGGAAGACGGATCTCTGTTGCGCTGATCGCCTCTGGTCGGCCATAGACCCAAGAGTCTCTCAATGAGCAGACCTGAAACTCCTCTCGGAGCTTTGGATCGCCTTGGATCGAGAAGACGGCAGCAGGGTCGTCTAGTGGCAGCGCGGGGAAGTCTTGACCTGGGAGACGCCACTGGAACACCGCGCGGATTCTGTCACTCTCCGGGTCGACAAGGGTAAACGGGATCGCGATGCCGCCAACGACGTCCAGGGCGCCGGTCGTGACCAGACCATTGTCGAGAATGGCGATCGTCTGCGCGTTGTTGTCGATGCCGAACTCCTGCGAGATTGTCTGAGAACCCTCTTGAACTCCATCTGTGGGAGTTAACCGCAGCCGGATTCTATGCTCTTGCGATGGCAAGTCTTCGTTCGCGTCCCAAAAGAAGTTTAGCGTCGTGCCGCCCGGTGTTGCGCCGACCGACATGATTGCCAACGCAGGTGTGGTCGCCATTGCCGCGGGGCGCGCTAGGTTCCAAGCCCCAGAGTTATCGACGTCGTACTCCACACGAATCGAAACGAGATCCGACGACGAGTCGGACACAGTGAGTGTGATCGGGACGACTCCTGCGACTTCTTCCGTCGGAGTAATGATCGAATCGATGGTGGGGGCGTCGTTGCCTAGTCCAATTCCAACGGCAGCGGTAGCTCCTGCGATGACCGCATTCGGCGCGTTACTATCGTTGATGATCTGACCAAAGACTGTGACGCCATCGACAAAACCACCTGCTGGATCGAAATCCAATTCGGATGTGAAGTCCCAGAGTACCTCGTACGTTGCGCCATCGGGGGTCGACGCGTACGTCTCGGGGTTGGACGTGCCCTGCAGAGCAGTGATGGAGCGCGTCGTTCCGTCTGACATCTGGTAGAGAAGTTCGAGTTCGACGTCATCCGAATTCGCGTCCGTGACGACAAAGCGGATCTTCGCCGGCGCGGTCTTTGTGTCGAAGACCGCGAACGCTGAAACTGCGGACGGTGAGTCTGAATCCCCTGGACTGCCTGAATCACTGAGGCCCGAGATCAGGGCCGCGAGACCGGAGTTGCAGCCGACGATCGCCACCAACGATCCAGCGAGAAACAAGATGAGGAGGCCGCGCCCAATCGCAGCGAATTGTTGATAAAACGCAAGCATGGCAGCTCTCACCTGTGTACTAGAACCGGAAGAAGCGATCCCGGACCGCCCAACGGGCCCATAGAGCCAAAGGACTCTGCTTGTGTATCGAAGCGTCGTTAACAGGACTGATCCGCCATGGATTTTATCCACTTTCTCAACAAGTGGAATGGTGTGGGGGACCAGCGACTTTGTAGGGTCATGCTGCCGCACTTCGCGTCGTCACAACCGGTAGGTGGCGCTTGCCTTTGTAGAAGCTGATGCAGAGTAAGTTGCCGCCGTTCGGTTCGGCCTCTTTGGGCTGCGCTTCGTGGATCTCATTCGGTGTCTGCCCATCATCTATATTGGATGTGCGCTGCCAAGAGGCCACCGTTGCCGGAGTAACAAGAAAGGCCTCGGCTGTCTGAGCTGTAGACCAACCGCGAGCTGCCTTAAGTTCAAGAATTCGCATGCGTTCGGTCGGGGAGTAGTGCTGTCGTTTGCGAGGCGAGACTCGGGAGAGGCGTGCGTCTTTGAGCGAGAGCTCCTCGTTCAAGAGCCGGATTTCACGGTGAAGCGCTTCGACCTCCGCGGAGCCACGAACCTGGGGATCAGTGCTCTCGACATCCTCAGCTTCGAGGACTGACGTGCACACGCGGCCAAGCGAGATCACGTTCAACACGAGCCACTTCACACGCTCCTTCCAACCTCGCGGCGCACGCTGTGACGTCATCTGAATCCCTCGCATTCGTCAGGTCAGCGTGCATGATAATTTCTGAAATTGGCTCGTGTTGCCTTCCTTCGCGGAGCGCAAAGAGTCGCTGGACCCCCACACCCTTCGCCAATCCCCGATCCCTCGCATGACCTTGCCGAAGGCCGCACAGCGTGTTTCGTCGACGCCGATTCTCGGCGGACTCCATCATGTCTACGCGGCTGTTTGAGTTCACTCGGCTCGCTCGTTCCAGCTGTCTACTCTGTTTGCGATGCAAGCACGCGGTGAACGATGTCTCGGACTGATTCGACGGATCTCGCTGACCGGAAAAACCTGGTCGCGCTTGATCCGGTTCTCTCTTTCCTGCCAATGTCTCGTCAGTGTCGCCGCGGGATGAGCTTTCGGGAGGGACAGCGATTACGCAAGTGCGACAATCGTTGATCGTTGTGACTTGCGACGAATAGACGGACTGGACGACCTTGCCCGTTGCCACTGCGGCCTCTCAACGTTGACATCTCCACTGGCTACGCCGAGACTCCCTGTCGTGCAAAGCTCCGATGGCGTTCGCCAACGGGGCCGAGGGACGGAGGAGTATCCAATGGATGACAAGTTCGGGCGACAGAGCGTAGTGGCCCATGTGGGTGGACTCGGCCATGAGGCACCCGAAGCCGACAACCAAGGGGAGACGAGCGTCGTGGCAGGGCCCGGGTCCCCCGCGGCTCCGACTGCGGGCGCAGACCCGTCGGCATCGTTCGCGCCAGCCACCCAGAAGTACGAAGTAGTAGGTTCGATCGGGCAAGGCGGCATGGGCGAAGTGAAGCTGGTCTTCGATCATGATCTTCGCCGCGACGTTGCAATGAAGGTACAGCGTGAGCAGCACTCCGCAGAGCCGGCGATGAAGCGCAAGTTTGTCGCCGAGGCGCAGGCAACCAGCCAGCTCGAGCATCCGGGCATCCCGCCCGTGCACGACATCGGTGTCGATGCCGATGGCTGTGTGTGGTTCACGATGAAGATCGTCCGCGGTCGGACGCTGACTGAAGTATTGCGCGAGCTGTTTCTCGGTCGCAAGGAAACGCGCGCCGAGTACACGCTGCACAAGCTGGTCACGGTCATGGAACGCATCGCCGAAGCGCTGCACTTTGCGCACGAGAAGGGTGTGATCCACCGCGACCTGAAGCCGGACAACGTGATGCTGGGCGAATTCGGTGAAGTACACGTGATGGACTGGGGCATCGCGAAGGTCGCAACCTCTGACGATGAGCTCGCCGACACGCAAGACGGCGTGTACACGCTCGATACCGATGAGCCGCTGCTCACACAGGTCGGCACCATCAAGGGAACGATCCCGTACATGAGTCCCGAACAGGCGCGCGGGGAACCGCTCGATCGCTTGAGCGATGTCTACGCGCTTGGAGCGATGCTGTACGAGGTGCTAACGCTCCTGCCGGCGTTCGAGGGTTCTGGCCCAGAACTCGTCGAGCGCGTGCGCGCCGGGACGTGTCCGCCGGTGCGCACTCGCAACGCGCGGCGCGCCGTCCCCGAGGATCTGGCGGAGCTGGTCGAACGCGCGATGAGCGCATCCCCTAGCACGCGGCCGGCGACGGCGCACGGCTTTGCGGTCGAGCTGCGCGGTTGGCTGGACGGGCGCGCGGAGAAGGAGCGCCGTCATAGGGAGGCGGAGGAGCTGACGGTGCGAGGGATCGACGCGCGTCGGCGCTACGAGGCACTGCTGGATGCCGCCGACCAGGCTGAACGTGCGGCCGAGGTCATGCAGGGGGAGTTCCAATCGTGGCAGCCGGTTGAGGAGATTGCCCCGCTACTCGCTGCACGTGAGGAGGTCACCGATCTGAAACGTGACGCCGCCATTGCTTTCGCCGACACGACGGCGCTTTTCAACGCCGCGCTGGTCGCCGAGAGTGACAACGCATCCGCCAGGCGCGCGCTGACGGATCTCTGGGTGGCGCGGCTGGTCGCGGCCGAGCGAATCGGCGAGGCTGACGAGCTGGCCTACGCGCTGACGATGATCGGTCGCTACGACGACGGTCGCCTGGCAGCGCACATCCAGGGAGACGGCGTACTGGAGCTGGTTTCCGAGCCCGCCGGCGCTGAGGTCACGATCGAGCGCTTCGACGACCGACAGGGGGTCTTGGCGCCGACGGATGCGCGCGAGCTCGGCCAGGCGCCGCTCGCCGGCATCGCGTTGCCGATGGGAAGCTACCTGTGCACGCTGCGCCTCGCGGGGTATCGCGACGTGCGCTACCCGGTCCACATGACACGCGCGTGCACGTGGAGGGGCACCGTTCGGATGCGGACGGAGGACGAACTCGGCGAGGAGTTCGCGCTGGTGCCGGCGGGCCCATTTGTATACGGCGAGGGGAAGGCGACGACGGTGAAGGAGCTGCCGGACTTCCTGATTCGGCGCACGCCGGTGACGTTCGGCGAATGGGGCGAGTTCCTGGCGGCGGTCGAGGCCGAGGAAGGGATCGAAGCTGCGGCGGCCCTGATCCCGGCGGTCAAGGGGGACGGCGCGTACATGGAGCGGGACGAGGACGGTGTCTACCGGACGCTACGCAACATCGTCGAAGGCCCGCCGCGCGAACGCGGCGTGGCAACATTCGACGAGGACTTCGAGGAACGAATCGCCGTGTTGGGGATTTCGTGGCATGACGCGAACGCGTACTGCGCGTGGAAGACGCGTGTGACGGGTGTTGAGTGGCGACTACCAACAGAAGAAGAGCGTGAGAAGGCAGCGCGGGGCGTCGACGGCCGTCGCTTTGTCTGGGGAGATCTCGAGCACGCGAGCCTGTGCAAGAACGCTGGCAGCCGCAACGAACCGTCGCAACCGGAACCTGTCGGCGCATTCCCGACGGCGACGTCGGTGTACGGAATGGTTGACGCCGCAGGATCGTTCTGGGAGTGGACGAGTTCGCCGTTCGAGCCGCATGTGCATGCCTCGGAGTCGCGTGTCGCCCGCGGCGGGTGCTGGTCCGCCCCCGTCGGGTACACGCGGGCGGCGAACCGCCCCGGGCTAACGCCTGAGGCTCGCAACACCAGCATCGGTTTCCGCCCCGCCAGGTCCGTCACCACTTAGTGCTTCACCAAGTCACTACTTCCCGTGCTGTACACCTATTCGTCCAATGAACGTCAGGCCGACAGATCGAATACCATCGATCCCCACTCGACTTCAAACCACGTGGTGTTCGTTTATTCATCCGAAGGCGTTGTTGCATCACTCTTCAAGACAGAAGAAACCTACTTGGTGCTCGCGTGGTGTCCGTTTATCCATCCGACGAGAAAGCCCCGCGATCTGGCTGCTCATCAGCGCCTTTACGCCGGTGATCGCTTCCGCAAGCCTCCAGGATCTCGTGACAGTGCGGCTTCTCGATCGCAACGGACATGATGGTACTGCGCGTGCGTGGGGGAGTCGAGTCGGGACCGTGAGTGCTCACGCAGCACGGTGATAGTACTTCAACAAACCACCAAGACGCTCGCTGCATCGAATCAGGTCTGTGGCACTTGTGCGACCTTCGATCAACTGATTCTCAAGCGCCTGGTGGTTGCGCTCCGCGTGGTAGTGATGCGCGAACTGATCACAGACGCGGCGAAGTGATCTTTCGCCGAAGAGGATCAACTTGTCGAGGCACTCGGACTTGATCGACAGGACGAATCGCTCAGCGTAGGCGTTCAAGTTCGGTGAACGGCGGGGGAGCTTCACCGATTTGACATCGTTGCTACGTAAGATCCGAAGAAACTGCTCAGTGTACTTAGAGTCTCGATCGTGAATCAGATATCGCTTGTCGCGAAGGAAACCGTCCTCGTCGTCAACGAGATTGCGGGCCATCTGAGCCATGAAGGCGGCGTCTGGATTCGGAGTGATGCCGGTGACGTCGATCTTGCGAGTCGACAGCTCGATCACGAAGACGACGTAGTAGGTCACGAGACCCTTCGGCGTCCACACCTCGACAGAGAAGAAGTCAGTTGCTGCAAGCACGTCCCAGTGAGCGCGGAGGAACTCGACCCACGTAGGCTTCCGATTCCGCTCGCATGCAGG